>JBJXDS010000073.1:0-15893 GCA_046154525.1 Bacteroidia bacterium
CCCTTCTTTCTTTTTCAAAAGATTCTAATTCATCCAGTAGTGTGTTAATAATATCTTCGAGTTCGGCAATATTTGAGATTCCAGTTTTTTCAAGTACGGCTTGAATTGATTCCCATATACAATAAGGATCTATTAGGAAATTCTCAATCATTGACACCGGCAAGGTAAAAACCTTATCATTTTGGACTACTTCAACTATATCCCTGTCTAATAACCCAACCACTTTTAAGTTTGGGGAAAATACTTTTAAAGCATCTTCTAGGGTATCAATTAGCTTCAAACATTCTGATTTTCCTCCACCTGCAATCATAGTAACTCTATCAAACTTTTCATTTAATGCCCTGAATAATTTACGATCAGCAACCACTTTTGAAGAGTTCTTTTCTTTAATTCCTTCTACAATTATTACTGGTTGCATTGCAGTAAGGTTTGAAGTTGTTCCAAATACTGTTTTTAAGAAGAATAACTTTTCCTCATCTGTGGCAATTTGAATAAGTTGATTTTCTCCTTCATTTAAAAGCTCATATGGTCTTAAGAGGTATAATTCATTTGATGAGGCATATTCAACAATTGTTGGGGAATGGGTAGCAATAATTATTTGAACCCCCTTTTCATTGGATAGTACTCGAAAATAATCAAATATTTTCAATTGAAGATTTGGATGTAAATGTAATTCTGGCTCATCAATTAAAACACAAATTTCATGTGCACTATCAATGATATCTGGGCTTTTTATTGATTTAAGAATCCGCTTTATTCTTTGTTCAATTAAAGGATAAAATATTTGTATTACAGCCTTTTCTCCAGAACTTAACTCATCAAGGTCTACAATTGTACTTTTCGAATGAACCTGCCACAAACATTTGATATTGTCGCGATTGTCTGTATCAATACTGCTAAAGGATAAATGTGGTAAAAGATTTTCTGTTAATTCTTTCAGAGGCAACCAAATATCAGGTAAGACCCCCTTGTCAATTTTCCCATCTCTATCATAAATTGCTGAAATCGAATCCTTACGTTCAATTTCTAATTGACATAACCCATGCTTTAAATAGTTTAGCGCTTCGTCAGAGTCCCAAGCGTCTCGATTAGCATCAAAAATCCTTACACCTTCAATATTGTTATTTATGCTGCCTTGCTTTAATATACTTTCCATATCAATATCACGGGAAATCAAACTGCGATATAAGACTTGCTGTCTCCTTGAATTTCTGTGAGGTCCAACATACAAAACTTGTCCTCCATTTTGTTTATTCAATGCATTAAGTAGCGTTGACTTCCCTGCCCCATTTGGCCCTGCGATAACCATCAAAGGAGGTACTTTATCGCAGATTACATTTTTTATGCTTCGTTCATTTTGAATCTTAATTGATGAAATTTTCATTGTTTGAGGTGGTTTTTAAAAATTGGCGCTAACTAGTTTATAACACAACCAAAGGTAAGCAAAGCTATCAAAAATCAAATAGATAACCTTACCATTTGGTTGTTTTATTTGTTTGCGAAACTATATTAAAAGAATTACAAATTATCAAAAGGGGATATTATATTCTGTAAACTTTTAGTGCTAACGTGAGTGTAAATCTCTGTGGTCTTACTACTGTTATGTCCTAATAATTCTTGAATTAATCGCAAATCTGTTCCACTCTCTAATAAATGAGTAGCATAGCTATGCCTAAGCCAATGGAGTGAAACCGGCTTATTAATTTTTGCTTTTACGCAGGCCAGTTTTAAAACCTTTGCCAGGCTTTCTGCTGAATATTTTGTTTCTTCTATTTGCCCTTCAAACAGCTCCCAGCTCTTGCTCGCGTCTCGCGAGCAAGTTTTCCTTAAGCCTCTGGCTAATACAATTAGTCCATAAATCATAACTTATCCCTACTTGTCGGCAGTTAAGAAAATATTTGCATTCATAATCCAGCCAATTCTCAAATCCTGTAAATTCTGATTCCGACAATATTCATCAGTCCCCAAAGTCCCAAAAGTCACATTTTTCAATAAAAACCCCATTTTCACCACAAAGTGTCATCCTATCCCATTTTTAAGCCACCTTTTCTCCAAAAAACCATCAGTATTTTAAATCTAAAGACCAGTATTGTAAATCTAAAGACCAATATTGTAAATCTAAGCGCCAATAATCTAAATCTAAACATCTATAATCTAAATCTGAACAACAGTATGCTCAATCCGCCAATCCATATAATAAATTACGCAATCAATAAGCATTATCTAAACCCAAATATCCTCAATCTAACCTAAAATAATACCAATCTAAATCCATAATTTTTTCAAAATCTTTAATTAATCGGAAGAACATTCCCCTCTCCTTTTTAGGAGAGGGGCCGGGGGTGAGGTTAAATCACTCCCAAACTTCAAAATTTTATAGCCACCCATTACACTTTAAAAAGCAGTCTAAGCAATTTATATAATCACCAAAAAAATAAAAATAGAAATATAATACCACCTATCTATTTCCATAAAAACAACCCCATATATCCATTAATCCCATCCATAAATAAAAATCATATCCTTCCATCAAATCAATTAATCAATTAATAATCAACATCCTTCAATCCATTGTTTTCATCTTTTAAAATATAAGCTTCTTCTATTATCACATACCTCCAATCTAAATGTCATTTAATTTTAAAAATTAATCATTTTTATATTTCATACATAACTAATATTTACTCATTTCCGTTATTCGTTAATCTAAATAATATAACTATGACAAAACCAACCTACAACTGCACACAGCAGGAACTCTACACCATCGCCACCCTTGCTTGGAATAGCTGTGGGCAGCATCTCGCTCTTTTCACAGGCTTCAAGCCTAAGTACATCGCCTCCTACATCACCGATAATCTCGATGGCATCGAGATTACCAAACAACTCCCCGATGATATGCAACGAACCGCCGCCGCCAAAGCCAATCACACCCAGCTCATCGCCCAGGCCGAAAGTTGCCGTGCCCTATTCCAGCGGCTCAAGCGTTACATAGCCTCAGCTTGGCCATCATCCCAGCACAATACCTACTACGATGCCGCCGGCCAGTCTTATTACGCAGGTGCCTCCAATGATAATTGGGATGCCATCGAAGGTCTTCTCAATAGTGCCGTAGCATTTACCGATACCTACGAATCCGAATTACTCAATAACGACAATATGCCCCCTGCATTCCCCGGCATCCTTGCCTCAGCCCGTTCAGGCTTTGCCCCCCCTCATCAGTCCTTTCTTAATAATGAAGAAACAGCCTCCATACAAGCCGAAGTCAAAGTAGAAGCAAACAATGCCCTGCACACAGCCCTCATGTCCATGATGCTCGATGGTCAGGAAATCTTCCGCACCGAACCCGCCATTCGCAATCAATTCATATTCGATCATTGCCTCTTCCTTGTCCGCGGTGCAGGCACAGCCGGAGTTCGCGGCACAGTCACCGATTCCGCCACCACCCTTCCCATCGCCGGAGCCACCATCACAGTAGGAGCCAATGAATACAGCACCATTTCCGAACCCAACGGCCATTACGAAATATCCCCCGCAGCTGCAGGCACTTACACTATTAATGTCACAGCCCCCGGCTATCTGCCACTCACCATCCCATCCCACCAAATCCTCACCGGAACAATATCAACATTAAACCTCCTCCTAAACCCCGAACCCTAGCCAATTTCCAATATACTTTATATTAATATTCCGCGTCACACTCCCCCTCTCCTCCTTAGGAGAGGGGGTCGGGGGGTGAGGTACAATAAGAAAAGGACGCTTCACAGCGTCCTTTCTTTAAATTCTAATGCCCATGAAAAAATCTTTATAATACCCAATAGGTATCGTTTTTTGTTATTTTTATTTAATAATGGTAATCGTCCCCTTAAGCGAATAGCTTCTGTTATCTACCCCAAAGGCCTTTAGCCGGTAACTATACACCCCGCTTTGCACCATCTTACCTTGGTATATACCATCCCATTCACCGTCTACCGAGTGGCTCAAAAAAACACGTTCGCCCCAGCGATTAAATATTTCTAGCGTAAAGTTTCGTCCGCTAAGGTGGGTATTATCGTACACAAACAACGATTTTACGCTAATCGATTCATTAATACCATCGCCATTAGGCGAAAAAGCATTAGGGAAAAACAACGTAGATGGAGATATAACACACGAAATATTGGAAAAACTGGTGTCCTGTTCATCGCCTGATACTGCCATTAAACGGTAGCAGTAGGGGCCATGTATGTTTTCCAGATTTTGGTCGTGGGTATAGGCACTATCCAAATTGCTTGTCTTATAAATTGTTTTAAAATCCCCTTCTTTTTCTATTTGCAGGTTATATTCTTTTACTCCACTAGTCCAGGTTTTGTAGGTATCCCAATTGGCAAAGCATGTGTAATCAGCACTATTAGTTTTTAGAACAATATTTTTACCTTCCACAAGCGGTTTACTTTGAAATCCGCATTTATCGGCTTCCGATACCTGATAAATATAATTATACAAATCAGTATTCACATCCGTATCAATATAGGAGTTGGTAGTGGTAATAATTAGGTTAGTTTCGTATGTCTGCACATTGGTGCGATACAAGGTGTAATTAAAAAAATTAATATTAGATTGAGGGTGCCATTTTATTTCAATGGTATTATTATCAATAACCGAAACATTTTTAATATCAGTATAAGATGGTGGAAATTCAAATTTTGGGGTATTGGTAGCAGTATTACTATGCGAAAACAAAGAATTGTAATTAGCCCTTACAAAATACGTATACGATAAATTGCACAACCCCGAATCAAGATAGGCATTGGTTTCAGAACCAAGCGTTATTAAAAGGCTGTAATTTGTTTCCCCTTGTTTTTTGCGATAAACGGCATAATTGTCAATAACAGGCCAGCCAATATAAGGGGTCCAGGTTAACTGATTGGTAAACGGTTTATTGCCCGCCACTTTCAAAAATATAGTACAATGTTTTATTCCATTTGGGCTTTCGTAGCCGCATACATCTAGTGTTTTTAAATCAAAGCAAACGGAGGTGTCTAAAATATTACGTTTGTAATAATTAAATATTACCTCATTATTTGAACCAGTGGTTTTGATTAAATCCAACTGATCGGTATGATAAAAGTTACTTAATAAAAAGCGGTTATAATTGGTGGATTTAGAGTTAATGTGTATCGAACTGTCAGTGTTCACACTTACCACTTTTAGTTCACCAGGTGGAATATCCGCCGGATTTGGCACCATTAAATTTACTAATCGGGTGTTCCTGCATTGATTTATATCCGTAACCGTAAGCCCAACCGATGCTGGCCCGTAGTTGGCAAACGAATGTTTAATATTTACAAAATCATAAATTATGGGTGTATTTGGGTTCAATACCTCCCAATGATACTTAGCAATAGGGTAGGCCCCGGTCGATTTATCAATAAAATTTAGAACCTTTAATTGGCATAAAGTGTCGGCCATTATAAAATCAGCTTTTGGGTTTGGGTAAACCACAATTGTAGTTTTAGCCGTATCTTCACAAGCATTCAAATTTTTAACAATTTGCATAAACTTGTAGGTGCCTATGGTGTCAAATATTACATCAGTACTTGTAAGTTTAATGGTGTTTCCTCCTGTTTTAAATAAATAAAAATCAGAACTGGTTACCAAAACAGCCTTATCCACATAGGTTATCTTTTGGTTTTCGCACAATATAGAATCGCTTAAGGTATAATCGGCTAGTGAGTTTTGCTTTACTCTTACTTTCACTGGGCTTTCAAATTCAGCTTTACACCCCGACGAATCAATGGCATACATTCTGGGCAAATAGTCTTGCACATTCAATCCCTTACTAATAATGGTATAGGTGTATTTGCCAAAGGTTGAATCCAAAGGCGAACCATCGTCATAATTTATATAATGTTTAAAAACATCAGAACTTGTGTTTTTAAATATTACATGCAAAGGTTCACAGCCTTCGTGGTTCGATAATTCAAAACCTGGTACAGGGCCACTCACTTTTATATAATCTTCTTTTACCAAGGTATCGCTGCATCCTTCAAGGCTCTCAGCAATTAGTGAAATGTTGTATCCCTCTAGCGAACCAGTATTTTTTCTATAAATATTAGCTACCAAAGGATCTGTTGTTGTTACCAGATTCCCATCTCCAAAATCCCATCTTAGTGAATCGGCATATTTCGAGTAAGATTCCAACTGGGCATACACTGGGGCACATTTCATGTGCGTTTCCAAGGCCTTAAAATTCGCTTTTACAATTATAGATTGGATGGTTCTGTAAACTGTATCGTAACAATGATCAAGCTTATTGGCTATTAAACCTACCACATGTAAGGCATCATCTTTAAAATTAACTTTTATTTGATTTTTGTTAAGGGCATCATTTGTAAAAGTTCCGGGTTGCAATAACCATTCAATTTTTGTTGGATTAAGGGATGATTTATTTGTTAAAATAACCTCCTGGCCTGCACATACTTTATCGTCACTTACATCAATACCGGCTATCACACCTACATAAATCTTTTGAGAATTTAAAGTGTATTTACAATCAGTACTATTATATACTTCTAAAGTAATTATATATTCACCCGTAAGGTTAAAATTGAATTGTGGGGTTCTGGATGTATCATTTGAAATAATTACATTATTAGAGGGAGAGGCCGACCATTTATATTTAACCTTATCACTGGTATTTCCAAAATGGAAGTTTTCAGTAATTTTTACCACAGGTTTTACCATAAGTGGGGTACAACCATCAAAGGTATCCAGTTCCATTTGGGCACTAATACCGTTAATCTTCACCAGATCATTATTAATTATACTGTCACGGCAGCCTTTGTTTATTTCATGGGCAAATTTAAAATTGTATTCCCCGGCTTTGCCTATACTCTCTCTTAGGTTTTCGGTTTCCTTTATAAATCCGTCCCCATCTGTTTTATGCTTAACGTACCAAAAATAATGAAACTTGGCCTGGGCAGGTTCCGATTTTCCATTACCTATCAGTACTTCGTTTTTACATATAATAGGATTAAGTAATTCAAAAGCAATTCTGGGATTTACGATTTCTATAAATTGATTTTTTATAACAGAGTCCTTGCAACCAATTCCATTGTCGGCTACCATTTTTATGGTATAAAAACCTGTATCAGGGTATGAAAATTTTGGAGCCACTAAATTCGAAGACCCCAAAATTTTAGAATTATCATTATTATAAAATGTCCATTTAAATTTATCGGGGGCCTTATAGGAACTTGGAGGCGTATTTTGTTTAAATTCAATAAACTGGTCGATACATCCAACCCTGAATGCCGCATCAAAATCAGGCATTATTTCTTTGTTTCTTATATAGTTTAATTGCTTAAACGTATCGGTACACCCATTGGAGTGCCTTGTGATAAGTACTAAATCGTATTGACCGGTTTGCTTTACCTTAAATGAGTCATTAATATTATTTGATACCCTTACCAATTTATTATTGTTGTAATACATCCATTGGTATATCATTTTACCAGGTTCGTATGATTTTGACAAATTGGTTAAATGAACATTATGAGGCAACAGGCAATGGTAATAATCTTTTGAAGTATATTCGGCTTTAACCCCTTTCACCCGGATGTGTTTTATTAAAGTTTTGGAAATGGCACAACCGTTAAAATCGTATACTACTGAAATATTGTATTTACCCATGGTGTCATACTTAGCTTTGCAAGTATATTGATCGGGTTTTAAAATAGATGTGGTACCGGGTAATGTCCATTTAAAAATTCCGGGTAATGTTTTATTCAAATTTTCAATAATAATCGTTCTTCCTTTGCAAACCGATGTATCCGATATTTTCAAAGTAATACTATCAATAATTCCAAAAGCCATAAAATTTTGTTTTGTAAAACTATGGATACATCCGTTTTCAGCCAACACCTCCAGGCTTGGTGAAAAACTTCCAACCACATTGTATCTTACAGTATCAGGGTTTCTTTTATTTTGAACAAGAGGTTGCCCTCCGGGGAATAGCCACTTATAGGAAATAAGTCTAAGTCCGTTACTATCAATATTCGGTTTAAATTCAACCGCTTTTACCACGCAACCTGATGTTTTGTCAGCTGTAAAATCAAGTATTACATCCTTATAAATAATAGCAATGGTATCAAATTCTTTAATGGCTCTGCATCCGTTATTGTCTTCCACTACTAATGATAATCTCTTTATACCAGTGGATGAATAGGAGTGTTTTTGTTTTTTTGATGCATTATAATAATTGGTACCATCCACTACCCAACTTCTTTTTACCGAATTTGGTGTAATATCAAAATAGGTAACTGTATCTGCTCCATCGCATAATTTTTTTCGTGAGGCATAAAATAATGGAATTGGTTTTGGAAATACTTCAACAAAATTTGGCTTTGTTATATTGCAAACCGTATTATCAGGAAATTTTACCTGGACGGTAACGAAAACTTTACCTGGTTGTTGAATAAAAGCATAAAATGTATCTTGCCCGGCTTGGGCACCAGAGCCATAATTCCATGTATAAACTGAGCCTGCAGGTGCATTTTTAACAACCCATTTAAAAAGAGCAGGCTGGCATAAAGTATTTTGATTGGAAACTAATTCAATGCTTCCACATTGACCAAAACTTTGATGAAAAAATAGGAATACAAGCAACCCTAGAAAAAGGTCTTTTCTTTTTAAAATCAGGCGAAGCAGTAATTTATCTCTCATATTTTATCATAATTCACAGGCAACTAGAATGTATGATAAAAAAAGTGTTTTTGTAGAGCTAAAAACAAAAACAGGGAGGCAAACATATTATAAACATTTCGATAATCCAAGAAAAATTTTAATATTTTCGCAGCATTACTAATTATTATCTTCATAATGGAAAATAAATCTACCCACAAGTCTTTAAAGTTCTGTACAATTTTATTGTCAATTTTGGTTTTTTCAAATTGCAAGCAACCTGATAATTCAAAAAAACTTTTGGCCCAGGCTTTAAAAAATAAGGACTATGCCACTGCAGCCTTTGCCTATAATAATCTGTTACTATCCGACACTTCAAATTTGGAGTGGAAAGACTCGCTGGCAAGAATTTATATAAAATCTGGAAACTATGAAGGTGGTGTAAGACTTGGCGAACAAGTAATGGCCAAGCAGCCAAAGAACATTAAACTGCTTGAACTAGTGGGGGTAGGTAATGGTCGACTTAATAATATTGATAAAGCCATTGCTAATTTTAATGCTTTATTCGTTTCATCGCAAGACTATACGTATCTCTATAAAATAGCAGGCATGTGTTTTGATAATGAAAAATTTAATGAAGCCGATAGTTTGGCTGATATTATGATTGCCAAAGCCGATACGACAAAACGAATAACGGTACAATTGCCAAGCGGTCAAGATCAATCGGTGCCAATATTGGCAGCCTGCTATAATATGAAAGGGGCTATTTTAGCAGAATTGGCTGATAGAACCGGAAATGTTGAACACATAAAAAATGCAGTTCCTTATTTTCAAAAGGCATTAAAAATTTATCCTGAATTTTCATTTCCCCGATTATATCTTGAGCGGATAGCCCAATATATGCAGGGTGGAGGTCGTTAACTAGGGCTTCCATGGTATGTCTTCCCCGTTTTGTTTTAAGGTAATGTACCTCGACAAAACAAATAAATAATCGGAAAGACGGTTAATATATCGTATAATAATTTCGTTTACTTTTTCATTTAATGAAAGTTCAACCACACAGCGTTCGGCACGGCGGCAAACGGTGCGGGCTATGTGGCAGTATCCATTTTGTACTGAGCTACCTGGAAGAACAAAGGTTTTAAGAGGTATAAGTTCATTTTCCATTTTATCAATATTCGTTTCCAACATTACAATATCGGTTTCTAATATTTCAGGTAATTTCATTTTTCCTTTTGTAGGGTGAGAAGCTAAATGCGAACCTATGGTAAATAACACATCCTGTATTTTTTGAAACAAATCTGAATTTTTAATTTCTTCAATATTTCTGATTACACCCATCCATGAATTTAATTCATCTACCGTACCGTATGCCTCTATTCTCAGGTCTGATTTTTTAACCCTTACCCCACCAATTAATGAAGTCTCACCTTTATCACCTGTTTTTGTATAAATTTTCATTACTTAGAACACTTAAAAATTAAAATAACAATGGCCACTAAAAACATAGCGATGGATAATTTATTAATGCCATGCATAGCTTTTAGGTAAGAGTTGCCTTTGGAATTCGGGTCTTTTTTAAAGGTAATGTAACTCCATATTTTATTTAAGATTTCCATGTTTTTTTTAAGTTATTAGTTTCTATGTTCGGGGTACTATGTTTATAATCATTAACCATTCATCATTAACCATTATAAAAGGTCCCTCCCAATATCCCCCCTATAATACATCCCTTCAAATGTAATATTATTTATAGATTCATAACTTTTGGCCAAGGCATCAGTCATTGTATTGCCAAAAGAGCTAACGGCTATTACCCGGCCACCGGCTGTTTGCAATTGACTATTAATAATTTTTGTTCCGGCATGAAAAACGATGCTTTCGGTTATTTTACCAATTTTAATATTTTTACCTTTACTATAATCACCAGGGTAGCCTCCAGACACCAGCATTACTGTTGTGCAAAACCGTTCATTCAATTGAGGAACAATTTCTGAAAACGTTCCGTCCCTTGCTTTATCAATAGTTTCACTGAAGCTGTTTTTCAAACGTGGTAACACCACCTCGGTTTCAGGGTCGCCCATCCGACAGTTGTATTCTATCACAAAAGGGTTTCCTTCTACATTTATCAAACCAAAAAATACAAAACCCCGATAGCCAAAGGTTTCATTTTGCAAACCTGTCATCGTTGGTTTTACTACTTGTTCTATTACTTTATTTTTAAAATTTTCATCAACGAAGAGAACTGGCGAAACAGCACCCATTCCTCCGGTATTTAGCCCGGTATCGTTTTCACCTATCCTTTTGTAATCCTTAGCTTCGGGTAATAATATATAATCCTTACCATCCGTTATTGCAAAAAATGAAACCTCTATTCCTTTTAAAAATTCTTCAATAACAATGGTGCTGCTGGCATTCCCAAACTGTCCGCCAAGCATTTCATCCACACAACTTTCAGCCTCAAATAAGGTTTCAGGAATTACCACCCCTTTTCCTGCTGCCAATCCGTCGGCTTTAATGACATAAGGGGGTTTCATGGTTTTTAAAAAATCCTTGGCTTGCTGTTCGTCACCTTTTACAAACGACTGGTATTTGGCCGTAGGAATATTATTTTTTGCCATAAATTTTTTTGCAAATTCTTTACTGCCTTCCAGCAAAGCCCCTGTTTTATCAGGCCCAAAAACATAAATATGTTTTAAAATTTCATTTCCTTCAAAATAATTGCGAATACCTGCCACCAATGTATCTTCGCCACCTGGCAATAGGGTATCAATATTATTTTGGATACAAAATTTGGCTACGGCTTGAAAATCCAAAATGGATAATTCTACGTTGGTTCCGTAGTCAGATGTTCCAGCATTTCCCGGAGCAATAAATATATTTTCTTTCGGTATTTCCTGAGCCAGTTTCCAGGCAAATGTGCATTCGCGGCCTCCTGAGCCTAATATTAAAATTCGCATTGTTGGGGTGCAAAAGTAGGATAAAGTTGTAAGTTCTTAACTGAATTATGACTAAGAACTTTGCATAAAGAACTCCAAACTTTCTACGATATTTGCCAAATTATTTTTTGGAACGCAATTTGAACCAAAAATAAAATCGAAATAAAAACATGATAGGATCCATTATAAAAAGCATTACCAATATTTTTGGAAATAAATCACAACGGGATGTTAAAGACCTTTGGCCATTAGTGACCGAAATTAATAACCATTTTGATAGCTACGCTTTACTAACCAACGACCAGCTTAGGGAAAAAACAACGGAGTTTAAAAGCCGCATAGCCGACTATTTGTCGGACATTGACGAACAGATAAATGCCTTAAAACATGAGGGGGAACATTTATTATCGGAAGAAATTGGACGCAAACAGGATGTTTACGACAGAATAGATAAATTAGAAAAAGAAAAGGATCAAATACTTGAAGAAATTTTAAAAGAACTTTTGCCCGAGGCTTTTGCTTTGGTAAAAGAAACCAGCCGCCGGTTCACCGAAAATTCGGAATTGGAAGTAACGGCCAGTAGCAACGACCGGGAATTGGCCACCAAGGAAGATTTTGTAGAAATACGGGGCGATAAAGCCATTTACAAAAATGAGTGGGATGCTGCAGGGCTTACCGTGAAATGGAATATGGTGCATTATGATGTTCAGTTGATTGGGGGCATGGTGTTACACTCAGGCAAAATAGCCGAGATGGCTACAGGAGAAGGAAAAACACTGGTATCCAACTTGCCAGCCTATCTTAATGCTATTGGTGGAAGAGGGGTGCATATTGTAACTGTGAACGATTACCTGGCCCGCAGGGACTGTGAATGGAACGGTCCATTATTTAAATTTCATGGTCTGTCGGTAGATTGTATAGATTATCACCAGCCCAATTCGCCCGAAAGACGTAAAGCCTATCAGGCCGATATAACTTATGGAACCAACAACGAATTTGGTTTTGATTATTTGAGGGATAACATGTGCCATGATCCTGAAGAACTGGTTCAACGCAAGCATCATTTTGCCATGGTGGATGAGGTAGATTCGGTTTTGATTGACGATGCCCGAACCCCTTTAATAATTTCAGGGCCTGTGCCAAAAGGCGATCAACACGAATTTGCCAACCTAAAACCACGGATTGAAAAAATAGTAGAAGCCCAGAAAAAATATGTGAATAGTGCTTTGCTGGAAGCCAAGCGATTGATAGAAGCGGGAGATGAGAAGGGTGGGGGATTGGCCTTATTAAGGTGTCACCGTGGGTTACCAAAAAATAAAGCATTAATAAAATTTTTGAGTGAAACAGGTAATAAAGTTATCCTTACCAAATCAGAAAGTTATCACTTAGCCGACCAACAAAAGGAAATGCCAAAAGCCGATGCCGAACTTTATTTTACCATTGATGAAAAAAACAACAGTATTGAACTAACCGATAAAGGGATTGAAAATATTACCTCCTCAGGTGAAGATAAACATTTCTTTATTTTACCGGATGTGGGTTCTGAAATAGCTGAAATAGAAAAAGGAACCCTTGACGACAAAGAAAAATCCATTAAAAAAGAAGAATTGATGCGTGAGTTTTCTATAAAATCAGAACGTATTCATTCTATAAATCAATTGCTCAAAGCCTATACCATATTTGAAAGGGACATTGAATATATTGTTCAGGATGGAAAAATTAAAATTGTAGATGAGCAAACAGGCCGTGTATTGGATGGCCGACGTTATTCCGATGGATTGCATCAGGCTATTGAAGCCAAAGAAAATGTAAAGGTGGAGAATGCTACTCAAACGTTTGCCACCATTACTTTACAAAACTTTTTCAGAATGTACCACAAATTGTGTGGTATGACAGGTACAGCAGAAACGGAAGCGGGTGAACTTTGGACAATTTATAAATTAGATGTGGTAGTTATTCCTTCACATAGAAAAATAATACGGGATGACAGGCAGGATTTGGTTTACAAAACCAAACGGGAAAAATACAATGCGGTAATTGATGAAATAGTTGAATTAACAAGCAAAGGCCGCCCGGTATTAGTTGGTACTACTTCGGTGGAGATTTCGGAATTGTTGAGCAAAATGCTTTCGATGCGAAAAATAAAGCACAATGTATTGAACGCAAAGCAACATCAACGTGAAGCCGATATTGTGGCCGAAGCTGGTCAGGCATCATCTGTAACTATAGCCACCAACATGGCAGGTAGGGGAACGGATATAAAATTGGGCGAGGGTGTAAAAGAGGCTGGAGGGTTGGCCATTGTAGGTACTGAAAGGCACGAAAGCCGACGGGTGGACAGGCAGCTACGTGGACGGGCAGGGCGACAAGGCGACCCCGGAAGTTCTCAGTTTTTTGTAAGTTTGGAAGATGACCTGATGCGATTATTTGGAAGCGACAGGGTAAGTAAAATAATGGATAGGTTTGGTTATAAAGAGGGGGAGGTAATTCAGCATTCTATGATTTCTAAAACCATTGAACGGTCGCAAAAAAAAGTGGAACAAAATAATTTTGGCACACGAAAACGATTGCTGGAGTATGATGATGTTATGAACAAGCAACGCACCGTAATTTATTCTTTGCGTAAAAATGCTTTATTTGGCGATAGGTTGTCGGTGGATTTGAATAACATGCTTTACCAGTGGAGCAATGAAAAAGTGGCCCAGATGAAGGAAGAAGCCCATTATGAAGATTTTAAAATGGAAATTCTGCGGACCATGGCTTATGAACCGGAAGTAACAGAAGAGGATTTTAATAAACTGAAAGACGAAGAATTGTCTGAAAAATTATTTGAATTACTAAACCATCATTACAATGAAAAATCCATGCACATCCGTCAGGCTGCCATGTCAGTATTTAAGCGGATGCAAATGGAAAAGAACGGGCAAATTGAAAATATAATTGTTCCGTTTACCGATGGGGTAAAAACATTGAATGTAACTTCCAATGTTAACAAAACAATTGAAACCGATGGCCGTGAATTGATAAGCAATTTTGAAAAATTTGTAACCCTTGCCAGTATTGATGATCATTGGAAAGAACACCTTCGTGAGTTGGATGATTTGAAGCAAGCGGTAGCTACGGCCTACCTGGAGCAAAAAGACCCCTTGTTGATTTACAAACAAGAATCGTTTAATTTGTTTGGTGAAATGATTTCAACCTTGAACAATGAAATTCTTTCTATGACGTTTAAAGGATTTATACCCAATGGTGATGAAGATGATTTAAAAGAAGCCCGCCAGCTAAGGCAACGAACCGATATGAGCCGGATGAAAACCACCCGCGATGATGCAGGTCAACCAACCCCTAATCAACAAGCCATGGCAAGTTCGGCACCCGAACGAGTCCATCAGAATCCTTTGATTGCAGGACCTAAAGTAGGAAGGAATGACCCTTGCCCTTGTGGTAGCGGACAGAAATTTAAAAAATGCCATGGGAAGGATATGGCTTAGAAAAGAAGGATAGATTTAGGAATGTTGATTAACGATTTTTGATTTACGATTTAAATTTTCAATCTGTTCTTAAATCAAAATTTATTAATCCTTGTTGTGAAATAATTTTTAAAAATAAATTAATGAAACGAGTAAGTCTGATAGTTTTAGTTAGCTTGTATTTCATCCCAGCTTTTTCGCAGGGAAAGCTAGAAATTGTTGCCGATTCGATGCTTTACGAAGTGGTTAAAATTAGATACGAACGCAAAAAAGCAGCAGAAGCTAAACCTGATACGTTGCAGGTGGCGGGCTATAGAGTTCAGGTGTTTTTTAGCAACGAAAAGAAAAAAGCAGAAGCTATGAGGGATAAGGTAATAAAATTATATCCCGAATATGCCAAGGAAGTTTATCTTCCTTACCAATCCCCTAACTATAAGGTAAGAGTAGGGAATTTTATTAAGGAAGCTGATGCAAAGGCTTTGGAAAAATTACTCTCAAAAAATTTTGAAAACGTATTTATAGTGCGGGATAAGGTGAGGTATATTAAAAATAAGCCAAAGGAAGTGGAAGATTAACTTTAGGTTTAAAATGTAGCTGCAAAATTGCCAAATTGTTAAATTGTCAGCTTTGTTTCCTATTCTCATTTTTATTTCAAACATTTGTTGCCTATCACATTGTAATCTACTTTTATGCCATGTTAAAATTTAAAATTATCAGTTTAGTTCTTCTACTTTCATTTCTTGGTTACAAAACCAAAGCGCAAAACAACAGAAAAAAAAAGCCGAAGAATATCATTTTTTTGATTGGTGACGGAATGGGT
>JBJXDS010000074.1:0-3910 GCA_046154525.1 Bacteroidia bacterium
TAATGTATTTTATTTTAACATACTTGCCTTTGGTAGATGGTGGCGGTGTTTTTTCTATTATTGGCAATAGTAAGTCATTCAATTTGGAAGTAGAAATTCGTTTTGACATGTTTTCGTGAACTTCCAATGCCATTTCCATGGCTTTAAAAATTCGTTGTTTCGTTAAGGCCGAAATAAAAATAATAGGGACATCCGTAAATGGGGCAATTTTTCGAAGGATTTGTTCAGTATAGGTTTTGGTCGTATTGGTTTCTTTCCCTTCCACCAAATCCCATTTATTAATCACTATTACAATCCCTTTACCATTTTTTTGAGCTAAATGAAATAGGTTCACATCCTGGCTTTCCAAGCCATCCTTAGCATCTATCAAAAGCATAATTACATCCGCATCTTCGATGGCCTTAATGCTTCTCATCACGCTATAAAATTCTATATCTTCATTTACTTTACCCTTTTTACGTATACCAGCAGTATCTACAAGAACAAAGTCTTTTCCAAAATAATTATAATGGGTATTTATACTGTCACGAGTGGTTCCAGGTATGTCGGTTACAATATTTCGCTCCACTCCAAGCAAGGCGTTACATAGAGAACTTTTACCAACATTGGGTCTACCTACAAGGGCAATCTTTGGAAGGGCTGTTGCATCGCCAGTTTCCTCTACCACAGGTAAAACTTTCACTACTTCATCCAACAATTCACCCGTTCCAAAACCTGAAATAGAGGCAATTGGAAAAATAGTATCAAATCCCAAACCATAAAATTCATGTTGTAAATCCATACGTTTGTTGCTGTCAATTTTATTAACACCTACAAAAACGGGTTTATTGGCCTTGCGAATTATTAGCCCAAATTCTTTATCTACGTCTGTTACTCCAGCAGTTCCATCTACTATAAAAATTAGAGCATCGGCTTCTTTTATAGCTATTAATACCTGGTTGGCTATTTCCGTTTCAAAAATATCCTTGGTATCGGTTACAAACCCACCGGTATCTACAACAGTAAATTCGTGGCCGGTCCATTCACATTTCCCATAATGCCTGTCGCGGGTTACCCCACTCATATCATCCACAATGGCTTTTCTATCTCCAACCAATCGGTTAAAAAGAGTTGATTTGCCTACATTAGGCCTACCTATTATTGCTACTATACTCATCTGCGAAAATTGTTTTTTATTGTTAAATTGTATTTTTCATTTTCGGAAGAACACTCACCTCTCATTTTTTAGGAGACGGATCGGGGGTGAGGTTCATTCCTTATACCCAAATCGTTTTAATTCCTGCTCGCTGTTTCTCCAGTTATTTTTTACTTTTACAAACACATCCAAAAAAACAGGCTTATCTAAAAATTTCTCCATGTCTTTTCGAGCTTCACTGGCCACTTTTTTCAATGCTAATCCACCTTTTCCTATTAAAATTGCTTTTTGAGAATCTCTCTCCACATAAATTAAAGCACTTATCCGAATTAAATTATCTTCTTCTGTAAAATTATCAATTTTAACCTCAACAGAATAAGGGATTTCTTTTTCATAGAAGAACAAAATCTTTTCACGAATAAATTCGCCTAAGAAAAATCGGGTATTCCGGTCGCTTATTTCATCTTCGGGGTAATAGGCCGGGTGTTCGGGTGAAAGTTCTACTAAAAAATTAACCAACATACCTTTATTAAAAGGGTGAACTGATGAAAAAGGAACTACTCCGTAAAAATGCCCTGAGGCTTTCCAATGCTCCGTTTTTTCAACTATTTGTTGTTCGTTTAGTCTATCAACCTTATTAAGTATTAAAATTTTTTGTCCTTTAAAATTATTTATCACATCCAAAACTTCTGTACTCAGTTCATTGTCTGCTTCATCGTGTACTAAAAGTAATAAATCGGCATCTTCCAAACTTTCTTTCATGGCCTCCATCATGGCCTCTTGCATTTTATATTTTGGAATTATTATTCCCGGGGTGTCCGAAAAAACTAATTGATAATCTTTTTCGGTTATAAAACCTTTAATGCGGTGGCGGGTAGTTTGGGCCTTTGGGGATACAATACAAAAATGTTGCCCCATCAGGGCATTGATAAATGTGGATTTTCCGGCGTTTGGTTTTCCTATGATGGATATAAAGGCGGCCTTGTGCATTTTTTAGTATTGAGACTGTTAGATATGAGATATAAGACTTGACTTTCGATTTAACAATCTAAGAATAAAAAAGCCCCCTTCGGGGGTTGGGGGCTTTAACTTAGTTGCGGGGACAGGACTCGAACCTGCGACCTTCGGGTTATGAGCCCGACGAGCTACCACTGCTCCACCCCACGATTTTTCGTAGTGCAAAGGTAACTTTTTTTTTTACTTAGGCAAATGGAAATTTTTAACTCAACCCTTCAAACATACTCCCTACCAAATCTTTGAACTGAACCCCTGAGTTTAAAGAGTTACGGCTTAGTTTAGAATGTTCGGCCAGGCCAAAAAGTATAAATTCCATCCAAAGATATTTTTCAATTTGCAGAACATCCCGCAAGTGGTCATCAAAAAAGGAAGCCAGATTATCAACTTTATTCAAAGCCTGCATATAATTTTTATCACTACTCTGGCTTAGGATTTCCAAATCATTCCCTCGTTCAAACCAGTTTGTAATATGCTTATAGAGATTGGTGGTTTCCTGTCCTTTCTTTTTTAGTTTTTCAATCGGGGGGCAATATTTATCAAACAAAGTCCTTATGGCTTTACCAATAAGAGTTTGAGCCACATTATAGGGCCCTTCCTGTTCCCCTTCATATACCATTTCTACTTTTCCGGTAATAGCCGGTATCACTCCTTCAAAATCAGAAATACGAACCGACGTGGTTTTATCGCCGGTTAAAATAGCTCTACGTTCGGCGGTGCTTACCAAATTTTCAAAAGCTGAAATACTGAGTCTGGCTGATACCCCGCTCTTGGCATCCACATATTCACTTTTGCGGGCTTCCACCACTATTTGTTCTATTAAATCAAGAACCAAATCAGGAATTTTTACCATTTTCTTTTGGCTGTCACTTAGTTTGGCTTCCTGCCTGGTAATAGTTTTGGCTATTTCAATTGTTTTAGGATAGTGGGTTAATATCTGGCTACCAATTCTATCTTTAAGCGGAGTTATAATACTTCCGCGATTGGTGTAATCTTCAGGATTGGCGGTAAATACAAACTGAATATCTAAGGGCAATCTGAGTTTAAAACCTCTGATTTGAATATCCCCTTCCTGCAAAATATTAAACAGGGAAACCTGGATTCTGGGTTGCAAATCGGGCAATTCATTTATAACAAAAATGCATCGGTTGCTTCGCGGTACTATTCCAAAATGAATAACCTGTTCATCGGAATGGGAGAGTTTTAAATTAAAGGCTTTTACAGGGTCAATATCCCCAATTAAGTCGGCAACGGAAACATCCGGCGTTGCCAGTTTTTCAACAAACCTATCGTTTCTATGAATCCAATCTATTGGTGTTTCATCGCCAAGTTCTTTTATTTTTTGCTTTGCAAAATGACTGATTGGATGAAACGGATCATCATTAATTTCCGAACCGGCCACTATCGGCATCCATTCATCCAATAGATTAACCATACTGCGGGCTATTCGGGTTTTAGCCTGGCCACGTAATCCCAATAAATTTATGTTATGACTTGATAAAATGGCCCGTTCAATATCAGGAATTACAGATTCTTGATACCCATGAATATTTTCAAAAACAGATTTTCCACTTTTAAGAGCTTCAATCAAATTATCTCTTAATTCCTGTTTAATGGTTTTGGATATGTATCCGGTTTTTTTGAGTTCTTTTATGGTTTTTGTTTGTTGCATTTAGTATTTCTTTGGTTATTGGTTTAAAATCATCCCCCAACCCCCTTCAAAGGGGGACAGTGGCTTCGACAAAGTTTTGTTTAAGTTCA
>JBJXDS010000075.1:0-4744 GCA_046154525.1 Bacteroidia bacterium
TAATAACTCCTTTTTAATGGTAGTGGCACATCCGGTGCACTTTAAATTGGCTACAATTATTTCTTCTGTTTTCATTTTTCAATAATTATTTTAATACTAACCTTTTTTGATGGAAGAAAATAACAATCCTCCCATCATTGAACCATATAATGTGCTGTTCAATGGTTTTGAGGTAATAGCGCAAGTTCCGCTGGCACAGCCAACATAGTAATAGTAGAGGTATCCGAGTATAGCACCAATACTTATACCAATAATGGTAAGCTTATTTTTGATGATAAAATTCATCTTGATTTTTTTAACCTAAACCCCCTATTTTTTGCTAGAGATACCAAAAGGCAAATACAAAAAGCAAGTTCCTAAAAAACTTGTCAATATAAATATCCCCGCCAATACTAAAAGTATTATGGCTAATGTTCCAGAAATTAGGTTTAAGAAATACAATACAACAATTACAATTGCTGCAATAATTCTTAATGTTTTGTCAATGTTACCCATGTTTTGTTTCATATTTTTAATAATTAATTATATAACAAAGGTCTAATATTAAAAGGAGTTGAAAAGTGACTTTGGTCACATAACATATTTTTAAATAAATGGGAAAAACCGGCCTGTATTAATACGGTACGATTTGTAGTCGGAATAATGTTTCGCAAGTAAATTTTCTTCATACCTAGATTTAAAATAAAACAGTATCCATAAACTTAAACCAACGCTAATTTTCCAAAGGCTTTCAGTATATAAGCCCAAACCTATGGTGGCTAAAATTATTCCAGCATAAATAGGATGCCGAACAAATTTGTAAAGTCCTGTTATAATTAAGGTGCCACTATTTATGGGCGTTGGAAAAGGTGTAAGATTTTTATTTAATTGTAAAATCGCTACAAATATTCCAAGAAAACCAATTATTGTAAAAACTAACCCGCTGTATTGCAGGGCAATATTTATGTTTAAATGAAAGGAAAATATGGGTGTAAAATATAATACGAAAAACATAAGTTGAGTGCCAACAAACATTAGATCATTTGATTTTATTTTTTTCAAAGTAAAGTAATTTTATTTCTACCCAATTTTACCAACCTTTCATATTCCATTTGCTTTAAAAGTCTTGATACCACTTCCCTTACCGTCCCCAACTCATTGGCTAATTGCTCATGGGTTACATATAAAGTGTGGCTTTTGGTCAGTTCGCATTTCTTTTTAATAAAATTAAGCAACCGTTCATCCATTTTTTTAAACGCCACAGCATTTACCACCTCCAATAATTCTTCAAAGCGCTTGTGGTATAAACGAAATATGTAATCCAGCCATTGAGGATATTCTTTTATGAGTAAACTTACTTTATCAATGGGTATAAAAAGTATTTCAGTTTCCTCTTCGGCTATGGCTTTTACTTTACTTGTATCGTGGTGGATACCTCCCAAAAACGACATAATGCAACTTTCACCTGCTTTTATGTAGTAAAGTAAAATTTCGCGGTCATTTTCATCTGTTCTAATCACCCTCAGGTTTCCGCTGGTTACAATGGGAATGGAATTTATATGTGCATTTTCATTTAAAATTACATCCCCTTCCTTAAAGGTTTTGGCTATTCCATAGGCTTTTAGTATTTTTTGTATTTCAGGTGACGATTTGAATTCAATGAGATCATTTAATTCCATAATGCAAAGATATCCTTTCTTAGGGCTGGTCTTGTTTTATTGAAATTATTTAAGCCCTCTTATTTTTTCTCTACCTCCGCTATTGCCTTTATCGTTTTTACCAGTGAATCGGGGGTTACCGAAATACTATCAATTCCCAATTCAACCAGAAACTGTGCAAAGTCAGGAAAATCAGAGGGGCCTTGTCCACAGATACCTACTTTTACCCCTTTTCGTTTGGCAGTGCTTATAAGCATTCTCAACAATTCTTTTACAGCCGGATTGCGTTCATCATACAAGTGAGCCACCAGAGATGAATCCCGGTCGAGACCAAGGGTGAGTTGGGTTAAATCGTTGGAGCCTATCGAAAATCCATCAATATGGTCGGCAAATTGTTCGGCCATTAAAATATTGGAAGGGATTTCAGCCATTAAAAAAATTTCTAACCCATCTTTTTTTCGTTCCAACCCATTTTCAAGCATCACCTTTTGAACTTTTAATAATTCTTCCACCGTTCGGCAAAATGGTATCATTACTACCACATTGGTTAATCCCATTTCTTCCCTCACCCGTTTAATGGCTTTACATTCCATACCAAAGGCTTCCTTGTAGGCTTCGGAGTAATAACGGCTAGCTCCCCGCCAGCCTATCATTGGGTTTTCTTCGGTAGGTTCAAAATATTTACCCCCCAATAAATTGTAATATTCATTGCTTTTAAAATCGCTAAAACGAACAATTACCTTATTAGGATAAAACCCTGCGGCAATTTTGGCTATTCCATAGCTTAAACTTTTTACAAAAAAATCTTCTTCACTATCATACCCATTAATCATGGTGGTAATAGTTTTTGATAATTCTTCATCTCCTAATTCTTGGTGTTTTAACAAAGCCATGGGGTGGGCCTGTATATAATTATTAATTATAAATTCTTCACGGGCCAGCCCTACCCCACTATTAGGTAAATGCGAAAAACGGAATGCCATATCGGGGGAAGCCACGTTAAGCATAATGGGGGTTTTCACAGTTGGTAGCTCGCTTAAATCCGTTTCAATTGTTTTGTATGGAACTGCTCCTTCATACACATAACCTTCGCTGCCTTCGCCACACGAAACAGTTACAATTTGCCCATTATCCAATAGTTCAGTAGCATTACCGCATCCCACTATGGCTGGTACTCCTAACTCGCGGGCTACAATAGCGGCATGGCAGGTACGTCCACCTTTATTGGTGATAATAGCTGATGCCTTTTTCATAATAGGTTCCCAATCGGGGTCGGTCATGTCGGTTACCAATACATCTCCGGCTACAAATTCATGCCCGTCACTCACCCGCTTATCCAATGAAAACAAAATGGAGGTTTTGCCTGAACCTATCTTATCGCCAACGGCAATCCCCTTAAAAAGGGTTTTACGCGGCGAACCTTCGTCCATCATATACTCCGTAATTTTTGAAAAATCTTTTTGTGAATGAATGGTTTCGGGCCGGGCCTGAACAATAAATAATTCATTGGTAAGGCCATCTACTGCCCACTCTATATCCATGGGGCACCATTTCCCCCTTAACCCGGTATAATATTTTTCAATTTTAACCACCCATTGCGCCAGTTGAATTATTCGGTCATTTTTGAGGCAATGTTTTTGCTGTAATTGTTTGTCAACAGGAATAATTTTTACCCGTTCGTCCGGATCGTCTCCATACACCATCATCACATCTTTATTTCCTAGTTTTTTTTCAATAATACTTTTAAATCCTTTTTCAAGGGTGGGTTTAAAAACTACATATTCATCAGGCGAAACTGAGCCTTGAACCAGCATTTCACCCAGACCATAGGAGCCATTAATAATTACCACATCTTTAAACCCGTTTTCAGTATCCAATGAAAAAGCTACTCCTGAAGTGGCCAAATCACTTCTTACCATTTTTTGAACACAAACCGAAAGGCCAATACTGAAATGATCGTAACCATACCCTTGGCGATAACTAATAGCTCTGTCGGTAAAAATAGAAGCAAAACAATTTCTAACTGAATTAATCAATTGGGCAGGTCCCCTTACATTTAAATAGGTTTCCTGTTGCCCTGCAAACGACGCATCGGGCAGATCTTCGGCTGTTGCAGAAGAACGAACGGCCACATCTGTCATTTCCTGATTGTAAACATTGCTAAGCTCATAGTATTTATTAATTATGGCCTCGCTTAATTCCTTAGGAAATTTGGCATTTTTTAATAATTGACGCGCTTGTAAACCACCCCGTCTTAATGATTCTATTTCATCAAAATTAATACTATTAATAACGTCATGAATGGCTTCATCTAAATTATTGAACCGAATAAACTCGCGGTAGGCGGCAACGGTTATAATAAATCCACCTGGTATTTGAACTCCAAGTTGAGTTAGGTTTTGAAGCATTTCTCCAAGCGAGGCATTTTTGCCTCCAACCTGTTCAATGTCGTTCATTCCTACTTTGTTAAGGTCGGCTAAATAAATTGAGGTTTTCATAGAATAAAGGTTAGCTATTTTTTAAAATAGAATAACAAAGTAAACCCTTTAAAAAATGAAAAATAGGCTTGTTAATAAAACCTTAATAAGATATTATCGGGCTGTAAAATTAAAGTTGGAATTTATTTTTATACTTTTTAGTTACCACTACTGTATCCGACCAATCATCGTGCCATGCTGTATCCGAAAAAAATAAACTTATAGGTTCAAATGGTATAATACGACATAGGGTTCTTATAAGAATTTGATTAGTGGTAAGTTCTTCATCAAAAACGGAGATAACTTTTGTTCCGGTCATCAGTTTTCCCAATGTTTTACCTGCAAATCGTTCGCAAATAAAATATAATAGGAAAACCAAAATAAATGGGGTAATAATTAATACATTAAACAAAGTGTCTGATACTACATCTTTTTCCCTATCAATATAGCTTGTTATTAACACCATTCCGGTAAACCAAATTAACAATATCAAATAATAATCAATCAAAAAATTAACCAATCGTTTCCATTTTGGAGCAATAAAATTTCTGTAATCATTTTCCTTATGTATTTCTTCAACATCTAAAACTGAACTTTCCATTTTCCAAAAATACCTTTTATCCAATAGAA
>JBJXDS010000076.1:0-9982 GCA_046154525.1 Bacteroidia bacterium
GTTATTAATTAAATTGTTCAAAAATTAATAACGAATTGCCATTTTTTTATTAAACTTTGTAAAGCAAAACCATGTTTTATAAATTTAACCTCTTTACAGTTATAGTATTAATTTTTCTTTCTTCTTGCAAAAATGAAGAAACAATTGAGGTTGTGGTAAATAAACCAAAAAACTACGATGACGTATCCACAGTAAAAGTTGAAAATTATATAAATCGTCTTTACATTGATTTATTGGGCCGCGAACCACTTAACACGGAAAGGATACGAGATGTTAGTTTTTTAAGAACGGATAAACTTGGATTTGATAGTCGCAAACAACTTATTACCCGCCTGATGACTGATACGGGTTTTGTAGTCGGTGATTCGTCATACAAACGGGCCTATTATCAACGAATTTATGACTTAACTAAAGCCCGCTTATTGGAAGGAGCTGGGGAAGATGAATTTTACCAACAAATTGGAAATGCTGGTTTTGCCCTTAAATCAGCTCGATTGTTGGGCGATTCCATAGGAGTTTTTTCTGCGATGGTAACTATTGACCGGTGCTTAAACGTTGTAAATTCAAGAAGAAACTACCAACTAGGTAAAATAACGATGAGTGATATGTATGCCTACATGCTTGATAATCCTATTTTTGATGTGATAAATATGAATACCCTTAATTTTGTAAATGCCTCTTTCGATAATATTTTTTTCAGGTTCCCCACCCGTGATGAATTTGATATAGCCTACAACATAATTGACAAGGGTAAAGGCGGAAGTCTGTTTGGAGGATATGCGGGTAACAAACCTGAATATTGTCAAATACTGGTTCAGTCCATTGAGTTTCACGAAAGCATGATTAAGTGGTGTTATCTGACCCTTATCGGTCGTGAACCAAAAACGCAGGAAACTCATAATTTATTACAGGATTATTTTTTAACCAAAGATTTGCAAAAAGTTCAAACTTTAATATTAATGACAGATGAATACGCACATTTTTAAAATTACTATTTTCAGTTTAATTATTTTCTTTTCTGCCGGGTGTAAAAAAGATATGTTAATTACTAATTATGAAGTGGAACAAACACCCTCCTATGGCGATAATCTTAATAAAGATAAGGATAAAACCAATATTGAATTTCATAGTATTCTTACAACTAACCTTTTTCAAAAACCCTCATCCATTAACGAGTTGGTAAGAACAGACAGGGTAATTCAAAGTTGTGGGGATAAAACAGTAATCAACGAAGTTATTATCAGTAATTACATGAATTCAAGCTTCGTAAAACTACCCAGCCGACAGATGATGATAGATAGTACCGAAAAATTTGTGGAAGATACTTACATACGATTTTTTATAAGACGACCCACCGAAGCGGAAAAAACCTGGTTTATTAATTTTATAAATGCTAACAAGGCTAACCCTAATTTCAGACCTGAGCTGGTTTATTCCTCATTTGCCGCTTCGGATGAATATATGTTTTATTAATATGTGAGAGATGAGTATAGAGAGATGAGACTAAAAAATAATTTGAGAAGTGAGATTTCTCCGTACTATAAATCTCTGTATTCTGTACTAAAAAAAGAAAAAAAATGAAACGAAGAGATTTTGTAAAAAAAGCGGCAACCCTAACGGCTGGAGGCATTGTAATGCCATACCTTATACCTTCGGGTAGGTTGTTTGCCAAAACCAATGCTCCACTTGCCGATCATGTTGTATTTGTAATATTTGGCGGAGGCTTGAGGCAGCAGGATTCCATTCTTCAACGCTATTTGGCCGACAGCCAGGATTTTAATGCTGAAGGAAATTTGCTATCCAATATGTTGGAAGGAGCTGCCCCCACCAGTAAAATTGCCTACGGAACAGGCTTGGGAGGTACTACCCCAATTCCAAAAATATTATCAAAAACCTTGCAAAAACAAGGAACCATCTTTGCTGAAATGAGAGCCTTAAGCGGAGGTCATTATGGTGGGTTAAACTCATTAATTACAGGAAGTCCTGTAGCCGGGCAAGGATTAAAAGTAAGACCCGTAAACCCAACAGTGTTTGAATATGCCCGTAAATTTGGAGGCTTTAAAGCTACCGACACCTGGTTTATAGGAAACGGCATTGGCAATTCTGTTCCTTTGCTTAATTCAAGCAAGCATCCTGATTTTGGGCTACCATATGGTGCCAATTTTTTTGCGCCTAATATTACATTTGGTTCGGATGGGTACAACACCCTAAAAAATGCCAAAATTTATCATCCTCAGGAAGAGCTGGAACCCATGTATAAAATGAAGAATTTTTTAGATAATTCGTTTAATATTAAAAAGGGTGACATGCCGGGCATAAAAAATACAGATGAGGAACGAACAAAAATTAAGGAATTTATTGCCAATACGTTTCAAAGGCAAGCGGCTGGTCAATTGCCCATGCCCCCAGTTGGTGGTGGCGATGGTTCCACCATAGGCTATGCCGCTGAGGTTTTAAAGGTGTTTAAACCCAAACTTCTTGTGGTAAATATGAGTGGGATTGATGGTTGCCATAGCAGTTTTACCGGATATATTCAGGCCATGCACAGGGCTGATCATGCTATGGGATTCTTGTGGAATTATATTGAAACTCAAATACCTGAAATGAGTGGTAAAACTATTATGTGCTATGCTCCGGAGTGTGGCCGAAATAAGGACCACAACCCAATTTTGGATGCCAACGATTGGTACGGTTATGATCACGGGGATGCCAACTCATTGCGTGTATTTGGTGGTATGGTAGGGCCAAATGTTCAAGGCAATTTAATGATAGGTAGTGAAGCTTCACCCATTGGAAAAGTAACTGACTTTAATTTAACAATAGCTGAAATTTTGGGCTACAAGAGTGAAGTGCAAAGTGCAGGATTGACAGATAGTGGGGCAAAAAGTTTATTTGAAAGAATTTAAAAATATTTGAACATGATTAAAAACATGGATAGATAAACAGGATTGATAATTATAATGACTAAAAGATTTTTAACATATTTATTTTTGGCATTGGTTATTGTCGTTATAGCCTCGTGCAAAAAAGAGAGTGCCGCCGATAGCAACAATCCGTATGATTCGTGGAGTACCAGTACCCGTGGATCTGTAATGCCAGATCTTGCTATTGATCCAAACACAATACAGGGATTGCATAAAAATATATTTAAACCCACCTGTGCCAACAGCGGATGTCATGATGGAAATTTTGAACCCGATTTTAGAAGTATCGAAAGTTCTTACAATTCTTTAATAAATAGAACCATTACCAATCCTGACCCTAATCGAACGGATATTATCAAAAGGGTTAATCCCAGCGATGCAGCCACCAGTATGATTTTGCACCGCATCAATACATTCATACCTGGCACCCAGGGCCAAATGCCTTTAACCACGGACCCCGGTAGTGATTGGCCTTCCAAAAAACTTCAATATATTCAAAATATTACCCAATGGATTAAAGATGGAGCCAAAGATCAGTTTGGTAAAAGTGCTTTAAATAATGATTTTAAACCACAATTGGGCGGATTAATAGTTTTTGCCAATGGGTCATCCACACCGTTACAACATATCAATAATACTCCGGTTGATATTCCGGCAGGAACAAGTTCGATTAAAATAATGGTTGCCTTTACGGATGATAAAACCGCCGTAAATTCATTCGGAACTACTACCTTAAACTATTCTTTAAATCCAAATAGTTATTTAAATACCGAACTATCCATGACCACTGAATCGTCAGCATTTAATGGCAAAGGGGTTTTGGGAACCACTGTAGATTATTGGCACAGCCTGACGGTTCAGTTAAGCACTATGGGTGCCATAACAGGCGATGTTATTTGGCTGAGAACGAATACTACCGACAATGTAAATCCGGCCATTTATATTCCCGAGAGTACTACATCATTCAATATTAAAAAATACTTTGCAATTCGTATAAAATGAAAAACCTGAAATTACATAGTCTGGTATTGGTTGCAATCAGTTTTTTGATTTCATTAAACGCTTGTACAGAAAAAGAACAGATAAATGTTACCGGAAACCCAACCCCTTTAATCAAACTTATTAGTATTTCATCCAAACAATTAAAGCAGTTTAAAGATAGTTTGGTAATAACCATTGAATATACCGATGGGGATGGTGACATTGGTGAAACCAATCCGGATATGGATGATTTGGAGATTAAGGATCAACGGCTTAGTAAACCTGATTACTATTTTGTAAAACCTTTAACCCCACCTAACGCCAATATTAAAGTAAAGGGTATTATTGCCGTACAAATAAAAAACACGTTTTTGTTGGGTACGGCTGATAGCGAAATTACCCTGTATGAAATACGATTGAGAGACCGGGCTGGTAACTGGAGCAATACCATAAAAACAGAAGTGATAACCATCATTAAATAGTTTGTTTTTTGAAAATTATTAAAAACCATAAATTGTTTCTAAACCATTTTTCAAAGATGGGAATGGTTCTTTGTTTTTTTATTTTTAATTTTTATGGTTATACACAAACTACCACCTACAAAATAAGTAATACCACGGTGTATGATTGCAGAGCAAAACTTACGGACAGTGAAGGAAATACAGTGGACCCTAAATGGTATGCCAGTAATGAAGATTATATTTTTACAGTATGTGTAACCGGTGCCAGCCAAATAAATGTAACTTTTAGTGGTAGCTTTGATGTAGAGTCCAAAGCCGATTTTTTAAAAATTTATAACGGAAAAGATACCAATGCGTCGCTTTTAAAAAAATATGATAATGCCTCCAAACCATCGGGCATGGTATCAAGTTCTGATAGTTGTATTACGTTTTATTTTCACTCCGATAAATTTGTAAACGGAAGTGGTTTTGAGCTTAACTGGCAAGCTAAAATTACCAAAGTTAGACAACCAGTTTTTAGCACCATTGCAGACCCTAAATGCAACTCCACGGCCATACGGGTAATTCTTAGCCAAAAATTTAATTGTGATTCCATCAAAGCTAAAAATTTTAAATTAAGCGGCACACTGTCTACCGCTATTACCAATGCCAGTGGGGTAAATTGTGATAGCAAAAACGAGAGCAATACATTTGATATAACTTTTGGTTCAGGACTTAACCAAAGTGGTAATTATGTTTTAGATTTTAACAGCACCTTTAAAGATGCCTGCGACAGTGTTTGGAAAATTAATGCCAAACTAAATTTTAAAATTTCGGATTGCCCCATAAAAGTAAATTTAATAACCAATAAAGATACCGTTTGCAAAGGGGCCTGTGCCAACCTTACAGCCACTGTTACCGGGGGTAATCCAGCCAATTACACCTATACCTGGCTTAGCGGTGCACTAACCGGTAAACCACCTAAAACAGCTTGTCCAACCACCACCACCACCTATATTTTACAAGTATCTGATGGCGTTTCAGTTCCGGGAACCGACACCGTAATAATTACTGTTTTAGACCCACCAAAAGCTCAAAATGATACCAGTGTTTGTCAATCAAGCGCAGCATTTAATTTATCGGCAACTCCCACCGGAGGCAGTTGGACAGGGACGGGAATTACAAATGCAGTCAATGGAACCTTCGACCCATTTGTTTCAAAAAATGGAACATTTAATGTTACCTATAAATTTGGTGGATGCACAGATATAGTAGTGGTAATTGTAAGAGCTATAAATGCAGGACCTCCCAATGCTTCATGCCCCGGCAAATCGCCATTTATGGTATCCAATTTTTCGCCGGCTGGTGGCACCTGGAGTGGTGCTAACATAACTTCAGCAGGGCTCATAACTCCTCCCGCTATTGCCGGTTCTTTTACAGTAACCTATTCGTGGAACGGTTGCACGGCCAACAAAATAATAAACATTGATGGCATTGCCATGAAAAAAATGGATACCCTGTGTCAATCTATTGCGGCAGATACTTTTAAATTTACCCCCAAAGGCGGAACATGGGCTGGTGCCGGGATGACTAACACAATATTAGGTATAAATTCACCCTACAATGCAGGTGGTGGAAACAAGCTTTATGTATATTCCATCAACGGTTGCAGGGATACTTTGAAGCGACACATTCAGGGAGTAGATGCCAGAGGAGATGAAATAGCTTGCCCAGATGCCGGCCAACGAACCTTGCCCGCCGGATTACCAGCCGGCGGATTTTGGAGTGGCAAAGGAATATTTGATAAAGTAAACGGAATATTTGATGCCGATAGTTTTAAAGTTGCAGGAAAATCAACTTTTACATCCACCAACTTAACTTATACCTCACCCAACGGGTGCAAAGATGTTAAAATAATGTATCTGCGATATACCCGTTTTTATACCGATACGGTAAGAAGGTGCGACACCGATACCACCTTCCCGCTCCAATATAATTTTGTACAAAACGACCCCTGGAATACATATTTTACAGGCAGCAGTGCTATTCTGGGAACAACCGTTTACACTCAAAAATTTAGCCCAAAACTGGCAGGTAAAGGAACCTTTCATCAAATAATAGGCTCTGCCAATGGTTGCAAAGACACCTTAATTATTAAAATATATCCAAGGGCCATGGTGCAAAAAGATACTGCGTTTTGCATTGCCGACGATCCTTTTAAATTATTTAATGGCGAGAAAAAAGGAACCTTTAGTGGCAAAGGAATTACGAATGTTGCTACAGGTATGTTTAGCCCGGCTATAGCCGATACCGGCCTTCATAAAATTATTTTTTCATTGCCCGGTAAATGCGTTGATACCATTAGAATAAGAGTGAATAAGCTTCCGGTTGTTTTTTTTAGTGGTCTTCAGCCCAACTATTGTTTAAAAGATACCATTGACAATTTGAACCTTTCGCCTTTGGGAGGAATACTAACTGGTAAAGGTATTACTGCCAGTAGTTTTAACCCTAAAACAGCCGGATCGGGAAATCATAACATACTTTATAAATTCGGAACAGGTAAATGTGTGAGCCAATTTTCTAAACTTGTATACGTAACCGACACCCTCAAGCTTAATTTTACAAGCAATAAAGATTCGGTATGTGTAGGTACTACAGTTACCTTTACCGCCAAAGCCACCGGCGGTTCCAATAATTATCAAACCACCTGGAACAGTGGGCAAACCGATGTTCAATCCATTTTTGTATTGGCCACCAAAAGCAATTTATATACGGTGGTTTTAAAAGACGGTTGCAGCGATTCGGTAGTAAAACAAAAAGCACTTTATGTGCATCCACTTATGAGTAGCAGCAGTATTACCAGCCCTAAACAATGCTACGGTTTTCCGGGATTTATAACTTTAAGTATGAACGGAACCGGACCTTATCAATACGCCTGGAATACCATACCATCACAAACCACACCTACCATTAATGCCCCGGCAGGAAACAGCTATAAAGCAAGTGTAACCAATACCCTTACAGGGTGCAAATACGACACCATGGTTTCCATACCCGGCTATTCCATCATCCGGGCCTATTTCACCTACTCGCCCAATGGGCAATGCCTCAATAGTCATGATGCCACCTTGCAACTGATTAATTTAAGTGTAGGAGGGGTAACAGGATACTGGGATTTTGGGGATGGCACATTGATTCCTTACGATGCCACCACTAATCCTTCGCACCTATACGATGGGTTGAAAGAAACCTATTTTGTAAAATTAAAAATAGCCAACGAGGGCAATTGCCAGGATAGCCTAATTCAAAAAATATGTGTGAAAGACAACGATGCGTTTGTAATGCCTACTGCTTTTTCACCTAATCGCGATGGCATAAATGATGTATTCAGGTTTGAAACGGCTGCCGTATCCAATTCTCACCTCGCCATATTTAATCGCTGGGGTGAAAAAATGTTTGATAGCGATAATTACAAAGATGGCTGGGATGGAAATTTTAAAAATGAACCGGCTCCTGAAGGTGTTTACATTTATTATTTTACTTACAAAGCCAAAAAAACAGCGAATAAAATTATAAAAGGGACGTTGTTTTTGAAGAGGTAGAGACGCGATGCATCGCGTCTGTACAAAAATTATTTAGAATTATCTAAATTCATTTTTATTAATAAAATTTTCTTGTTTGATAAATTAGGTAAGGCCTGTAATTCTTTAAGCATTTTAATAGAATAATTGCCCATATACCATTCCCAAAAGGCCAATACTACAATATCATAATCTTTGATTTCTATTAGTGTATTTTGTTTTAAAAGAGGAAAATAATCTTTTAGTTCTGTACCCAATATCAATTTTAGTTTAGGATTTTCGATTTTTAAATCATCTGTATTTTTTAAAAAATAGGAGATTGGCCCATAACAATTAGCCCAAGTATTTATGTGCTTTCCAGAAGAATCAAACACACGAAATTGAATTGGTCGGAATGAATTTTTACCTAAACCCGAATCCGATTGAAATTTATTATCAAAAAAAATAACATAAAAACTATCATTCACAAAATAAGAATTAGCCGTATCAATTTTATTTTTTAAAAGATAGTTAGTGAGTTTTCTTTCAGAAATTTTAAAATAATTTTGTCTAATTGAACGACTGTAAACAGTTGCATACTTACACGAATTTAAACCTATAACCAATAGCACTAATATAAAAAAATTGGATTGCTTTTGAAATATACATTTATTCATAAATGCTTTACTAAACTATTGAACAAAAAGTTACATTTTTTTAGTTTTGTGTCAACTTTTCCAAAGTTTGAAACTTTTGAAAAGTTATTTTAAATACTTCCTGCGTTTAATCTCCTGCACCAACATGGCCAGTTCCCTGCCCATTTGCCCGGCCATGCTACTGTTTTCTTTGGCTCTTCGGCCAAGATAAGGCATTACCGCTTTTATGGGGCCATAGGGTAAATACTTGGCCACATTATATCCGCTGGCAGCCAGGTTAAAACTAATATTATCGCTCATGCCATACAATTGGGCAAACCAAAATCGAGGGTCATTCTTTTCAATATGAGCAGTATTCATCAGCTTGGCCAAAAGCATGGAACTATCTTCATTGTGGGTTCCGGCACAAATAGAAACCCTGTCGCGGTGTTCAAAACAAAGTTTAAGTGATTCGTTATAATCCCTGTCACTTCCTTCTTTACTATCCTGAATTGGGTTGGGGTAGCCCATTTCCAATGCCCGTGCAGCTTCCTTTTCCATATAGGCTCCACGAACCAATTTAAATCCTAAATGATACCCTTTGGCTACTTCAATGCATTTTTTTAAAAAATCAAACCTATCTTTTCGGTAAAGCTGAACGGTATTAAAAACAATGGCTTTTGTTAAATTGTATTTTGCCATCATTTCGTTGGCTATTTCGTCAATGGGCTTTTGTATCCACGATTCTTCGGCATCTATAAATAAACGCACATCATTATCAAACGCTGTTTTACAAATGTCTTCAAACCGTTTTTTAAACCTGTAAAATTCCTCCAGTTCATCCATTTCCAATTTTTTGCCCTCCCCTACATGGGCCAATAAATCCATCCTGCCAATTCCGGTGGGCTTAAACACGCAAAATGGATATTCGGGTTTTCCTTTAGCTTTGGTTATGGTGTGTTTTATTTCTTCCACATTTAAATCAAAATTTTCTTCCGATTCATCCCCTTCTACTGAATAATCGAGAATAGAACCAACCCCATTTTTCTTAAGGGTTTTTACTATTTCATCACATTCATCTATGGTTTCTCCTCCACAAAACTGCCAAAAAACAGTATTTTTTATCAAGCCTTTTATGGGTAAACCCATTTTTAGTGCAAATGTGGAAAGCCCCGGACCGAACTTTACCAGGAATGAAAATTTAAAAAGGGTGAAAATGAATTTCGCTTTTTTAAGTTCAGCAATACTCATGTGCTGAAAAGCAACTTTTGTGTTTGAAAAAGAAAGGTCGAAGGGCTGCATTTATGTTTGGCAAAATTACCCTAAAGCAAGTAGATTTCCTTTGTCACTTTTTTCCTTAGATGAAAAAAGTAACCAAAAAAATCAAGGCAAAACGATGCTCCCAAGCTAAGGCCAACCCACCCCCGCCGTTTGCGAATTAG
>JBJXDS010000077.1:0-11320 GCA_046154525.1 Bacteroidia bacterium
CTAATATTCTGGCCACAGTTGTCTTTCCAGTTCCAGGATTGCCTGTAAATACTGTGTGTAAAGAAAAGGCTTGCCTTATATCCTTGCTCGTTTCAGTATAAAAACGAACCAATTTTACAAGGTCATCAATATCCTCCTTGACTGTTTCAAGCCCAATCATGCGCTTGATTTTACTAACCGATTCCTTTAATAATTCTTCATCAATGGGTATATCAGCGGTAGCATGCTTTTTCTTGAACGACAGTTTTTCAATATCTTCCGGCATAATGAGTGATAACTCATCTGGGGTGAGTTTTTCGGGAAATTGAGTGTTCATTACCCGTAATCCCAAATTCATTTTGGCCTCGTCAATCAGGCTGTTTACTAATCGGGCATTACCAAAAAATTTATCCCGTTCACGATATACTTCCACTAATTTTTTATAAAGTAATTCAGAAGCTTTTTCATTTAAGCGGATTCCACGTCTTTCGGATGCATAATCTGCAATTTTTATTAGTTCCTGGGGTAAATAATCCGGAAAATCATATGACATAGTAAACCTTGACTTTAAGCCTGGGTTCGATTCTAAAAAATTATCCATTTCTGCAGGATAACCAGCACAAATGATTGCTATATCTTCGTTATCGGATAATTCCTTTAATAAAATCTCAATTACTTCTTTACCAAAATCTTTGGCGTCGTCGTCTTTACGGGCCAGTGAGTAGGCTTCATCAATGAACAAAATTCCACCTTTGGCTTTTTTAAGAGCTGCCTTTGTTTTTGGGGCAGTTTGGCCAATAAATTCGGCTACTAAATCTCCCCTGTCTACTTCATACACATGGCCTTTGGAAAGCAAACCTAAACTGTGATATATTTTTCCTAACTTTCTTGCTACGGTGGTTTTACCGGTTCCGGGATTACCACGGAAAATGGCATGAAGGCTTATTTTTTCTTTTTCTTTTAACCCTCTGTCTTTTCGAAGTGAAATGAAACCAAGGTAATTACTGTATTCCTTTATTTTATTTTTTATATCTGATAAACCAATTAACCCCTCCAATTCTTTCATTATCACCTCCACTGTTTCGTTGGTGTGGTGAATTTTTCCAGAATCTTCGTTGTCAGTTTCCAAATCTTCGTCAAAATCTAAATCATCAGGAGTTTCAGTATCAAAATCAGCAAATGAAGCAGGTATTAAAAAATCTTCCTTGGTAGCCTCAAGGTAATCATCACCTATTGTAAAAACCTTTGAAACCAACAATTGGTCCATGAATAAAATATCTACGATATAATCGTCTTTGCCCCATGTACCAACTTTATCGCTTCCCCATCCAATAGTTACTGAAAATTCATTATCCTGAGGGTAAACAAAAAATAATTTAGAAATAGATCCTTTTAATAAATGGTTACTTGTTCTAAAATTAAATGTAAGTTCACAAGCCCAATAGTTCACATTCTTTATTAAATTTTTGGCATTCAGTTCTACCCAAACGTAACGAGTATAATTAAAATTGAAAACCGAATAATAGGTGCGGTCATTTATTTTTACATTCGCATCAGGACCTTCGTAGAGTTTTATACTCTCAATATTAAAATAAGGTTCGGCAGTATGTATAGCTTTGCCAAAATTTTGAACATAAAATGGTTTCTCCTGGATAATTGTATCGTCAATAATTGCCTGCCATTTATAAATTCCCGGTTTCCAAAACGTACCCTTGTTTTTAGTTCCCCAACCCTCTCTAACATAAATTATGTTGTCATCAAGCGATACCAAACGGTCGCAATTAAGATTGCATAATTCGTTGCTTTCATTGTCAATGCAAGTAATTCGGAGATTTAAATTCCAGTCGAGTTCTTTAAATTTAAGATTATAAAAAGAGAATTCACAATATACATAAGTACATTCTTCTGCCTCAAAAACAGTGCGGTACTTTTTCTTATTATCGGCTAACCACTCAGTGGAAGCATATATTTTTAGATCAATGGCCTGATATAATGCCTTATTTTGACTCATTGTATTTCGTTTAATATTTAACGTAGCAAGATTAGGGAATAATATTAATAAAAAAATAAGGGTTTAAAAATTTGCAAAAAATTTGACGGTATTTTTATTGAAAGTCACAAATAAATTCCTTTATATTTGCGCCTCTTAAAAAAAACGATTTTTAACCTTATTTGACTGGTAATTTAATTTTTTTTTGAGAAAATTGAGGTGGAAAAAGCCACTTATTTTTATTGACAATCGAAATACTGGAGAGGTGGGTGAGTGGCTGAAACCAACAGTTTGCTAAACTGTCGTACGGGAAACTGTACCGGGGGTTCGAATCCCCCCCTCTCCGCACCGAATTTATTTCGGGGTGTAGCGTAGCCCGGTATCGCGCCTGCTTTGGGAGCAGGAGGTCGTAGGTTCGAATCCTGCCACCCCGACTACCCCCTTCGCTTTGGAGGGGGTTTTTTATTGGTCCGGTAGCTCAGCTGGATAGAGCAACAGATTTCTAATCTGTGGGTCGGGGGTTCGAGCCCCTCCCGGATCACTTGATAAAACCTTCATGATTTACAATGGCTTGAAGGTTTTTAATTCTACTGAAAAGATTATTTTTAATCTAATAATTTTATGTATGAACTAATTATTAATAAAGTAGCTTACTTTTAATCATTTCATCGCTCCCCCAATTTTTCAGTTCTTCGTCAGTCCATAAATCTGGGAAAAAAATGCGTTGTTGATGCTTGGGATGCATATATTTTCGCCAATCACTTCCACCCGTAGCTTCGGCATTACCCAAATATTTTGCTGCCGCATTATAGTGGGCCATCACCCAACTTACATTTACTGTATAATCATAGTGACGCATTGCTCTTACCAATTCAGCATCTGTTTTTACCGGTTCAGGCAGTTGTTTAAACTTTGTCCATAAATTAGAAGTATTGTATCGTTCCATTTTTACCAAAAACTCAGCTTTATAGCGTTCCTCAAATAAAGTAATCATTGTGTTCTTTATACCGGTTGCATGATCTTTTCCGGCAGCTTGCCAATACAAATGTTCATAGGCATACTCATAAGGTGTATTCCTGTTAATCGATGATCTAAACCTGTAATCAATTAAATTAATTAACTCAGTAGATGAAAATTCAATCAAACGGTATTGGGCACTTTGAAACCCGCTGGCTGGTGTTAAGGTGTGCCTGAAATTATTGTATTGTTTCACATCCATACCATCGCCCATTATATCAAAGGAGGTAGAAAGCATATCAAAATACCGGCGAATTCGCCTTAATTTTTCAATAAAAAAATCAGCCTCAATTTTTTTGTAAGACCCTACCTGATCTATTTCCCACAAAATCATTTTAAAGAGTATTTCATTTAATTGATGGTATAAAATAAAAACCATCTCATCGGGCAATGTGGTGCGTTGTACCTGAAGATTTAGCAGGGCATCAGGCATTATATAATCCCAATAATTCATTGGTTTAGCCCAAACCAACCCTTCTAAATGCACATTGGGATTTTGATCAATGGCTTTAAATTTTTCGTCAATACGATTGTGAAGGGCTTGCTTTTGTTCCATCATAAAAATTTTCTGTTTTTGTTTAATTGGCGTGATTTAATTTGGAATGAATTCCAAGTTCTTTTAAGGTAGCGATGTGAGAGGCCAAAGCCTGAATAAATGTAGATTTAAGATTGTATTTAATTCCAAAATCTTTGGCTGTTTTTTCCACTATCGGGGCTATTTTAGAATAATGTATATGGCAAATGTTTGGGAACAGATGATGTTCAATCTGAAAATTTAAGCCGCCAACATACCATCCTAATATTTTATTATTTCGCGCAAAATCTGATGTAGTATTAATCTGATGAACATACCAGTTGTTTTTTATTTCATGTTCAGGGGTAGGTTGGTCTGCACCTTCTACCACATGCGCCATTTGAAACACAAAACTTAAAATAATGCTGGCCACCCAATGCATAATTATGAATCCTACCAATAATTGATACCAGGCAAAATCTGTTACCAATAATGGCAACCCGATAACCACCAAAAGATAAGCCACTTTGCGCAGAAACATTTTAATAAACTCAGCCCTTATTTTTAGATTTTGGCTTACCAATAACCCTTTTTTACTATAGGTCAACAAGCGCATGAAATCATTAAACAAAAGAACTAACGTCATCATACCATAAAATATAAAAGCGTACATAAACTGATATCTATGATACCATTTCAGCGGTGTGTTTTCGGATAATCGAATGGGGCCTTTTTCATCAATATCTTCATCATACCCTGCAATATTTGTATAGGTATGATGCAATACATTGTGTTGGATTTTCCAATTTACAATGTTGCTACCCAGTAAATAAATAGTACCTGATAACAAATTATTTACCCATTGCTTTTTCGAATAAGAGCCGTGGCATGCATCATGCATAACTCCCATTCCTACTCCGGCAATTCCAATACCCATTACAATTACCAGAATTAAAGCCATAAATAGTGAAACCGGGGTGGTAACTAAAACTATAAAAGGGACGACATAAATGGATATCAAAATAATAGTTTTAAATACCATTGCAGCATTTGCGTTGGTTGATATTTGATTTATTTTAAAATATTCATTCACATTTCTTCTCAAGGCCATGGCAAAATCCTTATCGTCGGTTTTATTATTTATAAATTTTATTTTTTCCATTAATGATTGATATTAGTTTAAGTAATGCTCTTTGGTTTTAGCAACCTATAACGGTTACTATGATTTTACGTTATAAATCGAATATTACCTTCTCAGATTTTAAATTACAATATTGCTAAAACTCTCAATTTTATGTGCCAGGTTTGCCACACAAACTGAAAATATTTATTTTAAATTCACTCTGCAAAATTATACTCCCCCAGCTTAATTGTAAATGATATTAATCATGTTTTGATGATTAATTGGTATTGCTTTATTTTTAAATATTAACTTACTTTTCATATTTTAATCATTTCATATTGCGGTTACTTTTTGATTAAAATGTAACTATTTTAAATTGAGATTGATTTTTTTAATAAGTTGTTCAATTCTAATAATTTCAAAATTTATATCTTTTAAAAACCAATGCCTGAATCTTTTCGTATTTAAATTTAACTAAATTGCAATAAATATTAGTTAGAAATAAACAATTTAGAATTATTTTTGTTTAATATATTTCTAATAAAGTTAAACAAAGTATATGCAAAAAATTGCTGTAATCGGCTCTGGTTTTTCAGGGATAAGTGCGGCTGCTTATTTAGCGGCAGCAGGAAACAATGTGCATGTATTTGAAAAAAATGAACAAGCGGGAGGAAGGGCCAGGCAACTGAAAACAGAAATGGGTTATGTTTTTGATATGGGGCCAAGTTGGTATTGGATGCCCGATGTGTTCGATAATTTTTTTAAAGATTTTGGATTTACCGTTTCTGATTTTTACGATTTGAAATTATTGAACCCAGCGTTCGATGTGGTTTTTGATAAAAATGAAACAATTAGTATTCCTCAAAACTATGATGAATTGTGTAATTTGTTTGAATCCATTGAACAGGGAAGTGCTAAAAAACTAAATGCGTTTATGACAGGAGCGGAGTACAAATACAAAACAGGTATTGACAACATCGTTTTTAAGCCCGGCCTTTCATTCACTGAATTTATCGATTTAGATATAATAAAAGGAGTGTTCAGATTGCAAGTTTTTTCTTCTTTTAGTAAGCATGTAAGAAAGTATTTTTCGCACCCGAAACTAATTGCCCTTATGGAATTTCCAGTTTTATTTTTGGGAGCAATGCCAAGTGAAACTCCGGCATTATACAGCCTAATGAACTATGCAGGACTAAAATTGGGAACTTATTATCCTTTGGGTGGTTTTGGAAAGGTGATAGATGGGATGGCAGAAGTAGCTAAGAAAAATGGAGTTATTTTTCATTTTAATTCAGCAGTAGAAAAAATTGAAATTGCAGAAAATAAGACTACTAAAGTAATTACGAATGGGAAAGAATTTGAATGTGATGCAGTAATAGCATCGGCCGACTACCATCATGTGGAAAGTAAATTGCTGCCCCCAGAGTTCAAAAATTACAGCGAAACCTATTGGGATAAAAAGACATTTGCTCCATCATGTTTAATTTTTTATTTAGGAATTAACAAAAAAATAAAAAAAATAAACCATCATACGTTGTTTTTTGATGAAGACCTCTTTACCCATTCCACAGAAATATATAAAACGCCAAAATGGCCTAGTAAACCTTTATTTTATGTATGCTGTCCTTCCAAAACAGATGATAGCGTAGCCCCATTAGGCCATGAAAATTTATTTTTGTTAATGCCTTTAGCTCCTGGATTAGAAGATACTGAAGAGAAGCGCGAACATTATTTTCAAATTATGATGAATCGCCTTGAGAAACAAACGGGCGAGGATTTGAATTCAAACATTAATTACAAAAAAAGCTACTGTTTGAATGATTTTATTTCCGATTATAATTCATACAAGGGCAATGCCTACGGACTTGCAAATACCCTTAGGCAAACGGCTATTCTTAAACCCAAATTACGGAATAAAAAAATTAAAAATCTCTTTTACACAGGCCAGCTTACCGTTCCGGGACCAGGAGTTCCACCTTCCATTATTTCAGGAAAAGTAGCCGCCATTCAATTATTAAAATATTTAAAAAATAAAAATTAGTCATATATGAAATTGCTTTTTGATAAGGTTTCGGCCAAGTGCAGCAAAATTACTACAAGTACTTATAGTACCAGTTTTTCATTAGGGATTTATTTCTTAAATCATCGGTTAAGAAATCCAATTTATTCCATTTATGGATTTGTAAGGTTTGCCGATGAGATAGTGGATAGTTTTGACCAATACGATAGGTCTTATTTGCTTGCCAAATTTAAAGCAGATACTTATGAGGCTATTGAAAAGCGAATTTCTCTAAACCCAATTTTAAATTCATTTCAGCAAGTAGTTCATCAATATCAAATTGGACTCGACTTAATTGAATGTTTTTTAAATAGTATGGAAATGGATTTAGAAAAAGTAAATTACTCCAAGGAAAAATATGAACAATATATTTTAGGTTCGGCCGAAGTGGTAGGATTAATGTGTCTGCACGTATTTACCGAAGGGAATAATAGGTTATACCAAGAGTTAAAACCATATTCAATGAAGCTGGGAGCAGCCTTTCAAAAGGTTAATTTTTTGCGCGATTTGGGTGCAGATTATCAAATTTTGGGGAGGTCATATTTTCCGGATATTGATTTAACAAAATTTTCAGCTGATGCCAAAGACGAAATTGAAAATGAGATTGAACATGATTTTAAGGAGGCTTTAACCGGAATTAAAAAACTACCTTCTTCAGCCCGGGGAGGCGTATATTTAGCTTATGTTTACTATTTCTCACTTTTCAAAAAAATTAAAAATGTTCCGGCACACAAAGTACTTACCCAAAGGGTAAGAATAAGCAACAGTCAAAAATTTGGGCTAATGATAAATAGTATGGTGCAGCATAAAATGAATATGTTATGAAACAATTAATTTCCATAGCTCTATTTTTAGTTTGTTATCCAATTTATGCTGTTACTCCATCTGCCAATGAGGTTCGTCAGCTTTATCAAAAAGCAGTTACGGAGGAGGTATCTTGCAATAAAATTATATCCATTTTAAGAAATTATAATGAAAATAATAATCCATTATTGGCCGGCTATAAAGCATGTGCCATAATGATGATGGCCAACCATGTCATTAATCCTTATACCAAGCTTTCAAATTTCAAAAAGGGTAAAAATTTATTGGAGAAATGTATAGTAGCCGATTCCAAAAATATTGAACTTCGGTTTTTGCGATTTTCTATTCAAACCAAAGCACCTTCATTTTTAGGTTATACCAGTGCCATTAATAAGGATAAACTGTTTCTTATAAATTCAGTATCTTCAACCACGGATAGCAAACTAAAAGAACTGATTGTGTTATTTTTAAAAAATTCTGAAAATTTATCAGAGGCAGAGAAACTAAAGTTGGATTAAAAAGTAATTTTGAAAATATATTGTACACTATTTTATTGGATTAGATAAACAATGGAAACATACCTTACTAATTTATTTATTGTTTTGGCAGCCTTTTTAAGCATGGAAGCTATGGCGTGGTTCACTCATAAATTTGTGATGCATGGCCTGCTGTGGTCGCTTCACCGCGATCATCATAAAAAAGAAGTGTACGGCTTTTTTGAAAAAAACGATTACTTCTTTTTGATTTTTGCTTTGCCCGGTATTGCCGGCTTGTTTTTTGGTATGCAAAGCAATTTTAATTTTCTTTTTTGGATAGGGTTGGGCATTACTATTTATGGGTTTACGTATTTTTTAGTTCACGATATTTTTATTCATCAGCGGTTTAAAATTTTAAGAAATATTGATAACAATTATTTTAAAGCCATCAGGCGGGCACATAAAATTCATCATAAACATTTGGGCAAAGAGCAAGGCGAATGTTTTGGAATGTTGTGGGTTCCATTCAAATATTTTCGCAATTCCAAATAAAAAAATATCTGAAATTTTTATTTTCTGCTGTTGTTTCTTTAACATTTGAATTACTCTCTGGAGATTGACCAAGATTGCCGAATTATAAATTAACTCTACATGGTAATTTTACAAGGTTTACATAAAATCATATAACATTCTAAAAGTTATTGCCTTCTAACTTTGTATTATGAAAAAGATAAATATTTTATTAAGCCTTGTTATTCTGATTTTTTGTATCAGTTCTTGTAAAAAGGATACTGAAACAACTAAATCGTACCCGTATTCTGTAAAAATGACGGATGCCCCCGGACCTTACACCGAAGTAAATATTGATTTACAAGCAGTGGAAGTAATTGGTTCTAACGGCACCACAGTAATGTTGGATACCAAAGCAGGTATTTACAACCTTATCGACCTATCTAATGGCAAAGATACCTTAATTGCCAATGCTGATTTGGAAGACGCTACTGTAAAACAAATCAGACTTATTTTAGGGCCAAACAGCACGGTGGTGGTTGATGGTGACACCTTTCCTTTGAGCACCCCAAGTGCCGAACAATCGGGATTGAAACTGCAAGTTCATCAAACCTTACAGGCAGGTGTTCTTTATGAAGTCCTAATAGATTTTGATGCCAACCAATCTATCGTAAAAGAAGGTAATGGTACCTACAAACTCAAGCCCGTTCTCAGGACTATTGAAACGGCTATTAGCGGCTCCATTAAAGGCAGCATCACGCCCATTGGGGCATTGGCCACAGTTACTGCCACGTCATCCACAAGTTTAGTTTATACCAGTAATGTTACAGCCACAGGTGGTTTTGTAATTATGGGGCTTCCTGCCGGAATCTATTCAGTTACTGTTACTCCTGTGTCTCCGTTAAATCCCGTTACAAAAACCAATGTGAATGTAACTACAGGGATTTCAACCAATATTGGGGTTATAGTCTTGTAGAGTTAAACTAAGACACGAATAATTTTTATTTACCAATAAATAACAAAGGGTTTTCTGGAAACAGGAAACCCTTTGTTAATTGGGTTGCGATTACTAGGTATAGCAAAGAATGAAGAAAACACTTAAGCTCTTTTATTGTCCCAACTTTTCCCCCGACTTGTCCTCGTTGCAAACGAGGACAAGTTACAGTTCAAATTTTTAAATCAAATTTTTACACTAATCCCAACTTAGCGTCTTTGCGCCTTTGCGAGAAATCCCCTAACTTCGCAGCACAAACCGATGCAGTTTATTTATCCCGGCTTTCTTTTAGGATTATTGGCCATTGGCATCCCGGTTCTTATCCATTTATTTAATTTCAGACGGTTCAAAAAGGTTTTATTTACCAATGTTAAATTTTTAAAAGAGGTAAAACAGCAATCTCAAAAACAGCGAAACCTTAAGCATATATTGGTATTAGCCACCCGAATACTAGCTATTGTCGCCTTGGTATTTGCCTTTGCCCAACCCTACATCCCCATAGATGATAAAAAAGCGGAGACTGGCCAAAAAGCCATCAGCATTTATGTAGATAATTCGTTTAGCATGAACGCCGTTTCCGAAAAAGGTCCTTTATTGGAAACCGCCAAAGCCAAAGCCCGTGAAATAGTTTCGGCTTATGCCGAGAGTGACAAGTTCCAGATATTGAGCAATGTGTTTAGCGGAGCTAATGATCGGTTTTATTCCAAAGAAGAATTCATTCAAAAACTGGATGAAATAGAAATAGACCCAAGCACCAAAAGCCTAACAGATATAATCCAAAAGCAAACTAATTTTTTGGCCAATAGCGGTTACAAATTTAAGAAAGCCTATATCATTTCCGATTTTCAAAAGTCGTTTGCCGGCGATAAATCCATCAAACCACAAAGCGGGGTAGAAGTGAATTTAATTCCTCTGAAAAGCAATACCAGTCAAAATTTACTGATAGATTCGGTATGGTTTGCTAGTCCGGTTTTTCAACCCAACCAACCTTTGAATTTGGTTGTTCGAATAAAAAACTTAGGTGATGAAAGTCTGGAAGGAGGAACGGTTTCTTTAAAACTAAATGCCGTTCAAAAATCCATTTCCGGTTTTGATATAGCTGCGGGGGAAACCAAGGATGTAACTTTGGGTTTTTCGGTTACGGGTTCAGGCTGGCAAAAGGCCGAACTCAGCCTAACCGACCATCCAATCGTATTTGACGATACCTATCATTTCACGTTCCAGATAAATAATGAGATAAAAGTTTTGGCACTTTACCAAACCATGCCCAATGTATTTATCCAAAAATTATTTAATACCGAGCCCTTCTTTAAACTTGAAAATACCAGCATAAACCAGGTGGATTATTCCAAACTGAATACCTATGATTTAATTATTCTTTCGGGAGCTACGGCGGTTTCGAGCGGTATGAGCCAGGAATTGAGTAATTACTTAGCCAATGGCGGAAATTTATCAATCTTTCCCTCCGAAGAAGCCGGAAAATCAGGCATTGATGCCTTTGTTCAGGAACTGGGTTGTAGTCCGTTTGGAACAATAAAAATAGTTCCAGCAGAAGTAAGTGCTTTGGATTTTCAAAATGAATTATTTGAAAACATTGTAGAAAACGAACGCCAAAATTTGGAATTACCCAAGGTTAAAAAATATTTTTCATTTGCCCCCAACAGTATTATTCCATCTTTATCCATCATAAAATTGAGAAATGGAGATGCGTTTTTAAAAGTATATGACAAAGGCAAAGGGCATATTTACCAGTTTGCAGTGAACCTGAACGAAGACTGGAGCAATTTCCAACAAAACCAATTGTTCGTACCTATTATGTTTCGCATGGCTTTTATGAAAAAATCGGAAATACCG
>JBJXDS010000078.1:0-7606 GCA_046154525.1 Bacteroidia bacterium
ATTTTCAAATTGCTTATGCCATGCGCAATTGCACCGATGATGAGGTGTATGCCAAGCGCAAAGAATTTGGAATAAACCGGGTTTATAAAATGGTGGATACCTGTTCGGCTGAGTTTGAGTCAAAAACCAATTATTTCTATAGCACGTTTGATGGGGAAAACGAAAGCATTGTTAGCGATAAAAAGAAAATAATTGTACTGGGAAGCGGTCCTAACCGAATAGGTCAGGGAATTGAATTTGACTATAGTTGCGTCCATGGAATTTTGGCCGCCAAGGAAGCCGGATTTGAAGCCATCATGGTAAACTGTAATCCTGAAACCGTGAGTACCGATTTTGATATTGCTGATAAACTTTATTTTGAACCGGTATATTGGGAACATTTAATTGAACTGATAGAACTGGAAAAGCCGGTAGGGGTTATAGTTCAATTGGGTGGACAAACCGCTCTGAAATTAGCGGAACGCCTTGAAGCCAGTGGTGTTAAAATAATTGGAACTACCTTTAACGATATGGATGTGGCTGAAGACCGTGGCCGTTTCTCCGATTTATTAAAAGAACTGGATATTCCCTATCCAAATTACGGCGTGGCCGAAAATGCGGATGAAGCCATTGTGGTAGCCAATCAGGTGGGTTACCCAGTGTTGGTTCGCCCGTCTTATGTTTTGGGTGGTCAAGGGATGAAAATTGTAATCAACGATGAAGAACTTGAACAGGCGGTTATAAAATTATTGGGTGATATGCCCGGCAATCGCGTATTAATTGACCATTTCCTCGACCGGGCTGAAGAAACCGAAAGTGACAGTATTTGCGATGGCGATGATGTTCATATCATAGGAATGATGGAACATATAGAACCTGCGGGTATCCATAGCGGAGATTCAAGTGCAGTATTACCACCTTTCAGTTTATCGGAAGATGTGAAAAACAAGATGATTGAATACTCCCGCAAAATATGTTTTGCCCTCAATGTGAAAGGATTATTGAACATACAATTTGCGGTGAAAAATGAAAAGGTATATGTGATAGAAGCCAATCCCCGTGCATCCCGAACAGTTCCTTTTATTTGTAAAGCCTATAAAGTTCCTTATATCAACATAGCCACCAAAGTAATGTTGGGTGTAAATAAATTAAAAGACTTTACCATCACTCCGCATCACGAAGGATTTGCCATAAAACAACCCGTGTTCTCCTTCAATAAATTCCCGGGGGTAAATAAAGAATTAGGACCAGAAATGAAATCAACCGGCGAAGCTATTTTGTTTGTGAAGGATATAAAAGATCCTTTGTTTAGGGAGCTTTATAGCATGAAGAGTATGTATTTGAGTAGGTAATCGGATTTTTGAAAACCGACTTAAAGTCATTTGATTTTTCTTTCCATCTCCTCGATCGGTAAATCATTAATACTGGCATAGCGTTTTTGCATAAATCCATTTTCATCAAACTCCCAATTTTCATTTCCATAAGCCCTGTACCATTGGCCGGAAGCGTTTCTATATTCATATTCAAACCTAACAGCAATCCTGTTTTCGGTATGAGCCCAATATTCCTTTTTTAATTTGTAATCTATTTCTTTGGTCCATTTACGTTTTAAAAATTCTTCAATTTCTTCTCTTCCATTTATAAATTCATCGCGGTTTCGCCACTCACTGTTTGGGGTATAAGCCATCGAAACCCTTATCGGGTCTTTACTGTTCCAGGCATCTTCGGCCATTTGTATTTTTTGTTTGGCCGTTTCTAGGCTAAAGGGAGGTAGAGGCAGTTTTAGTTCCATTTTTATTACAAAAGAAGTTTAAAATTTAACATATCATTTCCAAAGCCTTATCAATTCCAACAACCCTTCTATTGTACCTTCAAAATAAAGTGATTTTTTAAAATTTGGCAGTATTTTTTCGTCCATTACTCGGATTTGGAAATGTTATTGGATGTTACATTTGATAAAACCGAAACAGCCACCTGCAACAGTTTGCTTTCAGAAGGTTAAAAAAAAATTGTGGCTGTAATAATTAAAATCCATCCTTTCCCTTCCAATTTTTACTAACCTCTTCCAGTTCCTCATACCATTGGGCTCCCATTTTTCGTATGAGGGGTTCTTTTAAAAATTTATGCAGCGGAAGGTTTTGTTCTTCGCCCAAACTACAGGCGGGATTGCAAATATCCCATTGGTTATAATTTAAAACTGTGTAATCGCCGTATTCGGCAGCCCTTATGGGGTACAGGTGGCACGACATTGGTTTTTTAAAATCCGTTTTTCCGGCTTTATATGCTTTTTCAATGGCACATTGGGTTATACCGTTTTCATATACCACAAACACACAAGCTCCATTCTGGCGACAGGTGGTCACCAGTTCTCCATCGGCAGGATCGGTTTCATAAAATCCAGTTTCATCTAATAAATCTAACCCGTCCCCGTCCATTAAAGGTTTGATGGATTCCAGATTATTTTTTAAAATTTCAATTTCTTCCTCATCCAGAGGTGCCCCTCTATCCCCCGACACACAGCAGGCTCCTTTGCATTTTTCCAAATGGCAAATAAAATTTTTTTCGAAAATATCTTCTGAGATAAGGGCGTTGCCTACGATGAGCATTTTAAGAAAAGTATATGATTTAAGAACAAGGATTAACGAATGTAGATTTATGATTTTGATCTACTTCTAAAATCATAAATCGTTAATCCTTGTTCGTTATTTTTAAATAAAAGATTAAAGTTGTTTCAAATACTCAGCAAACCCATCCTTCTCAAGCCTTGAGGCTTTACCTTCCACTTCATTCATCATGGTTTTTTTGTACTCTATCATTTTAGCGGTAAGTTCAGCATTGGCTGTTGCTAAAATCTGAACTGCCAACAATCCTGCATTTTTTGCCCCGTTAATAGCCACCGTAGCTACCGGAACCCCCGGCGGCATTTGAACAATGGATAACAAGGAATCTTCCCCATTTAAGTTGCTAGATTTTACCGGAACACCAATCACAGGCAAGTGGGTTAATGAAGCTACCATCCCTGGCAAATGGGCTGCCCCACCGGCCCCTGCTATTATTACCTTTATGCCTTTAGTATGGGCATTAGTGGCATAATCATACATCCGCTTGGGGGTGCGGTGTGCCGATACCACGGTTAAATCATAGTTTATACCAAAATGTTCCAATACCAAAGCGGCTTCTTTCATTACTGGAAGGTCGCTATCGCTGCCCATTATTATTGCTACATTCATACGCTTGTTATTTTTAAAATTTCTTTTATTTCCAATGCTTTTATTATGGCTTCCTCTGTGGTTTCGGCCAGTACCGTATAATGCCCCATTTTTCGTCCGGGACGGGTTTCATTCTTTTTGTACAGGTGCAAATAAAATCCCGGTATTTGCATGGCCTTATCCAATCCTTCCAGTTTATAATTGCCTGTACTATTTTCGGGGCCAATTATGTTTACCATTACCGCAGGTTTTATTAAATCGGTATTTCCCAAAGGCAAATCTAATAAAATACGGTTGAGTTGTTCGTACTGGGAAGTAATACAGGCTTCAATAGTGTGATGGCCTGAGTTGTGGGGACGTGGGGCTATTTCATTAATCAAAACGTCACCTTGCGGGGTTATAAATAATTCTACCGCAAAAACCCCTTTTCCGTTTAATGCTTTTACAGCAGCTATGGCGGTTTCCGAAGCCTTTTGTTCTGTGGCTTTATCCAAATTTCCAGGTGAAAATAAATAATCAACCAAATTAAGTTTCGGGTCAAAATTCATTTCAATACTAGGCCAGGTAAGAGTTTCGATTCCGTTGCTTGCCACTAAAATAGCAATCTCGCGGCAGTTGGCTATAAATTCTTCTAATACACAAGGCCCGTCAAATGGGAAAATTCCATTTACAATATCTGTTTTATTGCAAATGGAAACACCTTTGCCATCGTAGCCACCTTTACATAGCTTGGCTACTATTTTTTCTCCTTCCAATATATTTAAAACCTCTACCCAATCCTCTTTTTCAGCAACCAATCTATATTTAGCCGTTGGCAAGCCGTTATCGGTATAAAATTTTTTTTGAAGCCCTTTGTCCTGAATTATTTTTAAAATGGAAGGAGACGGAATTATGGTTTTTCCCTGGCTTTCCAGTTCTAATAATGCTTCGGTGTTGACATGTTCTATTTCATAGGTCAACACATCACTTATTTTGGCCAATTCTTTTATGGCCTCTCCGTCGGTTAATCCAGCATTAATAAATGTTTTGGCATAATCTTTACAGGAGGCCGAGGGGTCGGGATCCAGCACATTGTATTGCATATTCCAGGGCAGGCCACTTTCTATCAGCATTTTGCCAAGCTGCCCCCCGCCTATGATTCCTATAACCTTTTCAAAGGGTTGTTTCATTTTATGGGTGCAAAGTTAATTTATATCTTTTAGCAACTTGGCTTTTGGGTAAAAATCTTATTCCCATGAAGGTGTCGCTGGTCTTAACCCTGTTTGGAAAGATTGCGAAAGGGTAAAGAATGTAGCTTATTTAAATCATAAATAGTTCGGTAAAGTTTTATATTTGTGATGCAAATGCCAGTTTTGATATTACCTATGATAAATGAATACTCTTGGAGAACACCGCCAAGTCAACCCTCCAATTTATAAGCCAGCCTTGGCGAGGTCGCTATGGAAAAAAATAGTCTAAAACCAATTCCAATTATTGAATTTACATTCAATTAAATCAAATAAAAAGTTATGAAGCATTCGTTGTTGATTTTTGTAATTATTATTTTCCTGCGGTTAAGTATTAATGCCCAAGAAAAATCAGTAGAAATAAAAAAACTAACTGTAGTAGACTTTTCGATAGCTGATTTTATTGAGGTATTTGAAGATTCAACACAAACTCTTACTATCGAAAAGGTTTCTTCACCTGTATTTGAAAACAGGTTTCATGAAAATAAACTGGCACCTAAAAAACTTACAGAAAGTCAGGAAGGAGTGGTTTGGGGAAGATTTAAAATAAAGAACCTGGCCAGTCGGGATAGGGAATGGTATCTAACTAGCAATTTTTCCAGTTACACGCTCTGTCAGAAAATTGATTCCATTACCTTTTCTACAAAATTCGCAGGAACTGCTGTTCCTTCGGATGAAAATACACTGAAACCAAGAGGCAGCCGGGATATGACTATCTTTTTGAAATCTGGTGAGGAAGTACAATTCTTTATTCGTTGTAAAGTGAATAATCATTATACTTTTCCCTCTGTTCTTAAGATTTCTCTCACTGATCAAAAATCAGCTGAAATTAAAAAAAGAAAATACAGGACCTATTTTGCCGGATTTGCAGGAATAACTGTTATGATGATTGTTTACGTTTTGGCATTGTTTGTTGTTTTTAAAGAAAAAACCTATTTGTGGCTCTGTATTGCTTTGGCTTCAACCGTCCTATATTTCCTGAATTTTTTTGGAATAGCTTCCTCTATCTTTACTTCGCAGCCATTATTTACAATCTTTGTTACTTACGCCCTAAGTATCATTTACATCCCTTTGATGATTCTTGGTCAGTTTATTTTCTTAAATTTATTCCTTGAATTTAAAAAGTACTTGGGAAAATGGATGATTTTATCCTATATCCATATATTTATTACGATCATATGGTCACCTTTTTTTATCATGATTGGTCATTATGCTCTTGGGCAACAGACTTCCAATATATTGATCATGTCTGTTCCCCTGGTAGTATTGTTTCTAATTATCAGATTGGTAATAAAAGGAAATCCGTTAGCCAAGCTTATGCTCATTTCGCAGGGATTATTTTTGGTTATTGTGATAATAGCTCAACTGATATTATTAGAAATAATTCGCAGTAATGATCCTCAGTTTACCTCTAGAATTATATTAATGGCAGGTTATATTATTCAAAGCTTGCTTTGGTCATTAGCTATTATTTACAAATTAGTAATTTTGAGAAAAGAAAAGGAAAAAGCACAAACCGAAGTCATTCATGGTTTGCAGGCCCACGAAAAATTAATTCTTGAACAAAATGTTACACTTGAATTAAAGGTGGATGAACGCACCAAAGAGTTGGTGGAAAAGAACACCATAATCTCTAGAGAAAAAGAACGCTCCGATGAACTGTTGCTTAATATACTCCCGGCAGAAATAGCAGAGGAGTTAAAAGACACAGGTGCTTCTAAAGCAAAAAGTTATGATGAGGTAACGGTCATGTTTACCGACTTCAAAGGCTTTACTCAGCTTTCTGAAAAACTTAGCCCAAAAGAATTAGTAGCAGAAATTAATGAATGTTTTTCTGCCTTTGACCATATAATGCATAAATATGGAGTAGAAAAAATTAAAACTATTGGCGATGCTTATATGGCTGCGGGTGGTTTACCAACTGCAAATAACACACATCCAAATGATGTTGTAAATGCGGCCATAGCTGTTCAGCAATTTATGCAAGAACATAAGGTAGTAAAAGAGGCTGCCGGTAAATTGTTTTTCGAAATTAGAATAGGTGTACATACTGGTCCGGTAGTAGCTGGAATTGTTGGTGTAAAAAAGTTTGCTTATGATATTTGGGGCGATACAGTGAACACCGCAAGCCGCATGGAATCATCAGGGGAAGTAGGTAGAGTAAACATAAGCGGAACAACTTACGAATTGGTAAAAGACAAATTTAAATGTACTCACCGCGGTAAAGTTATCGCTAAAGGAAAGGGTGAGATTGATATGTATTTTGTTGAAACAAAGATTTAATTTTATTTCCCTCCCGATTCGTACTGCAATGCATTTGCTTTAGGCTGGTTGACTTGGCGGTCCCTTAACGAGCGTCCAGCACCTGACAGGTTTTAAAAACCTGTCAGGTGCGTTAATCTTGCTTATTAAAATTTTAACCCCGTATTTTGATTTTTTTTAACCCCACAAATTTATGATTAGAAAAATACTTACACTTCTTCTTATTAGCATTACTGCAAATTTTGGTTATGGCCAATGTGCCATTGAGCCATGGTCGTTGGAAAAACGAATTGACCTTTCAACGCTGGTGGTGGAAGGAAAAGTAATAGACCAATATCCATTTCGTGAGGTGGGTAAAAATGCCATCTATACCGCATCGGTTATCGAGGTTTACAAGGTTTTTAAAGGAACCCTTTCAAGCCCGTATTATATTGAAATAATAACCTTTGGGGGGCAAATTGGTCTGGAACGCCATCAGGCTAATCCCGAACTGGAGTTACAAAAGGATGATCTTGGAGTTTTTTTGTTAAACGAAAATAAAATAATAGTGCCCGATTTTGTGAAAAACAATGGAAAATTAAAATATCAGGGAACCGCTAGCGTTCAATCTCTTATCAGTTATGATTTAGATGAAAACCTTGCATTTGATGTCTCAAAGGTTTTTGATGGAATTTCGACAACGCTCTATGAAACGCTTCAATCTTTAGCCAAAAATAAATTTACCCCTGTAAAATCATTTGGCTACAATGCCGAACGCTTGAAATATCGCCCTACTGCGAGCCCTGTAATTACAAGTTTTGGAAGCTCAAGTGCCAATGCCGGAACAGGGGAAATATTAGTAGTAAATGGCGTGAATTTTGGAAACACAAGAGGTAAAGGCCGTATTGAATTTTTGGATGCCAACTTTGGCGACGGCCGCCGCGTAAAAAC
>JBJXDS010000079.1:0-18913 GCA_046154525.1 Bacteroidia bacterium
TTTTATTGTAATCACAACTTCTGTTTTTTGTATGGAGTAGTTTATAGTTATTACTCCTTCTTTTTCAATAGGAATGCTTTGAATTGCATTTTTAAAAATATTGGTAAACACTCTACCTATTTGTTCAGGATCGGTATGAACATTACCGGGTTGCAAATTTTTTTCATACACGAATTCAACATTTTCTGATTGTTCAAAAAGATGAATAGTGGAAAGAAGAATTTCGTCTATTCTGCAATCCATAAATTGGTCTACTGGCATTTGGGCAAATGACGAAAATTCAGTGGCCAGTCGGCTCAAACTGTCTATTTGTTCAATTAATATTTCGGTAACCCGTTTAAAAGTGGAATCCAATTTTTCTTTATCACTTCCCCAAGCCCGCTGCAAATGTTGGATATTCAGTTTCATGGGCGTTAACGGATTTTTTATTTCGTGTGCCACTTGTCGGGCCATTTCTTTCCAGGCTCCTTCCCGCTCCGATTCGCTTAGCTTATGGGCACTTTCTTCCAGCTCCAGCACCATTTTATTATATTGCTTTACCAGCTGGCCTATTTCATCTTCCCGCTTCCATTCTATTATTTCATTTTTACTTGAAATACTGGTTTGCGATAGTTTTTCCCTTATTAACTGGAGAGGTAAAGAAATTCGCTGACCAATGAAATAAGCTATAATAATGGCAATAAGTAAAAGCAGAAAATAGATATTGATGAGTGAGACCAAAAAGGATGAAATTTCTTTATCAATTTCCGACTTCTCAGTAAAATAGGGCAGGTTGAGGTATGCTTTAATTACATTTTCATCATCAAACAAGGGCACGTATCCCGATAAATATTCAAAATCGGTTACTTTTTCGGACTGCAATAATTGGGAGGCATTTTCAGTTCTTAATTTAAAAAAAGCTTCGGGGTGCATTACAGGCGCCAAAAGAAATTCATTATAAATACCTGGTTGGGTAGAGGCTAAAAGTAGCCCCGAACGGTCAAAAATATTGAGGTCTATTCGGTTGGCATCGCTTAACTGATTGACCAAAGCTCGAAGTCGGTCGTCATTTTTCAGTTTTCGCGGAAGGTCGGGTTCGTTTTCTAGCTGGTTTAGTATTTCCTTTAATTTTAAAAATAACTGGTCTTGCTGCCTTTCATTGTAATTGTAGCGAACATATTGAATAGTAAAAAATACTGAAACCACTAGCCCAAAAAATACCAAACCCACCATGCTCACCTGAATCCGCGAACTTAACAAACGTTGACGAGGGCTCAAAAGAGGAACAGTTCGGCTCAATAAATCCAATAATGGCGTATTGTTTCTATGCTTGCTAGTAAATTTTTGCCAACCAAACCGGGCTATGTAAATAAAGGTCCAAACCAATGCAAATACTACCCCTAGAACAGTAAAAAAAATGAACATAAAAGAAAACAACGCAAATGATTTTACCAAATAATCCTGCCGTTTACTAATAATTACATCGGTATAGGGTTGCGGTGAACTTATAAAATGCTTGTATCCACCAAGAGGAAAAAAGTCCTTCTTTGCATCTTTTAGCATAATGCCAAGCCTATATGGGTAATCCCCTTTTTGACTTACCAACTTTTCATTTTGATAAATGGCATAGGAATAATCCTTAAAATCAAAAACATTTTGTTGTTTTTTATCCTCAAAAATATCGGGGTAGGAGTGGGAGCTTTGAATTATTTTTGGTTGCAGAAGTAGGAAAACGGTTCCAAAATTTCCTTCCAGGTTGCAGGTTTCAAACTTGGCTATGTACCCTCTAACCCCTGCATTATTTTTAATTTGATAAAAGTGGTTACTTATGGTAGGGAAAGATTGAAATGAATAAATTTTATCAAGCAATTTAAAAGAAAAACGGGTATCGAGATTAATGGACTTACCTGTGCTGTCAAAACTTAAAATTTTTAATTCAAACTTATCGAGGTAGCCCGAAAAGAAAAGGTTTTTAATCCTCTTTTCATACTCATCCTGCCGTTTAAAAAACTCCTGGAAATCCTGAGGGGTTATAAATTCTTTGATAAGTTCCTGCTCCATGGAGGCAAACTTGCTTTCGGCCTCCAAATCCTGATTAGAAACTATTTTATTTACAAAAACATTTAAATATTCCTGTTCATGTTTTTTATTATGATAATTGATAATAAAAGCCGAGAACCCAGAAATAACAAGTAGTACAAGAATATTTAAATAAAAATCTTTGATAGCAGGTTTAAATACAAACCAGGCCAAAACCACCGTACACAAGGCTAACGTTGTAAGTATAGAAACTGCCGCCAAATGACCATTTACAGTTTGAAAAAAAGAATAGAGTACAAATGAAATCCCAATACTCCATCTGAGTTGATTTTTACTACAACTTCGGAATCCTGTTTTAGAGTAAAGAAAACCAAAAATATAAAATAAACCACCCATTAGAATTCCTATAATGGTCATTCCTAAAAAAGAATAAATATTTATTTTTGGTAGTTCGGCAAAGTGGAAAGAGATATTAGAATCTACCACTAAACTTTTAATTATGCTAAATACTAAATCGGTGGTAAACGCAAATCCAGTGCATAGTGCGATTGCTTTTATCAATAAAAAATTAGAATTGGGGATGTAAAGAAAAAGACCTTTTATTTTTGAAAAACAATAAAAAACTACCAATATGCATATGGTATGTAAAATTAAATCACCCAGAGAAGGCAATAAAAAGGAAGATGCATAAATTTCAGGGTTAAAAAGTTCGGTATTGAGCAGCGATTGTAAAATTAACCGCTTGTAAAGTAATATCCTGATTACGATTGTAAAACTAGCAATAATTAAAAAATTTCTTCTTAGTAATCCGTTCCCGCCCGTTAGTTCAATAAATTTAAAAACCAGAAACGAAATAATAAATAGAAACAAGACTCCCATTAAGACCCAGGATTCACTTATTCCCTCAATATCAATTAAGTTAAAATCAGCCATGGTGTCTTCATCGTTCCATTTCATAATATACCCATCTCGGCCTTGGTCAATTTCATAAATGTAACCGCCACCGGAATAAAAAGGATGGTCGGGAGGTAATGAGGCATTCTCCGTAAAATCGCCAGCGCTGTAAAGCAAAAAGCATTGAAACTGGCCAATTTGTTTTTTGCAAACCAAAAACGAACGCTGGCCCAGGTTTATTATTTCAACTGAATCTTTAAGGTTAGTAATGCTGGAGTCAATAACCGCTTGATTTGAGTTCCAAAAGAAAAGACTATCATTTTTGGTACATACAAAATAAAAATTTTGTTTTTTTATAGCATAAAGAGCAGAATTTTTCAAATCCCGGTTTTCAATAGCTTTTAACAAACCCGAATTATTAAAAAGTTTATTGGCCTGTGATTTTTTTTCAATCAAATGGTTCTGGAGCTCCTTCCCCATTCTGGTTTCTTCGCGTTTTATGTACTGATCATCGGTGGTTTTATCGGTAAACAAAAGTCCCACTACAAGCAATAAAGCTATGCTTAGATAAAAGTAGGGGGTTTTTAGAAGATGCTTCATTTTTATTTTTTCAACCCTGAGGCCCATAGGCCGCTGAGTTACATGGAGGTTAATTTTTTTCTATTTTTCAATGTATATAAAATTTTATTATCATTCTTTTTTCTCTGTTTTTTTTAAGTGGTCTCCGTTCTGCGTGATGAATTTTTAGTAGTACGAACCCATTACCAAATATGAATTTATATAATCATCCACAGCCGCTTCCAATGATGTAAAAGGCTTATCATAACCGGTATTTATTAGCTTCCTCATTTTGGCTTCGGTGTAATATTGGTACTTTTCCCGGATGTCTTCGGGAATATCGATATATTCAATGTTTACGGGTTTGTTCAGAGCTTTAAAAATGGCAGTTGCCAAATCGTTCCAGTTTCGGGCATGGCCGGTTCCCAGATTATAAATGGCCGATTCTGGTTTGATTTTATACAAATACAACATCACATCCAGCACATCTTTTACATATACAAAATCCCTCACCTGCTCGCCATCTTTATATTCTGGCAAGTGGCTACGGAATAATTTTATAAACCCATTTTTGCGTATTTGAGTGCTGCCATGCATTACCACCGAAGCCATCCGGCCTTTGTGATATTCGTTTGGCCCAAACACATTAAAAAATTTTAAACCTGCCCAGAACGGTGGCGTTTCGGTTTGCTCCACAGCCCATATATCAAAATCGTGTTTGCTTTGTCCGTAAGGATTCAGGGGTTTTAATTTTGATAATAATTTGTGGTCATCAGCAAACCCATTTTCGCCCAAACCATACGTGGCTGCTGATGAAGCATAAATCAAGGGAACCTTATTTTCGGTACAATAGTTCCAAAGCTGGGTGGTGTAACCGGTATTTAATTTATAAAGTAAATTTTTGTCAAACTCTGTGGTATCGGTCCGGGCTCCAATATGAAAAATAAACTCAGGTTTGCCCCATTGGCCGGGGTTCTGGATAAATTCAAATCGGTCCACTTGCTTATAAATATCTTTTTCTTCCAGGTTTTTATTTTTTTCTATAGCCGAAAAATCATCAACAGCCAGCACCGGGCCGAGGCCTTCAATATTCAGCTTTTTTACTAGGCAACTTCCTATAAATCCAGCGGCACCTGTTACTACTATCATTGATGTGCAAAATAACACTTTTTGATTCTTAGATATAAGATTAATAGATATAAGATTTAAGAGATTTGAGAAAAATTACCAGTATAATTTAAAAAGTAAAACAAACTATTATGGGTTACGAGAGCAAGTTATTACCTGATAAAAATGTAAAAAAGTAATTCGAAAAACGCAATTAGTATAGTTTTTATTAATAGCGATTCCATACTACCAACTTGATAGTTTACAAATATTTTATCTCAGCCATTACATTTTAATAACATCCCCAAACCGGGCCACCCCAAACCCCAACTTCCTCACCAATTCATATTGTTTACTTTTGGCATCAATCAGCGGATTGGTATGGTTAAAATGGATAAAATAGATTTTGCTTTTTTCTTTGGCCGATAGATTTTTAAAAAGTTCCATACTTTCAATCACAAATGGATGAGGGATTTCAGATATTTTTCTTGAAGTTATTTCTTCCCCATCATAAAAGGTAGCATCAATAAAGGCATAATCTACTTTGGCTATTTCGGCAATAATGCTCCGTTGCCAAATATCCCATTTATTAATATCAGGGATAAACAAGGCTGTTTTGTTCGGGCCTTCTATTTTGTAGCCCAGCGTTTCCGAAAATTCATCCCGGTGCGGAACCGTGAAAGGAGTTATTTTAAAATTGCTGCTTAATTGAATTGTTGAATCCTCCTTTAATGGTTTTAACAAAATATTTTGTTGCGATACCAACTGACTCCAGGGGCCATTATTTTCCAAAAAGGTTTTCATCCTTGGCATGGCATATATGGGAACGTTTTTGGCCCACATAGCTTCCTTGCCCAAATACATCAATCCAGAATAATGCCCAATATGGGCATGGGTTATAAAAATTCCATCGCCGGTTTCTGTTTCCTGAAATTTTGAAATATTTTTTAAAAATTTTAATTGCGTCGAAATATCAGGGGTTGCTTCAATCAGCCATGTTTTTTTGTTTTGGGCATCTCCCAATCCCAGGGAAACAACTTTTCGGGTTGGGTCAGGATTGGTAAATAAATTTTTACAGCAGCTTTTTTTGCAGCCTATATGGGGTGAGCCACCGTCCTGAAGGGTTCCTAAAATAACGATATATGTTTTGGAGGAATCACCAAAATTTTCAATAGCTTTATTTTCATTTTTAGAATTTTGACATGTAACAATTCCAAAACATAAAACAATAAAAATGATATAATTTTTGCTTTTCGGAAACTGCAAATTAATTAGGTTACTCCGCATGGGCAGTAGCCGAACTATGGGCTTTCAGCAATTCATCCTGTATATTTTGAGGCACATGACTATACCCCGAAAATTTATTGGTAAAAGAGCCTTTGCCTTGTGTTAACGACCTCAAGGTGGTGGAATACTGGTACAATTCAGCTTGCGGGGTCTTGGCTTTTATCACCTGATAATGCCCGGCACCTTCCATACCCAAAATTACCGAACGCCGCCCTTGAAGGTCGGTTATTATTTCGCCCATTAAGTCTTCAGGAACATGAACCTCCAAATCCTGAACGGGTTCAAGTAAGCGTGGGTTGGCATTTAAAAAGGCCTCTTTAAAGGCATGACCACCAGCTATTTTAAAAGCAATATCGTTGGAATCCACGGCATGCATTTTTCCATCAAATACCATCACCCTAATATCACGGGCATGCGAGCCGGTAATAGGCCCGGCTTCCATCACTTCCATTATTCCTTTTTTAATGGATGGCAAAAACCGCATATCTATAACCCCACCAACTATACAATTGTAAAATATTAATTTACCTCCCCACGGTAGCGTAATTTCTTCTTTTCCTCTTAACTGAAATCCTTGTGGTTCAGGCATTCCTTCTATATACGGCTCAATTTTTAAATGCACTTCGCCATATTGCCCCGATCCGCCCGATTGTTTTTTATGCCGGTAACTAGCCGTGGCTGATCGTTGAATGGTTTCACGATACGAAATTTTAGGAGCTGTAAATTCTACCTCTACGCCATACTCATGATTCAATATCCATTCCACTATGGCCAGGTGTAATTCGCCCTGGCAGCTGATAATTAATTGCCTTACTTCACTGTTAAATGATACCTGAACCGTGGGGTCCTGGCTATGAATTTTGCGAAGCACTTCACTCATTCTTTCTTCGTCTTTTTTATTGGCAGCCATGATGGATTTACTTATCCTTGGTTCCGGAAAATGAATGGGCTGAATGCTTATTTTTTTCTGGGCTGAGTGCAGCGTATCGTTGGTTTCGGTTTGTTTTAGTTTTAGGGCCGCCCCTATATCACCCGAACTCAATTTTAATACAGGTTCACGCTTGTTGCCATCCATAATATAAAGTTGATTAATGGTCTGTTCCTCACCTGTTCTTGAATTTATTACTTTATCGCCCGGTTTTATTTCGCCCGATTTTACTTTAAAAAAACTAACCTGGCCCAGGTTCGCTTCAAATAAGGTTTTAAAAACAAACAATGCCAGGGGTTTGGTGGGTTCGCATTTTATTTCATCTCCTTCCAGGCTTTGCTCAGGTTTAAGCTCGGAGGCAGCCGGCGCTACATTATCAATAAATCCCATCAACCGGCCACTGCCCATATCCAGCAATGCCGATACACAAAATACCGGGAACAATTCGTGGTGCAACATGCCCTGCCTTATCCCTTCCCTCATTTCTTCCTCATTCAGGGTTCCCTTTTCAAAAAATAGTTCCATCAGGGCTTCATCATTCTCTGCCGCTTTTTCTACCAATTCATTGTGCAAGGCTTCAGCCCTTTGGGCTTCCTCGGCGGGTATGGGTAGTTTTTCGGGTTTGCCTCCCTGTGGTCCAAATTTATAAACCTGCATTTTCAATACATCCACTATGGCCGGGGCACCTCCCACTTTTATAGGGTATTGCATCAGCATCACATTTTTGCCAAACGCTTTTTTTATGGATTGAAAACTATCATCAAAATTGGCATTAGGATGGTCTATTTGGTTCACTACAAATAGTGTGGGCTTGCTCATCCGGTCTATATAATTCCATATAATTTCGGTACCCACTTCTACCCCATGTACTGCATTTATTACCATGGCCACCGTATCGGCTATGCGCATGGTAGCGGCTATTTCACCAATAAAATCATCGAGGCCCGGGGTATCTATCAAGTTTATTTTATAATTGCGCCACTCGGTGTGCAGGGGGGTGGCAAATATGGTAGTGGCTCTGTCATGTTCCACCTGGTGATAATCAGAAACTGTGTTTTTGGCCTCTACCGTACCCCGGCGGGTAATAATTCCCGCCTCAAAAAGCATGGTTTCGGCCAAGGTGGTTTTGCCGCTTTTATGCGCCCCTACCAATGCTAAATTTTTGATGTGTTTTTCGTCATAGACTTTCATAATCCTTTAATTTTTTTTAAATTGTTAGAAATAGTGAAGCGGCCTAAGTGGTAGCCGCGTTAATGAAATTGCATGGAATCAAAGGAAAACAAAAAATTGGAATTTCAAAAAAAAATGTTTGAATGGGGGGTGAGACGCCATACAAAGCCTCTCTAAAATTTAACCTGCCGCATGGTGTTATTAAACCCGGGGCCCAATAGGGTGATAAAATAATTTCCGGGTTTCCAGGTTTCGGTATTAAGTGTCAAATTATTTTCATCAACCCATTGTTCAATAACAATTGCACCAATCATATCGGTTACTACTATTTTGTCAATGATTAATTCATTATCCAGGGTTAAAACAAGTATATTTTTAAAGGGATTAGGTTTTAGGGTTGCCCCTAAAAAAGGGTTTTCAAATTTTACCAATACTGGCCCAAACGTTTCATTTACCCCATTGAAATCGTGCTGTACAAGGCGGTAAAAATTGGTTGAATTCAATACCGGATTTTTATCCAAAAAAGAATACTCCATTTTGGTTGTTGAATTTCCTGCCCCTTTAACCGTCCCGATTTTTTCATATTCACCCGTTAAAACTTGTCGTTCGATGCTGAAATAATCATTATTTATTTCGGTAGCTGTTGTCCAGCTTATTAAAATACCTTCTTTTATTTTTTTGGTTTTTAGGTTTATCAATAAAACAGGCAAAGCTCCGCCTGACCCAACCCCAAACGGTGAAAAAGAAGTAATACCTGACCTTGATATGGAATAGGGATTGCTTCCAGATGCTGAGCCGGCAGAGTTATCTACCCAAATTCCGCCTGTAAAATGTGATAAATAACATGAACCGCGGGCAAAAGAAGTAAGCTCATCGCTACTGTTCCATTGCACTGTTAATGTAACATTTGAACTTCCTGCACTTCCTTCGGTTACTGTCCAGGTTCTATCCACAGCATTGGTTGTAAGAACTGTTCCACTTGTTCCTGCAGTTAATACATCATCAGCCACATTTACAGTAAAATTATCACTTGTGCCTGAATTGACAATATTTATGGGATTGTATGTGGAGTTTCCAACTGGAAAATCTGTTGATGAGGTTACTGAATTGCGTTGAAGGTAGCCCGAACTATTGGTAACCACGTAGTTGGAGGATGATGCACCACTCACAGATGCTCCGTTTGCCAAAATTAAATTATTGGAACCTAAAGTTAATTTACCGGATGTAAAGGTTAAAGTGCCATTAACAGTAGTAGTGCCGCTTAAATTAAAACCACCCGCATTATTTAATTCTAAATTTTGAAGAATAGCTCCCGATATTGTCTGGCTGCTTCCTGTCATTAATATCTTGCCAGAGCCTGAATGTGTGCCAGTACCTAAAATGCTACCACCAAGAGTTATAGTATTTCCTCCATCTCCTAAAGTTCCAGATGTTAAGGTTAGATTGCCACTAATAGTACGATTAAATGTACCTGGAAAAGTAACACCTGCGCTATTATCAATTATTACATTTTGCGGTCCGCCCGAATTTGGAAACTCAGAAGAGGAAGGTGTTTGAGATGAACTGCCATTATATGTTAATGTGCTGCTTCCTCCATATTGAATTGAACCTGTCCCTGTCAAGGTAATGGTGGTACTGTTATGTCTGGAAAAGTTACCATTTATTGTTAAAGTAATTCCGTTGTCAACCACTATGGTTCCACTTGATAAAGTAACATCATTCAATGTTTGATTGGATGAAATTTGTAAAGTACCTCCGCTAACAACGCAATTATTTGAACTTGGTAATGTTCCACCTCCAGACTTATTTAGTTGCAAAGTTCCACCTGAAACAGTCGTGGTTCCAGTGTAAGTGTTAGTACCGGTAAAAATTATCGGACCTGAACCACTCCCTGAAAAAGTAAGCCCACCACTCCCCGAAATTGCACCAGAAAAGGTTCTGTTCCCACCGGATGTGCTGTTAGTAATAGTTCGGGTAGAAGAACCAAGGTCAACACCCATCCCCCAGATGTCATTTCCGGTACCCGATAAAGTAAAATTGCCGCCTACAGTCAATGAGGATACCGCAAATGTTAAAGTAGAAGAAGACTGGAGTATGCCTCCATTAATATTCATTGCCCCTGTGCCAAAAGAATTATTACCTGAAACTATTACCGTACCTGAATTTAACGTAAATCCACCAGGAAATGCACCACTTTGACCCGAAAAATTCCAAATTCCAGTTCCATTTTTAATAAATCCGGTGCCTGCCGCTGTTGATACATCTTGTCCATTAAAATCTAATGTACAGCCACTCCCAACGTCAATGGTTCTAATATTGCCACTGGTGGTTAATGTTCCAGCCGAGGTAAATGTAACTGTGGTAGACGAACCACTTACAGTGACATTCCCAATTGGGGTACCTGTGACATATGTGATAGAAGAATTTGCCGTAAACTCGGTGTTTGAATTATTGCTCCATGATGTGGTGAAGGGTGATGAACCGGTAGAACTCCAGTTTGCATCTGTCCAGTTGCCTGAAGTACCATTTGTATTCCAATAAAGTTGGCATTTACCATCAAGTGGTACAAAACAAAAAAGCAATAACAAACCTCCCCACAACGATAATTTTTTCATAGAAATCGGCGATTAGTGGCACAAATCAATTAATTTCTGATTAAAAAACAAATTTTTCTTAATTCCGGGTTAATAAAAATTTAACATTAGAGAATAAAAAAGGCTTCCAGTTTTTCCAAACTGAAAGCCTTTTTGTATTAATGAAGTGGGGGCTACTGGGTTCGAACCAGTGACCCTCTGCTTGTAAGGCAGATGCTCTGAACCAGCTGAGCTAAGCCCCCCTTTTTAGAGGGGTGCAAAATTATAGGAATTTGGGGTTAATCCAAATTTTTATTAAAATATATTTTTTTGCTCGCTTCAAAAGGCCCTTACATCGGTTTGATTTATCCGGGAAAATAAAATTGGTACATTTGCCCGCTCAATAAAAAAAGCTTCTTTTGGATATAGGACGTTTTGAACAGATATACAAAACCTATCAGCCGGGGATGGTAAACTTTGCCAACTATTATCTTAAAAATGAGCAGGAAGCTATTGATACTGTGCAGGAGATATTTATGAATATTTGGCAAAAGAAAGAAGATTTTTTGCTTACCGAAAACCCTAAAGCCTACCTTATGACTTCGGTAAAAAACCGCTGCCTTAACAAATTAACCCGTAAAAAGTATGAGCAAAAACCACTGGATACCTTAAACGATGTATTTATAAGTGAGGATAATACCATAGCTAATATAGAGGCCAGGCAGATGGAAGCTGCTATTAAAAATAGTGTAGGTAACCTGCCCGATAAGTGTAAGGAAATATTTATACTTAGCCGCTATGAGCATATGAGTTATAAGGAAATAGCCGCCTTGCTGGGCCTATCAGTAAAAACCGTGGAAAACCAGATTGGCAATGCATTGAAAATGATAAGGAAAAATATTTTTAACTTTTTATTACTGGCAATCAGCATTTTACAAAATATTTTGGACAACATATAGGGGTAGGGTGGGGTAGTGGTGTATTGCTATAAGTAGTAATAATAGGATTATGGAATTTGCAAAAGGAAATGTAATAGCCAGGTATATTTTGAACCTGTGCAATACAGAAGAAAAAGAGTACATGCAAGGATGGTTGAACGAAAGCCCTTACAATCGCTTGGTTTATAACCATATTGCTCAATCACTTAATGAAGTAAGTAATTAAAAAAGACGGTGAATCACAACGAACTATATACTCTCCTTATCCGCTATAATGACGGAGAAGCATCCGCTGAAGAGGTGGCTGTAATAGAAGAGTTATTGCGTACGAATGATTACTGGAAAAAGGAATTTGAAATTATCAAATTGATAAATGAGCAAATGGAAGGCTCTTTTGATTATTTGATAAACGCTGATACCGATAAAAATTGGGAAAGCCTTAAATTTAAACTTGAAAATGAGGGCCAAACCAAAACAACAAAACTGTGGCCCTCTATTTATAAATATGCAGCAGCGGCTTCCATCATACTTGTGGCTGCCTGGTTTTCGTTAAAACCCGCAAAAAATGAATTCTCCTCATTTAATGCCGGAAAAACTTATAAAACGGGACCTAAAGAAATTATTACCATAAAATTGGAAGATGGTACAGCCATTACCCTTAATCAAAATTCATGGTTTAGCGTGGATAATAACTTTAATCACCAAAACAGGTTAATGGAGTTGGAGGGTGAAGCCTACTTTGAGGTAGCAAAAGATGCTGAAAAACCATTTATAGTAAAAACCAAAGGTACTTATACCAAGGTACTAGGCACTTCGTTCGAAATAGAAGCCAATGCCGGACAAAAGGTACAGGTGAGTTTGTATGAAGGGAAAGTTCAGTTTACCCTGGGTGATGAAAAAATGATACTTACCCCAGGAGAAAAATTAGTTTGCAGTCCACAAAAGGGAGCTATTGATAAACAAATAATTACATCTATGCACAAAGATGCTTGGGTAACCGGACTATCATTTAAAGATTCCAAGTTGGAAACTATTATTAAAAAGCTTGAGGAAACGTATAAAATTTCAATAGTAATACCAGCTAACCGTAAAAAAGAACACTATACGGTTTCATTTGAAGGGCTTGATTTATCAGCATCCATAAGGCTTTTAGAAGAACTTACGGATTCTAAAATTACAAAAAAAGATACGGATTACATCTTAAATCCATAATTTTACGGGGTGGTAATTCGCCTTTCTGCCAAAAACAATCGCTTTTATATATTACTACTGGTTTTGCTTAAAACGGGTGCTCTCTTTTGTCAGAATGCCAATCCACTTGATAAAATTATTACAATTTCACTAACCCATAAAACAGTTCCTGAAATATTAAAAGTTCTTAAAAATAAAGCCGGGGTTACATTTAATTACAAATCAGCCATACTGCCCAAGGAGGAATTAAAAAGTTTTGAGGCTATCAACGAAAAATTATCGGATATTCTTATCCGATTGCTTAAACCTTACTACATCGAATTTAAATATTTTGGAGGCAATACCATTGTGCTAAAACCTGCCAAGTACCGTTCCAATATTAATTATACTCTATCGGGCTATGTGTTTGATAAAACAAATGGTGAAAAATTGATTGGCGCCACGGTATTTTGCAAGTATAACAAACGTGGAACGGTAACCAACGATTATGGATTTTTTACCCTTACCTTGCCCGAAGATTCGCTTAGTCTTGAGATTAGGTATGTTGGTTTTATTAATTACAAAGAAAAAAGCATCAATAAGGCCAATTCATTTAAAATTATTAACTTAGAACCTCGGCCCGATTTAAAAGAAATAGAAATACGTGAAGAGGGGGTTTCAAAATCGGAACACCGGCCCAATAGTTTTTATTTTAATCTTAAAGCTATTAAGGATATCCCTTCTTTTTTGGGCGAACCTGATGTTTTAAGGGCTATACAAATGATACCAGGTGTGCAAGGTGCTGGTGAAAGTGCCGGTGGATTGAATGTGAGAGGTGGTGGAACTGATCAAAATTTGGTGCTTATTGATGGTGTACCAGTTTATAATATCGTGCATGTTTTTGGGCTGTTTTCTATTATCAATCCAGGAGCCGTAAATTCTGTAGAACTAATAAAAGGAGGATTTTCGGCCAAGCATAACGGACGTTTATCTTCTATTGTAGATATAAAGCTTAAAGATGGCAATAATCAAAAAATATCGGGTAAAATTAATATTGGGATGCTTTTGTCATCGGCTACTATAGAAGGCCCTTTGATTAAAAATAAAGCGTCGTTTTTGGTTTCATTTCGCCGTACCTATTTTGTTGCTTTTTATAAACCAATTCAATATTTTAGTAGCCGAAAGGCGCTTAACAATTACTCGGGCTGGTATTATTTTTATGACCTTAACGCCAAATTAAATTTTAAAATTGGCAACAGGGATAAACTATCAGCCAATTATTTTATGGGCACAGATAGAGGGAAAATAACCGAAAAACAAATCTTTACCGATTCCATTGAAAGCCTTCAAAAAAGAGATCATTTAAAGCAACTCAGATGGTTTACCCTAATGAGCAGTATGCGATGGGACCATATATTAACCGATAAGATATTTATGGTTACAACGGCAGGGATTACAGAATATAGTACCAGTTTTGAGGATGAACTAACTTGGGAAACCAAGCCAAATCCACAAATAAAAACTACTAATTTAAACTATAAACAAACCAGTGGCAACCGCGATTTATTTATAAAAACCCTTTTTGAAATAAATAAGTTTAAAAACCATCGTGTAACAGCAGGTGCTGATTTTATATATCATCGATTTAATACCGGGACACTCAATTATACCACTACCTTGGATGATGTGGACATCGACACTACAATAGGTGACAAACAAATTTATAGCGATGAAGAAGTAATTTTTATTGAAGATAACTGGAAACCAGTAAAAAGATTGAGCCTTAATATTGGAGCAAGTTTTAATTCAATAAATGTAAAAAATACCCGCTATTTCTTGCTTCAACCCCGGTTTACAGGCAACTATGCATTTACAAAAAATTTATATATCAATGGATCATACAGCCGAATGCAGCAAAATTTACAAATATTGCCAAATAACAGTATAGGTTTGCCCATTGATATTTGGATACCAGTAACCGATTACCTTAAACCCCAAATATCTGACCAGTATACATTTGGGGCAGGATATTATTTTAAAACCAAATTTAAATTTTCGATTGAAGGCTATTATAAATCAATGCAAAATCTGGTGGAACTAAAGGAAGGTGCCTTATTTCTTTTTGGTGGATATGACTGGGACAAATCCTTTTATATTGGAGATGGTATAGCCAAGGGCCTTGAAGTAATGATAGAAAAGCAAACGGGTAAAATAAAAGGTTGGATTGGGTATTGCCTTGCCAAATCGGAACGTAAATTTGCAGATATTAATAATGGAAAAGCATTTCCATACAAGTATGACCGAAGGCATCAGGTTTCGGTATTTATTAAATTTCCTACATCAAAAAAACACTGGGATGTATCGTTAAGTTGGCTGTATACTACTGGCAGCCCTGTTACAGTGCCTACTTCCATATATTCAATGAATGGAAAAACCTACTACGAATTTACCCAACGTAATAATCTTAGAATGTCTAATTATCACCGTATGGATATTTCGTTTACCAAAACTATAAAATTTAAAAGAAATACGCGAGTTTGGAACATTGGTGCATATAATGTATACAGTCATTTGAATCCACTTTTTATTTCCACCAGTTTTTTAGGGGAAAACACCGTAAACAAGCTTAAATTTTACGAAGTAGGGTTGCTGCCTTTAATACCATTTATTAGTTATGAAATTAGTTTTTAAAAAATATGGCATAGGCATCTGCCTAATTATTGGTCTGGGGTCATGTGTTAAAGAACTTCAACCAGAGAGTAACGGATACCAGGCAAAGCCGGTAATTTGGGCCATTTTAAACCTGGATAGTACTATAACCATTGTTACCAGTGGAAATATGGGTATTAAAACTACCGATGTATTAGATATTTCGCAGGTGGGTATGTTTCTTTTTGAAGACGAAAATATTGTAGATCACATACTTTTAAAGAGCTTACAAGGCGACAGCCAAACACATCGGTTCAAAATAAAACCCAAAAAATTTAAAACCTATACTTTAAAATTGTTGAACTCAACGATGGAAGTATCGGGCTCGGTGCAAATGCCAAATCCTTTACAAAAACCTGATGAATTAAAACTAACTCAGGGTGAAAATGCACAACTTAGTTATACGCTACTTGATGACGGATCTTTTAGTGATGCCTACCAATTTAAGGTTGAAATATATCATTCGGGCATTTTAATAGATACAGCTACAAACGATACTATTAATAATAAGTATTCATTTATTAAATATTATGATAAATATGAGGAACCAACTCTTAATTATAATTTTTTAAACTTGAATACCATAGGAACTGATGTCTTTACCTTTCCTGTGACCGACAATTTATTTAACGGAAAGAAAAAAACTTTTTTATTTACCCTTCAGAATCAGGTAAGCAATGTATTTTTTAGGTTTCGTATTCCTTTTACAAAAGGAGTGGTGTCGGACAAAATGATTTGTACTCGTCAATTTGTGCTCATTAAATGCCGAAATATTTCGCCCGAGTATTATAAATTTATTTTATCAGAAAATAAAAACAATGCCATATTTGGAACTCCGTATTTCAACCCCGGCAATGTGTATTCTAATATTAACGGGGGATTAGGTTTGATAGGAGGAATGGCCGAGCGGGTAGATACTGTTTGGATAAGGAAATAGTCTCTCAGCCCCATCCCATCAACCCTAAAGTGTTCTCTTCCAAAGTTTTTAGCCAAAGTTTTAATTGGAAGAATAGTCATCCTTTTTAACCATTTTAAGATGCTAAGAAAGGTGCATTTCTATTCCAAAATTCTTAAGTTCGTTCAATATAGGATTATAAAATTCTGGAAGAATTGGGATTGCGGTTCCTCTTGTTTTTATTTTGTTTTGCAAAATAAGTTTGGTGGCAATTCCAAGCGGTAACCCAACTGTTTTACTCATAGAAGTGTGTTTTTGATCTTCGCCTTTTACCACTATGGAACCTTGTAATTCTTGTCGCAGGTTGCCATTCATATACACAAACTTATGCCACATTACTATCATGTCTTTTTCATGTTCCTGTATTTTCCATTTAGGTTCCAGTATATGTTGCAAAATTTGAGCGGGGGTAGCATTTTTGAGCCCTATTTTTATGGGTTTAAAAATATCCAGCCAAACCAATCTATCCCAAAGGTCGGTTTCGTCCTGGTCAATATCTAAATAGTATTTTAATTTTATTTCTACCGAATCGGTGGGGTGATAAGCCAAAAAAGAATTTATAAAATCGCGGTTGGTCATGTGTTCTGAGTTTTCTAAGGTGTAGCTATCATCCGTTGCACCAAGGCTTGCAAACACATTCCAGGCTTTGCAAAATCCAGGTCGCCTTAGTGTACCTCTAAACATGGTTTTAATATCTTGTAAGCCGTAGGTCTCAATATATTTCAGTGAATCACGATTGGCGTAGCCCTCAAATTTACCGTAGTTTTCTATTTCTATAATTTCGGTTCGCCTAAAAACTTTATTATAGGGTATATATTTATATTGGCCTTCCTGCAAAAATTTTACAGCCCCTCCCTGCCCTGCCAATATAACATTTCGGGGATTCCAGGTAAATTTATAATGCCAAGGGTTATCATCATCTTCAGGAGCTACTAATCCACCTGTAAAACTTTCAAACTCCCGGATGGTATGTCCTTCGTTTTTTAGGTGATCAATTATTTTCATTGCCGTAAGGTGGTCAAGTCCGGGGTCAAGACCTGCTTCGTTCAAAAAAATGAGTCCTGAATTTTTCACTTCCTCATGCATATTTTTCATCTCATCCGATAAGTAGGATGCCGTTACCATATTTTTTTTATTTTTAAGGCAACACTCGGCCACAGGCAAATGCAAATGGGCGGGCAACATGCTAATAACAATATCATGTTCAGCTACTATGGCATTTAATTTTTCGGTATCATTGGTATCTAAAACCCGGGCCGATGTGGTATTATAAACGGCTTTTGATTTAGCTAATTGTTCATCCCTGTCGGTAATGGTTATTTGCCAATTTTCAGATATCCCGGTGGTGGCCAAATAATCAATAAGATGGGTGGTAGAAAGCCCTGCGCCAATAAGCAAAATTTTGTGAGACATGGGGCAAAATTAGCAAGTAACACGGATTTGTTAAAGATGAGTTATGAACTATAAGGTAGTATCAAAATAATAATTTTATAGAATTCTTGAGTATAGAAATGACACTTACAATTATTATGAGACCATTAAAAAATAAAAATTTCTTCAAATTACCTATTCCATAGTAATTTTGCGGCACAATAATGAACGATACTAAGGGCTTGGTTTATGTTACTCGTAAGTTGCATTTTAATGCAGCCCATAAACTATATAACACCAACTGGAGCGATGAAAAAAACATGGAAGTATTTGGCAAATGTGCTAACAGCAACTGGCATGGTCATAATTTTGATTTGTATGTTACTGTAAAAGGAATTCCAAACCCTGAAACAGGATTTGTAATTGACCTTAAGGTTTTGAAAGAACTAGTAGAGGAAAAAGTTATCGATAAAATAGACCACCGTAATATCAATCTGGATGTAGATTTTATGGCTGGTAAAATGGCTTCCATTGAAAATTTGGCTATTGCCATTTGGGGTGAGTTAAATCCCTTTATCAATTCGGGTACATTGCATTGCATCAAAATTTATGAAACTCCCCGGCAATATGTGGAATATTACGGGTAACTACTTTACTACTGTTAAAGACATATTCTCTTCCAGTTTTTCCCCGTTAAATCCGGTTAAAATAATGCGGCAGGGATAAGTACCCAACCCAATTTTTTCACCGTTACTCATGGTTCCATCCCAACCTTTAGGTGAGCCTTTGTAATAATAGACCACCTGAAACAAACGGTTGTAAACTGAAATTTCGATTTCAAAAAACTCACGGCCTCTGATTTCGAAAAGATCATTAATACCATCATCATTAGGCGAAAAAGCATTCGGCAAAAACGAGGGACATTCATCTCCAAAGTAGGTGATAGAAACAGTATCAGTGATTGTTTTACACCGGTGATTTAATAAAACAAAATATTTCCCGGTTTTATTTATAACTATGGATGGAGTAGTTTCTCCAGTATTCCAGGCCCAGCTGTTGGTGTTGGATTTCAAAGCGTTTAAAATAATGTCTTTCTGCTCACAAAGGCGTTGTTCAGTACCTAAATCCAAATTTGGAGCATCTATTACATTTGTATTTTGAGAACTGGAATCTTTGCAACCTTTCTCCTCTATTAAATATTTCAAGGTATAATTTCCAATAGACGGAAACTTGT
>JBJXDS010000080.1:0-2848 GCA_046154525.1 Bacteroidia bacterium
GCTACAGATATTGAACTAAAAGAAACTGTAGTAAGTATAAATAGGGTGGCTAAGGTTACCAAGGGAGGTCGTACATTTAGTTTTACAGCTATAATTGTAGTAGGCAATGGAAAAGGAATTGTGGGGCATGGACTTGGAAAAGCCAGTGAAGTAACGGATGCTATAGCGAAAGGTATTGAAGATGCCAAGAAAAATCTTATAAAAGTACCTGTTATAAATGGTACTGTACCTCATGAACAAACTGGAAAGTTTGGTGGAGGCAGAGTATTTATTACTCCTGCATCTCACGGAACAGGTGTAATTGCAGGTGGTGCAATGCGGGCAGTATTGGAAAGTGCAGGTGTGCACGATGTATTGGCAAAATCAAAAGGTTCTTCCAATCCACATAATGTGGTAAAAGCAACCATTGATGCCTTGGCAAAATTGCGCGACCCTTATACAATTGCTGAACAAAGAGGAATTTCATTAGACAAATTATTTAACGGTTAATTTATTATGGCAAAAATCAAAATTACACAAGTAAAAAGTGGTATTGACCGTACCGAAAGAGATAAAAGAACATTGATAGCATTAGGTTTAAACAAAATGCACCGTTCAAAAGAAGTGGAAGCAAATCCTGCCCTGGTAGGGATGATTAATTCAGTAAAGCATTTATTAAAAGTAGAAAACGTTTAGCAATGAACTTAAGTAATTTAAAACCAGCCGCAGGGTCAGTTCGCGACAGAAAAAGAAAAGGACGGGGAAATGGTTCGGGTACGGGTGGAACTTCCACACGTGGTCATAAAGGTGCAGGCTCACGCTCAGGTCACTCCAAAAAAGTAGGTTTCGAAGGTGGTCAGATGCCACTGCAACGTCGTGTTCCAAAAGTTGGATTTAAAAATCCATTTAGGGTTGAATACACAAGCATGAATCTAGACAGGCTTCAAGAATTTGCCCAGAGTTTAAATACGGATACAATAAACCATGAAACTTTTTTAAAAGGTAGAATAGTTAGCAAAACTGAGAAAGTTAAGATTTTAGGAAGAGGTGAACTAACTATGAAGTTGAACGTTACTGCTCATGCATTTTCAGATACTGCCAAGGCTGCTATTGAAAATGCCGGAGGAACCACTCAAACAATTTAATCCACTGGATGAAAAAACTAATATCTACCCTTAAAAATATTTGGAGTATTGAGGAGTTGCGATCAAGGATTTTGCAAACCCTTTTGCTCCTTGCGGTATATCGAATAGGTACATTTATCTATCTTCCAGGTATTGATCCGGTTGTAATGAATGCCAAGTATGGAGCATCAACGCAGGATGGCCTTTTAGGGCTGATTAATACATTTTCTGGTGGAGCTTTTGACAGGGCATCTATCTTTGCATTAGGTATAATGCCGTATATATCGGCTTCTATCATTGTTCAATTATTAACATTTGCTTTGCCATCCTTTCAGCGTATGTCTAAAGAAGGGGAAGATGGACGACGTAAAATCAATCAGATAACAAGATATCTAACTATTGCAGTAGCTGGAGTTCAGGCAATAGCTTATATAGTTCAATTAAAATCCTCAAAAGGTGATGCCATTTATGCCCTACAACAAGGAGCACCAATGTCTGTAGCAGCGTTTACCTTTATTGCTATTGTAACACTTATAGCAGGCACTATGTTTACCATGTGGTTGGGTGAAAGAATTACAGACCGCGGATTAGGAAATGGAATTTCACTAATAATAATGGTGGGTATTATTTCCCGATTACCATTTGCCTTATTAGGTGAATTGAACAGCAGATTAGGTGGGGCCGGCGGGCCAATTATTTTCTTAGTAGAAATAGTTATTTGGTTGGTGGTAATATTAAGTGTTATATTACTAATACAAGGGGTAAGAAGGGTACCTGTTCAATATGCTAAACGAATAGTTGGCAATAAACAATATGGTGGAGTTCGTCAATATTTACCTTTAAAAATTAACGGGGCCGGAGTAATGCCTATTATTTTTGCCCAGGCATTAATGTTTATTCCTTCAACACTTACTGGTCTTTTATCAGATACTTCCTCTACGGCTTCAAATTTCTTTGCTAAATTTATGGATATAACCTCTTTTGGTTATAATGCATTGTTCTTTGTCCTTATAGTTCTCTTTACATATTTTTATACAGCTATCACCTATAATCCAGTTCAAATTTCAGAGGACCTGAAACGCAATAGTGGTTTTATACCAGGGATAAAACCAGGGAAAAAAACAGCAGATTTTATTGATACAATAATTTCACGAATTACTTTTCCGGGAGCTATTTTTATTGGCTTGGTAGCTATTATGCCAGCATTTGCCATCATATTTGGGGTAAATGATCAGTTTGCACAGTTTTTTGGAGGTACATCTTTATTAATTATGGTAGGTGTGGTTTTAGATACTTTGGCACAAATTGATACCCATTTATCCATGCGTAAGTACGATGGTTTAATGAAGTATGGAAGAATAAAAGGAAGAACTGCAACCGGTGGTTCAATGACATAATTTTTGGGAAATTTAAAATTTTAAATACTATATTTGCAGCCCGCTAAAAAAAGATATGTCTAAACAAGATTCGATAAAGCAAGATGGCATGATAGTGGAAGCCTTGTCGAATGCAATGTTTAGAGTAGAATTAAAAAACGGCCATAAGATAATAGCAACAATAAGTGGTAAAATGAGAATGCATTATATTCGAATTTTGCCAGGAGATAAGGTTCAGGTAGAAATGTCGCCTTATGATTTAACAAGGGGAAGAATCAGCTTTAGATACAAATAAAAAAGAAAATATACACAAATGAAAGTAACATCATCTGTAAAAAAAAGAAGTGTTGATTGTAAAATCGTAAAAAG
>JBJXDS010000081.1:0-4352 GCA_046154525.1 Bacteroidia bacterium
AATTTCCGGTACCAATGCTTAGCACTGTTTTTAAGGACCAATTGTTACCTATATAAAACGCTATAAAAAGAACCAAATAACTATCGATAAACTGTGATACAAGGGTAGAAACGGTTGCCCTTAACCATAACATTTTGTGCTGATACATTAGTTTTATTTTTTGAAAAATAATGGCATCCAATATTTGCCCCACCAAAAACGAAATAAGCGACCCAACAATAATCCACAAACCCTGCCCAAAAATTGATTTAAAAGCCAATTGCATATCTGGCACACCTTTATTAGCCTGTGAACCACTCCACCAGGAGGCAGGCACCAAACTAATGGCCATAAATACCATAAAAAAAGCATAAACAATAAGGGCTGCCGCCAGCCACGAGAGGAACTTAACCCCCTTTACTCCAAAATGTTCATTTATAACGTCAGTCATTATAAAAACTACAGGCCAAAGCAAAACCCCTGCTGTAAGATTAAATGAAAACTCCGACCCAAAAAGTGGTATTTTAAATTGTTGCCAGCCAAGAGTTGATTCTAAAGAAAATATTTTAACCCCTATAAACTCAGCAACTATAGCATTTATAATAAAAAAACCTCCCAATACCAAAAACAATTTTTGACGTTTTGAACTCATATTATTTTAAAAATTAATTAAATTAAAATGCAATATTATGGAATATTTATGCATAAGGTTGAACTCTTGCTCTGAATAGAATTTCAGTATTTTTTAAAAACCTTTCCCAAAATACTATACACTCCCTAAGGCTGTGGATATATGCAAAGATTTTTTATCACGCTAAAAAAATAAATTTGTCGTTTACTATACGATGATAGCCCGCTTTTTTAAAATACTTATAATTACATCCTTGTTGGCTCCGGTGGTGGCTTTGGCTCAAAATGATACGGTTAAAGATATTGAGAATGTAGATGTTTATACGCAATACCGTCCGGTACTTAGCGATGCCAAAAGGGTAGAATCATCTCCCGAAATGAAAGACCCAGTAATAAAACCAATAAACTTTACCTATTCTTTTCCCGATTTAAGATATAAAGTTAATCCGGCTTTTACCTCCATTGCTGCTCAGGAATACCGAACCAATACCACCTCACCTATCAATGGAAATTTTATTAAAGCAGGATTTGGAAATTATACCACCCCACTACTCCACCTTGAATTGCACAATGCAAAAAATAAAAATTATGCCTATGGCATTAGTGGTCACCATTTGTCATCTACCGGAAAACCAGCCTATAAATCTTTTATGGATGATAACATTTTATTAAGTGGTGCAAAATTTATAAATGGCAATACACTTAGCGGCCAATTGGGCTATTCAAGATATGGATTTAATTACTACGGATATAATCATGAGCAGGACACCTTTGAAATAGACTCGGTAAAGCAAGGCATTAGTAATATTACATCCAATATCCATTACGATAATATTAAAACCTCCAAAAAATTAAAAACTTCTTTCGATTTTGATTTTTACAGGTTTTCCATCCTTCAGCAAAACGAAATTGGTTACCGGATAAGTAATAAAACTGGGGGAAAGGTTGGAAATGGTGAATTATACATTAACACGGCCTTTGAAGGATTTACCTCAGGTCCAGACACGGCCAGATACAACCGACAGTATATTGATATTAATCCGGTTTATAAAATGAGGTATAAGGAAGTGGACTTAACCATGGGCCTTTTCGCTTCTGTTTTTCTCGACTCAATGGACGACCGTTTTTATTTATACCCCGAATTTAAAGTGGATTATTATGTAGTACCTCAAAAAACAAAAGCCTATGCCGGAATTAGTGGCGGACTTACCAAAGGGTCGTACCGATGGTTGTATAATGAAAATGCTTTTTTGGCTGAGGGTCAACAATTAAAAAACGTGTATAGCCCCTACATTATTTTTGGTGGAATAAAAGGCAAACTTGGAAGCAGTTTCGATTATTTTCTTGAAGTGTCGCAGCAAGCTATTAATAACCTGCCCCTTTATTTAAGCGACACCCTTGCCTTGCATAAATTTATTATTCAATATGAGGATGTGGGGCTTTTAAAATTTCAGGCAGGGTTGAACTACAACCGTTTTGAAAAATTTAAAATAGGAACTAATTTTACTTATTATTCCTATAATACCAATACTACCCATGCCTTTCAGCGCCCCGATTTTGAATGGAATACAAAAATTTCGGGAACTATACGAAGCAAACTAAATTTACATTCTAAAATTTATGTAATTGGTAATCGCTATGCCCGATACATTTATGACGATGAAAGCACCATGCTTCCAATAATTGCCGACATAAATATAGGTGCCGACTATAGGTTTAGTAAAGACATTTCTTTTTTTATTGATCTTAATAACCTTACCAACCAAACCTACCAACGTTGGTTCAATTACCCGGTTTATGGGTTAAATGGAATAGCAGGGGTTACGTTTATTTTCTAAAAAACATAGAACTAAGAACTAAGCACTTAGAAGCCAAATGCCTTATTGTGCATAAATCTATACTTCATTTTGCTCCTTTTGTAATTATTTTGCATGCGTCCAATGGTATTAGTAAGTTTAATAGATAGTATTCCAGAGTTGCTTTATAAGCAAAACTGTGTAATAATACCAGGGTTTGGAGGGTTCATCACTAATTTTAAACATTCGGGTTTTGAAGAAAGTCGAAACGTTATTAGCCCATCATGCAAAAAAGTTGCTTTTAATCAAAGCTTGATTGAAAACGATGGATTGCTCGCTAATAGTTGGGCACAAACAAAAGGTATTACTTATAAATCAGCCTTGGAGGATGTGGCATCATTTTCCGAATTTTTAAAAGAGCGTATTTTTTTAAACAAAAGTTTTGATTTTAAAAATATTGGTACTTTTTATCTTAGTACCGAAAATAAAATAATTTTTGTTCCCTATCTGGGTCATAATTTTTTAGAATCAAGTTTTGGCCTTTACCCGGTTAAAATAAAACCCCTTCACGTTCAGCCTGCCATTTCATTTACACAAAACGAGGCCAATACAGAATTCCCAGAGGTTGAAATAAAAGTAAAAACTGTTGAATACAAGCCAACAGGTAAAATTATTAATTTTAAAAATCCACTCTTATTAAAAGTGGCTTCTTTTGTTTTTTTAGCTACTGTTTCGGCTTTCAGTGTTTATTATTTAATAAACAATAAACACCAAACCACCACTCAATATCAACCAGAAAATGAGCAGCACGCCTCCATTATACATATTGATTCGAACATAGAAAAATCAGCAAAAAAGGTAAAAATTGATTTAGAAGACCTTGAATATAATGCGGAACGAAAAAAATTAACTGAAATTAAAACTCAGTTAGATTCGTTTTCAGAATCTAATTCACCCAAGCAAGAAACCTTTAATGTGGTGATTGGATACTATCCATCAGAAGCCATAGCATCCAAAATATTAAAGGGCCTTACCAATGATTATAGCAATGCAGTGCTTTCCGATAACACATCTGAAGGCTATAGTATTATTGTTGAGACCTTTTATAAACATACTACAGCCAACACTTTCAGCGTTATGCTAATACAAAACGGCTATAAGAACGTAAAAATAGAAAAACAGGTGGTGTTTGGTAAATAAGAAATGAGATTGCAAGATGTGGGGTTTACCTTTCGTTTCCATAAAGCATATAACTACAAACTTAGAATTTTAAAAAAATGGACTCAGAAAATCAAAAAGGATTAATTGGAACCATCATATTTCACGGTTTCCTTTTTTTATGTGTATTCCTCATGAGTTTTGCAGATGGCGGTGGTGGAGGAGATAATGGAACAGGAGAGGCTTTGGGAGGTATTGAAGTTTCGCTGGGCGAACCCGATTTGGGCGGCCCTGATGAAGAGGCAGGTTATTCACCTGAGCAAGCTACCTCTGTGCCCGAAGAAGCAACAGATGCCCAAACTTTAACGGCAGATAATTCAGATGCTCCAGAAATAGAAAGTAAAAAGCCTGAAGTTAAAACTACAGCTCCTAAAATAACTACACCGGTATTTAAAAAAACAACCCCAAGTACCAAACCTGTTCCAAAAATAAAATCAGAAGGTTTGTATAAAAAAGGGGGGGATAAAGGAAGCGGCAAAAAGCCCGGAGTTGAAGGGGAAGATGATGGTAGCATTACTGGAAAAAAAGGAGACGGTGATGGAGATGGTGATGGAGATGGAAAAAAAGGGGATGGTGAAGATGATGGAGACGGCCCTAATAAAGGCCCAAAAGGTAAGGGAAAAGTAGATTTTGGGGTAAAAGGTTACATTGCCAAATCAAGCTGGAACTTTAATCCTTCCAAATCCGGATATGGAAAAGTAATAATTGAACTTTGCCTTAATAAAGATG
>JBJXDS010000082.1:0-7613 GCA_046154525.1 Bacteroidia bacterium
TCTATAAAATAGCCTTCACCTGCCTTTTTATATGGAAAAAAACAAAACCCTTCCTTTACAATTTCAGGTTCTTTTATTTTTTTGATAATAGGATTTACAATAGTAAAAATTTCGTTTTCACCCGGTTGTTTCCAATATATAAATGGGGAGTTGGTCATTTTTTATTTTGGTCGGTCTATTACCGCCACTGTTAATCGGGCTATGCAAATAAGATTTTCATCATCATCCGTAATTTTTATTTCCCAAACATGGGTACGGTTGCCAAGATGTAAAGGAACGGCTTTACCATAAACATAGCCCGATCTGGCCGACTTTATATGGTTGCCATTAATATCCAGACCTACGCAAGCCAAGTTATCATTTACCGAAATATTGGCCGCCAGGCTGCCCACGGTTTCGGCCAATGCCATGCTGGCCCCCCCGTTCAACAGGCCCAGGGGTTGGATGGTTCGTTCATCCACCGGCATTTTCATTATCAAATAATGGTTGCCCAATTCTGTTACCTCCATTCCCAGGTGGGTGGCCAGGGTATTTTGCAGCCGCTTATTTAATGCGTCAAGTGTTATATTTTTGTAGTTATAAAACATGCTTTCTAATTCCACTACAAAAAAAACAATTTATCTTATACGACACGGCGAAACTGATTATAATAAACGTGGAATTATTCAGGGACGTGGAATTAATTCAGATTTGAATGACAAAGGCAAGCTGCAAGCCCGATTATTTTATATGGCATACAAGCATATCCCTTTTGATAAAATTTATATTTCGGAGCTAAACCGTACCTATCAAAGTGTGGAACCATTTATTGAAAATAATTTGGTTTACGAAAAACTACATGGACTAAACGAAATAAATTGGGGTGTGATGGAAGGGGCAGTTCCCAATTCATTAAACCAATTGCATTATCACCGCATGATTGAAGATTGGAAAGCCGGATATTTAGATATTGCTATTGAAAATGGTGAAACACCTCTGCAAATGTATACTAGACAAAAAAAAGCCTTAGACCTAATGATGGACCGCGAAACCGAAAATACTATATTGGTGTGCATGCATGGACGGGCCATCCGCAGTTTTTTATGTCTTTTGCTAAATGAACATCTCAGTCGTATGGAGAATTTTAGTCATAGCAATTTATGCTTGTATGTGTTGGAACATTCAGGTGATGGAAAATTTAAAATATCACTTGAAAACTCGACAGAGCATTTGTGGTAAAACCCTTACATATGCCCAAAAGGTACCCGCGTTTTTTTGCGCCCATCGCAACCTCTTCTAGAAGCTGAGGAACATGAATCTATAAGAAGGAGGAGGCCTAACGAAAGGATTACGATTTTTAAAAATTTACGACTTGGCATAATAGTTTAACAATTAATTGTGAGTATTTAGTATTGAACTAAACAAATTTACATATTTATTTTTTGAAAACCGCGCCAAAATCTGTCAGGCATTTCTCCTTTTGAGGCAACTAGGTAATCGTTATACGAACAGGGAACCAAAACACTGTGTTCGCCATAATTATCAGGATAGGGAATTTCCATCCACCAGCGGTCGCTAAGCTTGCTTTTAAAAAACACGGCATCGGGTTGGCCTTCGCCCAAGGTGCAGCGGTATTTTAAAAATTCCTGATGCATTACAGGGTTATCATTTTTACGGTTGTAATATCCATCTACAAAGTACCATGCAATTTGCGCAGCTAATTTGGCCGATTGGCGGTATTCATCATAATCGGGGTTGAGTTCGTAAATACCAAAGGTTTTCACCTTATCAGCCACCCCGGCATACCAAGCTAATTGACAGGCTTCTTCACCGGAAAAACCATTAGGGTTGCCATTGGCATGTCCCGGGGCATCAGCTTGTTTTATAGCCGCCATATTCAGGGTTATCATATCGGCATTTCGTATCATGGGTTCGGTGTCTTGCATGTCTTTTTTTAGCGGCCCCAATCGGTTGGCCTCAAAAAAGAGTTTTTGTATCACACTCAGACTGTCGTCTTCTACCAGGTAGGTTTGATAACCCATGACATTTATATTAAACAAATAATTGGGCTGATAGGTACAAATTTTGCGGAGGTAGGTTTCGTTCTTCAGGTCAAAATCAGGGCTTATGCAAACGTATTCCAGGTTTTTACAAATTTTTTCGTAAGCGGTGTATTGCCCGAAGGCAAGTTCAATGGTACCCCCTAAAATTACGGGTATGATGTTTTCTTTTAATAATGTTTCGGTAACTATTTTTATGGCGGCTATGCTATCTTCGAACGTATCGCCGGCATTAATATTTCCAAGGTCGCTAAGTCTCAGCCGCGTGTTTTGCCTGATGAGTTTATAAAATTCATCACGGATGGTGTCGGGAGCCAACTTGCAACTTTCGTTTCCTTCTGAATTCCGGCCATCTTTTATTCCAATAATGGCAACATCGGTTTCGGCCAAATCGGGTATTTCGGTTTCGTAAAAACAGGTAAGATGCCCAATGGATGTTTCTTTCCAGGTATTTGGTTTAGGTATATATGGACTTAAAAATTCTTTAAGCATGAGTGGATTGCATGAACTAATTTAGCAAAGTTAAATTATAAGTAATGCAACCCGTTTTTGTTACCGGTGCCACCGGCTTTTTAGGAGCCCATTTAGTATGTGCATTACTGCAAAAGGGCTACAGTGTGAATGCCCTAAAGCGGTCTCAATCTTCATTGTATGAGTTTAATTTTATATCAGGCTTATATTTTGGACACGACCCGGGTTTGGTGATAAAAAATTTGAAATGGCTGGAAGGGGATATTACAGATTACAATGATTTGGAAGAAAATTTGGAGAAAAACCAGATAGTATTTCATTGTGCTGGTATGGTCTCTTTTTTTAAGGCCGATCGCGAAAAGCTATTTAAAATAAATGTAAAGGGAACTGAAAATGTGGTGAATGCCTGCCTGGCCAAAGGCTGCAAAAAATTAATACATGTAAGCAGCACGGCAGCAGTGGGCAAAACTGATAATAATGAGATAACAAATGAAACGCACCAATGGGATGAAAAGGATAAACCTTCCAATTATTCGATAAGTAAATACTATGCCGAGTTGGAAGTGTGGCGGGGCATTGAAGAAGGGCTTGATGCCGTAATAGTAAATCCCCCGCTGATAATAGGCCCCTGCGATTGGCAAAAAGCAACCGGACGATTTTTTATAAATGGGTCTAAGAATTTCCCTTTTTACACCGATGGCAGCAATGCTTTTGTATATGTAAATGATGTAGCAAAAGCCATGATAACATTGGCTGAAAGTGATATTACTGCCGAACGATTTTTATTGGCAGGTGAAAACATGCCGCTTCGCCATTTTATGAACCTTATAGCCGATGCCTTTGGCAAAAAACGCCCTTCCGTAAAAGCAACTCCATTAATGGCAGCTATAGCATGGCGGTGGTTTGGCATGGTAGGGTTTATTACTGGCACCAAGGGTTTAATAACTCAGGAATCGGCAGCCAGTAGCTTAAAAAATATTCAATATTCCAACAAAAAAATAAAAGAGGCTTTGGGGATGGAGTTTACCCCTATTGAAGATGCGGTTAAGGAAACTGTAAGTTGTTTTAAAAATCAATAAGCTGCAATAAAAAAGGGGCTTTGCTGCCCCTTTTAATTATCTTAAGAAATTTTAAAATTATTTTTTAGCTTCTTCAGTTGCTGCACTTATACTGGCACGGGTTACCATTACTGATACTACAGAATTAGCTTTGGTATCCAATAATTCCAAACCTTTTACTGAAATATCACCTACCCTTATGTTTTGGCCAATTTCCAGTTTGTCAATATTTACCTCTATGGCATCAGGAATGTCTTTAATCATTCCTTTTACCAAAAGTTTTTTAATTTTCACCATCAGTTTACCACCGGCCCTTACACCGGCCGCGGTACCCACTACTTTCACAGGGATAGTTATGGTGAGTGGTACCTCAGGCAATACTTCCATAAAATCGGCATGAATAATAGCTTCCGATACGGGATGAAACTGCATATCCTGCAACTTGGCCAGTTTTTTACCTTCTTCAAGGTTTAACTGAACCAAATAGGTGTTAGGCGTATAAACCAGATTTTTAAAATCATATTCATAAACCCCAAAATGGCTATTCCCATTTTTACCGTAAACTACACAAGGAACTTTTCCTTCGCTACGCAACGCTTTGGTTGCTTTTTTGCCAGTGTCGGTTCTGGCATCTCCTTTAAGAACAATTGTCTTCATTTATTTTTTTATACATTTAATTTTTGTTGGAATGCTTTTTCAATGCTAAATAAGGAACTGATAGAATTATGATCAATTACATTTCGAATGGCATTAGCAAATAACTGGGATGAACTAAGCACTTTTATTTTATTACTTACATATTTAATAGGCAGGGTGTCTGTCACTACCAGCTCATCTAACTCTGAGTTCTCAATATTTTCGTAGGCTTTTCCTGATAATACAGGATGTGTGCAAACGGCTCTAACCGATCTTGCTCCTTTTTCTTTTAATAATTGTGCAGCCTTGCAAAGAGTATTAGCTGTATCACATAAGTCATCAATTAATACAACATCATATCCATTTACATCACCTATAATAGTCATAGATGCTACTTCGTTTGCTATTTTCCGTTCCTTATCCACTATCACCATTTCCACATTCATGGCCTGAGCAAAAAATCTTACCCTTTTAGAGGCACCAACATCAGGGGCTGCTAATTTAAGGTTTGGTAGTTTGAGACTTTGAATGTATGGGATAAAAATAACCGAAGCGTCCAGATGGTCAACCGGAATATTAAAAAATCCCTGAATTTGTGGAGCATGCAAGTCCATCGTCATCACTCTATCGGCACCAACTGCGGTCAATATATCGGCCACCATTTTGGCTGCGATTGGTACACGTGGTTTATCTTTTCTATCTTGACGAGCTAGACCGTAATAAGGAATAACCGCCACCACCTTGTGTGCTGACGCTCTTTTAGCCGCATCAATCATTAGGCACAATTCCATAAGATTATCCTGTGGAGGATTGGTAGATTGGATAATAAAGATATCAGTACCTCTTACAGATTCGTTAATACTTGTTTGAAATTCGCCATCGCTGAATAGGGCACAAGATGCATCACCAAGAGGTTCTCCAAAATCAGCAGCAATTTTTTCAGATAAATACCGGGAACCCCGGCATGTAAAGATTTTTACTTTGTTAGATGCTTTTTCCATTTTGTTTTACTTTCGTCTCCCTTAGTGTTCGACTATCATAAACTTATTTCTAAGTTGTCCGACTAGGGCTCGAACCTAGACTCTTCTGGACCAAAACCAGACGTGTTGCCAGTTACACCATCGGACAATAAGGCTGCGAAATTAATATTTTTAATTTTTAATTGCCACTGTATTTTCTAAATTTTTTCAAGCATAAAAAAAGGTTAATAAAAAAAGCGGAGCCTTGTGGACTCCGCTTTATTATTGAGGTATTTTACCTTTTATTTTACAAATTTTGTGGTTTCTATTCTACCGTCTTGTTCCACTAATACATAGTAAGTGCCTTTTGGAAGGTCATTAATTAGCATATCTATAGAATTGTTTTCATTAGGGGTAGCATCGTACCTTATAACCTCGGATCCATAAATATCCTTTACAAATATTTTGGCTGGGCTATCGGTTAAAGTTATTACCGAAATCATACTAACCGCAGGATTAGGATAAACCATGATGGCGTCTTTTCCATCATTTTCAGGCTTAACAAATTTTCCAGATCCACCTACAGATATAGTTTTACAAATTACTTTTTTGCATCCTGTTTTTGGATCATAAGCAGTAACACAAATTGTGTATTTACCTGCTACTTTGTAAGAATGGTCGCTTGTGCTACCCTTACCTTCTGTTTTATCACCCCAGTTCCAGAAATATTCTGTTGCTCCACTACCTACTACTACCACTTTATTTTCGGTAACCTTAAACGAAAAATCAGGGTTGAAATTTTTACATGGGTCTTCTGTTTTTCCTTCTACCTGTATTGTAAAGCAGATAGTTTTTTTACATTTACGTTTAGCATCGTATACAGTAACACAAATTGTGTATTTACCAGCCTTTGTATAAACATGAGTTACTTTACGATCGGTGCTGCCTTTAGTTCCATCACCAAAACTCCATTCCATGGTTGAACCCTTTCCTCCATCTACCTCAAGGTGCATTTTAAGGCCGTCTGCCTGAAAACTAACTTTTGGATTGAAATTTTTACATGGGTCTTCCGTTTCTTTAGCTTTAATAACTATTTCCTTACAAATCTTTTTGGTGCATTTTGTTTTAGGATCAGTGATATAAACACAGGCAGTATAAGTACCTGGCTTTTGAAAGTCAATCTTTACAACTCTTTCAGTGCTGGTTTGATTTGAATTACTAAAAATCCATTTATACGTGTAATTAGTACCACTTTGAGCTTCAAAAACAACTACATTTCCATCTATTTTATAACTAAATGTAGGGTTAAAATCTTTACAAGGGTCTGTATTGGTACCGGGGATGGTTATTTCCTGACAAACAGTTTTTTTGCAACCGGTTTTAGTATCGTAAATAGTTACACAAACTTTGTAGGTTCCTGGTTTATAGGCATGGGTGGTTTGAGCGCCTGTACCTGATGTGCCATCTCCATAGCTCCAGGTATAAGTATATGTATTGGTTGAATTAGAACCTGAAAAATAAGCATTACCTTTTTCATCCAATTTATAACTAAACGTTGGGTTAAAATCTTTACATGGATCTTCGGTGCCACCAACTGTAATTTCTTTACATATTGTTTTTGTACATTTTGCATTGCCAATTACAGCAGTAATGGTCACACAAGGTTTGTAAGATCCGGCTTTATAAGTGTGTTTTCCTACACGGTCACTACTTGATGTTCCATCACCAAAATTCCAGGAGTAAGTATAGTTTGTGCCAGCTGAAGCCTCAAAGGTAACTACTCCATCGGCTCCAACAGTCATACCCATTGATGGGTTAAAATCTCTACATGGGTCCTCAGTATCTTTAACTGTTATTTCTTTACAAAGGGTTTTTGAACATTTAACACCATTTATAACTAAATAAATAGTAACGCATGGTTTGTATGTACCAGGCTTATATTGGTGTGTTCCATCGCCAGTGTTTGATGATGTTCCGTCACCAAAACTCCATGAGTAGCTATAGCCTGTACCTGTTACAGATTTATAAGTTGCCAATCCATTGGCGTCAACCGTAATGTCAGCAGTTGGGCTAAAATTGGCACAAGGGTCAGAACCTTGAATGGTAATCTCTTTGCAAACCTTAGTAGTACATGGCGTACTTGAATTTGGGTTTTTAAAAATTATGTAAACACAGGGTGTAAAAGTGCCAGCTCTCCCATAATCATGAGTTGGGGTAGCGTCTTTTGAATTGTTGGTATTATCACCAAAAATCCATTCTTGAGAAATAACCGAGCCCGTAGATTTTACAGCTAAGGTAACTTTAGTACCATTTAAAGTATAGGAAATTTCATTTTTAATGGTGCTGCAAGGATCTGTTTGACCGAATAACGTAGATACTACGGTGAACAGAACTAATAATAATGTAGTGATTTTTTTCATTTTTTTATTTTTAAATAAAGTACAAAATAT
>JBJXDS010000083.1:0-14585 GCA_046154525.1 Bacteroidia bacterium
TCTCTTATGGCAGCTTCTTTTTTTTCTGAATTCAGGATTACTCCAATCTGGTCCAGTTTTTCAATGCATTCAGCACAGTCAGCCATATCTTCCTTTAAGAATTTTATTTTAGTGTATTTTAAATCGCCAAATCCTTTGTTATAGTAATAAGTTATTGATCTAGTTTGAGAAGTTCCGTACTGAGTTGTTCTAGTGATAATGGTAATTTCTTGATATAAGTTGATTTTTCCAGTTGACTCCGCTAGCAATAAATTTGATGTTTTATTGAAAAGAGAAAAACGTTTTGAATTGGCATATATTGAATAACCAAATTTGAAAAGCTTTACATCATCTTCATCAAATCTTAATGAATCGGCACTAATAATAGGTGACTGATACTCAATGTAGGTACATTTAAAAACTTTACCGGAATAAAGCACAACATAATTGCCTGCTATTAAATCCCCTGTTTGCCCCAATGCCTTACCAGCACAGAGAAAACTTATACATAAATAGATAGATATATGGAGAAATTTTTTCATCTAAGGATACTTTAATTTTTTTAAAAAAAGCTTTTAAAAAGCGTGTTGCAATGATAGAAAATAGTTTGATGTGAGCAACAAAAAAAAATAAATCTGAAAAAGTATTATTTTTGTTTATCAAAACTTAAAACATGGAATACATTCTAATCCCTTCAAAATCAAAAAGTGAAACTACGTTTCTTCTTAACCTTTTGAAAAAAGTTCAGAAAGAAGTTTCTACGTTTTCAAAAGCCGAAATGGAAGATTTTTTATTTACTTCGTTGCTTAAAGATGCTGAGAAATCCACAAAAGGAAGTTTAATCAATGTTAAATCTCATTTATCAAAAATAATAAATGATAAATGATAATAGAGGTTCAAAAGTCTTTTGAAAAAGATGTTGAACGCATTAGCAATAAAAACCTTGCAGTTCAAATAAACGAAGTAATTGAAAATCTGGAAAACTGCAAATCTCTTATTGATATTAAAAGCTGTAAAAAAATGAAATCAAAGGGCAGTTATTATCGAATAAGGATTGGGAACTATAGGCTCGGACTTAAACAAGAAGCAGAAACTCTAACCTTACTCAGATTTATGCACCGTAAGGATATTTATAATTATTTCCCTTAAATCTATAGTTACTTTTTCTCCCCCTTGGTCTGCTGTTTATCTCCTTTTCCTCTTTGTTTTAGTGTAAAACCAGAATAGCGTAAAGGATACTTTTTAATATCATCGGCCAATTTTTGAAACGAATCAAGAGTTGCGTTTAGTTTTTTATAAAGGTCATCATTGGTAGCTATTTTGCCTAGTGAACCCTGGCCCTTATTTATATTGTCAATGGTTTTTGAAATGTCGGCCAATACAGTTTTTAACTGGTTAATAGTGGCCTCTAACTTTAGCTTGTTTAGCTCATCGGTGGTTTCCTGCAAATTGCTAAGTATTGAATTTACTTTTGGCGTTGATGTTTTTAAATCACCCGTTACAGTTTGGATATTGCTTAATATACCGTTAAGTTGGGCATCTTTACTTGATATGGTATTTTCAATTGTTTTAACCGCAGCATCTACTGTTGCCAATGTTTTATTCAGGCTTTGAAGTGTTTTTTTAATCTGGTCACCGCCAATCTGGCTGTTTATTTCTGTTAATAAAATATTTATTTTTTCAGATAATGGAGCTATCAACTTGCTCATGGCTTTGGCCATTCCCTGATCCCGGTCTGAGCTTAGGGTATCGCCTGATTTGGCATAGGTGCGTGATGTGCCCATAATAATTTGAACCCCTTTGGAACCAATTAAGTCTGTGTTCACTATTTTTATTACCGCGTCTTTTGATACCTTTATGTTTTTAGGAACCTTTATTTCAACTAAAAGTTTTAAGGTTTTCGAATCCATTTGCACGTCACTTACCTGCCCCACTTTATAGCCGTTAATCATCACCTGATTGGATTTAATTAAATTTTCTACATCATCATATAATGCATAGTATCTATTGTAGGAGGTAAAAAGGTTTTCACCTTTCATAAAATTATAACCCAAAATAAGGATGGTAATGGCTATAGCCGATAATGCCCCTACTTTGGTTTCGTTACTTATTTTCATTTTTTGGAAATTTTTTTAAAAAATTGATGGGGTGCAAATTTACTGATTTGCATACCAATTTCGGTAATTTCTAAAGCCTACCATCAAACTATAGGATAATTTTTTTCTGCCTTCTTCTGAATTAAGAAGTTTTAGGTCGGTATCGTTACTTAAAAAACCAGTTTCTATCAATATACTTGGCATAGCGGTTTTCCAAAGCACTAAAAATCCTGCTTGTTTTACATCCTTGGTATGTAAAACTTTATTAGTTTTTACAGCTTCGTGCACCTTTGAGGCTAATCGTGCACTTTGATCCATAAAGGCATTTTGATATAGTGAAAAAATGATATCTGATTCAGCCGAATTTGGGTCGAATCCTTCGTATTCCGAGTTTTTGTTATAATCTTTTTCTAATAGAATTGATTCATTTTCGCGCTTAGATACGGCAAGATTTGCTGTTGTTTTATGAGTGCCCATTATATACGATTCAAAGCCGTGAAGCGTATTAACAGGATTATAATTACAATGTATGGAAACAAAAATATCTGCAGCACTGGTGTTGGCAATGGCTGCCCTTTGATAAAGTTCTATAAATTTATCGGTTTTTCGGGTATAAATTACTTTAACACCTTTAATGCTGTCTTCAATTAATTTTCCAAATCTTAAGGCTATATCCAGTGCAATGTCTTTTTCATAAATATTTCCATGGCCAATACAGCCCGGGTCTTTTCCTCCATGACCGGCATCTATAATTATAGTTTTAATAATTTTATCACCAGCCTGAAGAAAGGAAGAATATTTTTTTTCGCTTTGTGGGGAAGATATTTCATTCCCTTTTTTTACAATGGCCACAGAGGCATGATTTTTGTTAAAAACCGATTGGATGCTAAATATAGCCAGAAGCACAACTGATAACAATAATCCACGGGGAGAAAAACTATTTACAGGCAAAAAACGGCTATTGGCCTTTATCTGTTCATCGTTCCAATCTCTAAGTTTTATTACTTGCATGGCGTCAATAACTATTTTTAAACCTCGTGTTTCTTATTGTAATTTTGAGGCCTTAGTGGTAGTGTTTATTAATACTTACAATATTATAACGAAAAAAATCTATAAAAAATTATCAGAACCAACACTTATCCATTGTTTGTGGCTAATTGTATTGGTTTTTGGGCAGTTGGAAATACATGCCCAAAGTGATTCTATAAAAACCGACACACTTAATTTACAACCAAAGTCAGGAATTGAAGTTCCCATTGATTACAGTGCTGATGATTCTATGGTGCTCGATCTTCCGGGCAAAAAAGTTTATCTATACGGGAATGCAAAAGTGCATTATGATGATATAAATCTGGATGCTGGGTTTATTATGGTTGATTTTAATACCAAGGATATTTTTGCAAGGGCCTATTTAGATTCATTGGGTGTTATGGTTCACAGGCCACATTTTGATGATGGTAAAGACCAGTTTACCAGTGATAGTATGAAGTATAATTTTGATACCAAAAAGGCTTTGGTGTATAATGCAAGGACAAAACAAAATGATGGTTTTGTGTTTGGTGAACGAACCTATAAAGATCCTGATAATAATACGTATATTAAAAATGCCCGATACACCACCTGCAACGATTCGGTGCATCCGCATTTTTATATTTTAGCAAAAAAATTTAAAATAATTCCGGGAAAGCAAGTAGTTACGGGGCCGGCCAATTTAATAATAGCTGAAGTAAATACGCCATTGGTTATCCCGTTTGGGTTTTTTCCATTACAAAAAGGGCAGGCACGGGGTATTATTTTTCCCACCTTTAATGAAACCCAAGACCGTGGATTTGCTATTCGAAATTTGGGGTATTATTTACCTATAAATAAGTACATAGACTTGGCGGTAACTGGAGATTTTTATTTTAGGGGAACGTATGGCTTTCACATTAACTCCAACTATGCTAAGCGTTAAAGGTTTAGAGGGAATTTTGGGGTGGACTATGTACATAATAAATTTGGGGAACAGGAAACTGGAATTACCATTGTGAACGATTATGTAGTAAAATGGAATTACTCCATGGATCCCAAATCACATCCCGGTCAGTCGTTCAATGCCAATGTAAATTACCAATCGCCCAGCTACAATAAAAATAATTCATTGCAGCAACAAAGTATTATCCAGTCCATTGTAAGGTCGGGTATCAATTACAGCACATCTTTTTTTAAAAATGGCCTTAATCTGAGTGCAAGTAGTAATATTAGCCAAAACCTTACTACCGAACAAGTGGATATTTCATTTCCTGAATTAAGCTTAAATGTACCAAGAATTACCCCGTTTCAAAATATGAATACCCGCAACAAAGCCCTTAAAACAGTCGGGTTATCATATAATGGAAATATAAGAAACAGTGTTTCAATGAAACAAAGGCATCTTGGGCCAGCCATAGGACTTGAGAGAAACCCTGAAAAAATTAAAATACAAGATAGCTTGAACAACGGTATGATACATTCCATTCCCTTAACCGCATCCATAAAACTTTTTAAATATTTTCAATTGAACCCCACTATTTCTTATAACGAATACTGGTATTTAAAATCTATTGAAAGATATTGGGACACGGCACAGGATAGTGTATTAACCCGCCAAACCAATGGGTTTGATCGTGCCTCATCCATTCAGGGGGGCCTAAGCCTCAATACAATGCTTTATGGCATGATTCAATTTAAAAGGGGAAGACTACAAGCATTGAGGCATGTATTTACTCCAAGCATTAATTTTGGTTTTAGACCAGATTTGGAAATTGAAAAAAATGGCTATAAAAAGGTACAGACTGATACAGCTGGAACTATTCAAAATTATTCGATTTATAACGGGGCTGGTTTAGGTTTTCCTGCAGGTGGCAAAGAAGCCTCTATAGGTTTTAATTTTAATAATAATATTGAAATGAAAATCCGAAAATACACCGATACAGGGGTGGTTTCAAAAAAGGTAAAACTGATGGAAATGTTAAATATTGGTGCCAGCCATAATTTTGTGGCCGATAGTTTTAAATGGACTAATCTTAATTTTAGTGGACGTTCATCTTTGTTCAACGGTAAGGTAGGTATCAATTATAATTGGATAATTGACCCCTATAAATACACCACCCGCCGCATTGATGAATTAGTAATAATGGATAAAAAAAGTTTGGGTCGGCTTACCAATTTTGGTTTTAGCCTGGGAACCAACCTTAATCCCCAGGCTCGCAAACCAAAAACATCAACCAATGCCACACAGCAAGAACTTGCAATGATTAACAATTACCCCCAATTTTATGTTGATTTTAATATTCCATGGTCACTAAATCTCAATTATAATTTTAGTTACAGCAAGCCTGTACCCAATGAAGCCAACCAGATTAATCAAAGTTTTACAGTTAGTGGCGATTTAAAACTAAGTGAAAATTGGAAAATAGTCGTTGGCTCAGGATACGATTTTAAAACCAAGGAACTAACCCCTTCTAAAATTGACCTTTTCCGAGACTTGCATTGCTGGGAATTTAGTTTTGGCTGGATACCTGTAGGATTTCGCCGCAGTTTCGATTTCACCATTCGGGTAAAATCAAGCACCCTTCAGGATTTGAAACTGAACCGCAGAAATTTTTGGTATGATAATTTGAATTAAAATGCTAGATAGATTTCTCGGAAAATAAAAACCTTTTAGTAATTTCTTGAACCGATTTAAAACCATATTAATAGTTATATCTTTATCAATTTGCTTTGGTTTAAAAGCTCAGAAATATCTAAAAATTGATAGCGCCATAAAGCGCTACCCAAAGTTTTCAAACACCGATAAACTTGCCGCAAGAATAAATACAGACTTTAATGAACCTGATGAAAAAGCCAGAGCCATTTATGCCTGGATAAGTATGAATGTGAAATATGATGTTGAACTTTACTATTCAGGTAATCGCTACAAAACATTTTCTTATAAAACCAAAGAACAGTTAATTGAAAAGGAAAAAAAGTATTTTGAAAAAACAGCGACACTTACCATAAAAACGAAGAAGGGGGTTTGCGAGGAGTATTCCATACTTTTTAAAAAAATGTGTGATTTATGCGGGCTGGAAAGTACTATTATTACGGGCGGGGTTAAAACCAAACCAAGCCAAATTGGGGTTGGGTTTTCTTTAAACAATCATGTTTGGAATGCCGTTAAAATAGATGGTATATGGAAATTAATAGACGCTACATGGGGAGCAGGAACGGTGGATGAGAAAGAGAAATTATTTATTCATAAATATGATGATACCTACTTTTTTGCCAATCCCGAGCGATTTTCCCTTAACCATTACCCCAAGGATACTTCCTGGGTACTTACAAAAAAATCAAAGGAATATTTTTTAAAACAACCCCTTTATTACAATCAGACAATGGCACCTGAAATACTCATATTAAATCCTTTAACGGGACTAATTAATACCGAAATAGGTGATACAATTAATTTTAAAATAGTAAATATTCCTGAATCGGCCACTTTAGCCTATGAGTTTTCAACAGAAAAATACTCTCATCCGCTTAAAACTAAAATTATAGAAAATAATGGCCTGGAGTTTCAAATAGTCAATACAACTAAATTTGGCTATTTAACTATTTACGCCAACAATATTTCTGTTGTTACTTTTAAAATTAGTGATTAAAAATCCACCCCTTCAATAGGGTCGGGCTCTTCATCGTCGGGGTTTTCCTTATAGTCGTAACCATCATAATTGTTGCAATCCAATTCTATAGTCATTTCTATATCGGGTTTTTTAAAATCGCTTTTGGTTAAAACTATGGAGCGGTCGTCATAAATACTTTTCATATAGTAAGCAAATATGGGCATGGCCATGTGCCCCCCCTGGCCAAGTGCCGTACTTCGAAAATGCACCTGCCTATCCTCACAACCTACCCATGCACCACTTACCAAATCGGGCGTTACACCAATAAACCATCCGTCTGAATTATTTTGTGTTGTTCCAGTTTTTCCAGCAATGGGGATGTCCATGGGTATACCATAGGTACTTCTCATTCGTGAGGCTGTGCCGCCGGGCATAGTGGTTAGTTGCATCATTTTACACAAGGCGTATGCCGTTTGCTTGCGCATGGCCTCCACCCGTTTGGGGGTAAATTCTTCCAGCACATTTCCATATTTATCTTCTATACGAGTAATAAAAATAGGTTCTACAAATTCACCAGCATTGGCAAAGGTGGAGTAGGCCCCAACCATTTCGTAAACCGAAAGATCCATAGAGCCAAGGCAGATAGAAGGATAGGGTCTTATTTTGGTAGAATCGATACCCATTTTCCCAATCAGTTTTCGCACCGAGTAGGGTGAATTGGTTCCCAATTTTTGCATCAGGTGAGCCGTTACGGTGTTTACCGAAAGTTTAAGAGCCTGGTACAAATTAAGGTGGGATGATTTTATCCGCATCGAGTTTTTGGGTGTCCAATAGCCTCCCTCAGGCATCTTAAAAGTTACAGGTCCTGTAGGTGCCACATAGCAGGGTGAAAGGTCGTTGTCAATAGCTAAGGCATACACAAAAGGCTTAAAGGTGGAACCCACCTGACGGTTGGAATGAGGATTAACGTGGTCGTATTGAAAATTTTTAAAATTATTGCCACCTACCCATGCTTTTATTTCTCCGGTATGTGGGTCCATGCTCATAAAGCCTGTATGCAATAAGGATTTGTAATATTTTAATGAATCTACAGTGCTCATTAAGGTATCCCTATCGCCACGCCATGTAAACACAGTCATGGGGCCTTTTTTTCTAAGGTAATGCATTATGGAGTCGGATGTTTTTCCAAATCTCTCTTTAAGAGAAATGTACTTATCCGTTTTTTTAAGGTTCTTCCATAAATAATTGGTGTCTTCTTTCCAGCCTTCCTTTTCTTGTCTCCATGGGTTTTGGCCTTTCCATTCCGCAAAAAATTCTTTTTGCAATGCAGCCATTTGCTTTTCTACGGCTTTTTCAGCATGTCCCTGCATTTTGCTATTAATGGTGGTATAAATTTTGAGCCCGTCGCGATAGATATTTAAGTTTCTTGATTTGCACCATTCACTTAAATATTCTTTTACATAATCTCTGAAATACGGGGCAATACCTTCGTTTTGATTTTGAACCGAAATTTTAAGATTCAGGGGTTTATCCTTGGCTGTTTCAAATTCATTTTCAGTTAAAAATTCGTACTTATGCATTTGGGTCAATACAATGTTTCTCCGTTTTATAGCCCTTTCAGGATTTCGCACTGGATTGTAAAGCGTACTACCTTTTAGCATACCAACCAAAAGGGCCGATTCACCTACTTCTAACTTTTTAGGGATTTTACTAAAAAAAGTTTTAGCTGCCGATTTTATACCAAATGAATTGCCACCAAATGGAACCGTGTTAAAATACAGCATCACTATTTCATCTTTGGTATATTGTTTTTCAAGCTCCACTGCAATTATCATTTCCTTTAATTTTTGAAGCATACGTGCAGGCAAAAAAGTGCTGCGGCTATGAAACAGATTTTTGGCCAATTGCTGGGTAATGGTACTGGCCCCACCGTCTTTGCCTAAAAAAACAAATGCGCGTGTTAATGCTTTAATGTCAATTCCCGAATGTTTATAAAACCGAATATCTTCCGTGGCCACCAATGCATCTACCAGGTTTTTGGGTAATTCTTTAAATTCACAGTTAGCCCGGTTTTCGTAATAATATTTACCCATCAGCACTTTGTCGGCACTGTAAACTTCCGAGGCCAAACTGGTTTTTGGGTTTTCCAATTCATCAATATCCGGCATTTTGCCAAACAAACCAACCTTTACCATTACCAAAAACACCACCATACCAATAAGGCCAAAAAAGAAATAACGCCATAGTTTTTTGGAAATGGCTTGATAATTATTAGGGTTTGATATAGCTTTTTTAAACTCCTTGAGCATATAATTTTATTTGGAAATGCAAACCTACATTATTTATGTTGAACTGAGAATGGCTTGAAAAGGGTTATAAATTAAGTGTCTTATTTAATAAAACTCAAAACGCTTGGATTTATTCTCTCACAAATTGTTTTTGATAAATTTCATTACCATTTTTATCATAAAGTATAAACCGGATGATACGATCCTTATCTTTTCCTACAAATTGAATTATTCCGAAATTTCTATCAGCCGAGTACAAAGTACCTTCTACTCTGTGAGAGTTTTTTTCAGAAACATTGTTGTAAGCACCAGAGGTAAGAGGCGATACGGTAAAATCATAAATGGTAGGTTTGCCTGTTTTTCTTAAGGCACTCAATTCGCTAAAATGTCTGTCGCCACTAATAAATACCACATTCTTAATATCGTGCTTATAAATAAACTGTATGATATCATTTCGTTCCCACTCCCAATTACTAAAATTTTCGAAGGCCTTCACTGAATTGACAAATTGGCCCCCAATTCCTATAATTTTAAATTCTGATTTTGGCAAGGATAGTAAACTCATTTTTAACCAATCCAACTGGGCGTGGCCCAAAATGGTTTCTTCCTGGCAACTGTCGCAAAGCTCAGGGGTTCGGTTATACCGATTGTCAAGCATTAAAAAATGGGCATCATTATAATCAAATGCATAGGTTATTCCTTTGCTGTCACTTATTCCACCTTCAGGGTTGGCCCAAAAATCGTTGAACGCTTTTAGGGTAATATCTTTGTTATAAAATGACCCGTTGGCATCGTTGGGGCCAAAATCATGATCGTCCCAAATGGCAAGGTTTGGGCAGGTAGTCAATAATTTTCGCATGTTTTCCTGCTGGCGCAAATGAATGTAGCGTTCATAAATTCCGGTTTCACTGCCCCAATCGGGTTCACGCAGGTATATGTTGTCGCCCGTCCACAGCATCAGGTTTGGTTTTTTTTCGGCTATTTTATTGTAAATATCGGTGGCGGTATCGCCGTAGGGTTTGCCCGGACGGTCGTATTCGGGCTGGTTCACATAATTGCAACTTCCCAGAGCAAGGCTAAAATCGGGGGCTGGCTTTCTCCATCGCCACAAGGAGGGAGTTACGAACGAGTAAACCACCGTGTTTTTATCGTTTAAGCCTAAAAAGCCCGATATTTTATAATTATAGGTAATGCCTGGTTCTAATGGACCAAACTTAAAATCGGATATGTAATGGGTGTTCACTTTTTTAATAGTGGCCCCCACTTTTATTTTTTTATCGGGGGTAGCCTCGTTCCAATACATCATGGTTTCAATGGAGTTGTCGTGCATTATCCATACGTTGGCTTCTCTATAATCAACATATCCCAGCATAACCATGGGCTGTGGTTCGGGTTTGGTTTCTTTTTTTTGGGCTATGCCCAAGGTAAAACTAAAAAAGGAGGAGAAAATAATTAATAGTCGCATAGCAATGCAATATTAAAAATTAAAGTCAGATTCTAAATGAAATGTCTTTTTATTTTAAATTTCAAATTTTATGAATCTTTTTTTTAAAACTTTTTTATTTTGTAAATATTAATCTAATTAAAAACCACTTACATCGAGTCTTCCTCCTGTTAAACATTTTCCTGAAAGGGAACTTGTTGAAATTGCAGCACTTAAAATTGCTGATTTAATGGTAGATGCTGAACTGCCACTATTGATGGAAGAATATAATGCTGCAGCCCCTGTTACATGCGGCGTGGCCATTGATGTTCCGCTGTAGCTGGAATAGCCAGAAGTTATTGTGGTTTTGCCTTTAACTTTGGTACTAACCGGAATTGAAGAATAAATTCCATTTCCAGGAGCACCGATATCTACAGTATTTGCCCCATATTGAGAAAATGATGCTAGAGTACCGGACGATGTAATAGCGGCTACGGCAATTACATTAGAACTTGTATAATTGGACGGATAGCTTGGTGTGGCATCATTATTTGTTCCACTATTTCCTGCCGCAGCTATAAATAGTATATCCTTTGCATCTGCCCTGTCAATGGCATCTTTAAGCCCTTGACTAAATCCCCCTCCACCCCAAGAATTATTGGTTGCTACAATATTTAGTCCCTGTCTTGTTTTAAGGTCTGTTACATAATCAACGGCTTTTATAGCATTAGCAGTGGTTCCGCCACTGCTGCCAAGAAATTTACATGAAATCATTTTAATGTTCCAGTTAACACCTACAACCCCTTTGCTATTTGCACCAACTGCACCAATAGTTCCAGCTACATGGGTGGCATGGTCATCACCTACTCCATCAAAGGTTGAATTATTGTTGTCAACAAAATCCCAACCCCATTTATCATCTTTGTATCCATTACCATCGTTATCTGTACCATCTATTGGATCATTGGAATTAACCCAACAATTTGCTGTTAAATCGTCATGTGAATTCATTACACCTTCATCAATAATGGCAATGTATACTGAAGCTGAGCCAGTTTTACCAGCTGCCCATGCTTCTCCAGCTTGGCTACCATATTGATTAGTTGGGGATGTGGCATTACCATACATTCCCCATAAACTTCCATTGGTATAATAAGGATCATTAGAAGTAGCCGAGTGGGTGTAAATAAAATTTGGTTCGGCATAAAGTACCTCTGGGTTTGCTTTAAAATTTCCAATTTTTTGAAAAATATCGCCAGAAACTTTAATAAGAAAAATACCTTCGATATCACCAGCTTCCTTCATTGCTTCGGTAAGTATTTTCTCTTCAACTTTAGCATCATTATTAACCAATATTGCATTTATTATTTCATCATCTATACCTTTTTTAAATTTTAGTAAAATTTGATTTGGTACATAACTCGTTCCTGGAATATTTCCAATAAAAGCAGCAGGTGCCGATTCATCTCCAATATTCATCATTTTTAGTTCGTCTTCCTGATTGGCTTGTTTACACGATGAAAAAAATACAATAGTAGAAAGTAAAAGAGCAGCAATTAGCTTAAAGTTAAGATTTGAATTAAATACATTTTTCATATTTTTTTTAGTTGTTTTAAGGCAAATATAATATTAAAAATAATGGTGTTAATTATTTAATTATTCCCTTTTAAATATTTCGGATCAAACTTTCTATTCCCCCCGAGTCTCACCATAAATGAACTTCCCAGCCAAAGTCTCGCCCCAGTAGGTCTGTGTGATGGAGGGCTGACTTGGCGGCTCAGGTTCTTTTATGCTAACTTTTACAGGCATGAAGGCAAAAATACTTCGTTTAAAGTGATGGTTAAAAGATATATATAGTAAAACACCGCCACGTCCGTTTCCCATTTCACAAACCTATCGCAAACGAGACATGGCTGGGAAAGTTTTGCTGGGGGACACTCGGCAAGGAAAAAAACGACACATGGCTGGGAAAGTTTTGCTGAAGGACACTCGGCAAGGAAAGAATAAACTTCCCAGCCAAAGTCTCGCCCCGGTGGGTCTGTGCGATGGAGGGCTGACTTGGCGGCTCAGGTTCTTTTATGCTAACTTTTACAGGCATGAACGCAAAAATACTTCGTTTAAAGTGATGCTTAAAAGATATATATAGTAAAACACCGCCACGTCCGTTTCCCATTTCACAAACCATTCTCAAACGAGACATGGCTGGGAAAGTGTTGCTGGGGGACACTCGGCAAGGAAAGATTTTTTTAATTATTCCCTTTTAAATATTTCGGATCATATTTCCGGTAAGGTGCCACCACATACATCATCATCAACCTTGAAAACCGCATCATAACCGGCGTAAGAATAATCATGATAGGAATAATTACGGAAATATAAACCCAAAACTCAGGGTCGTTAAAAAAAAAGAAAAGCGAAAACCCGGTGATAATGGATACACCAACATTTAAAGCATACGAAAAATACATAGCCCCCCAAAAAAAACCAAGTTCCGATTCAAACTTTACCCCGCAATGCGGACAACTTTTATGAATTTGGCTGTAGTGCATTACATTATAAAAAGAATGGGTAAATACCTTCCCCTGATGACATTTGGGGCATTTGCCCGTAATCAACGAACCGACTGTTCCGTTAGCCATAATTTTTATATGGATTGTTTCTTTTTACTTTTCCTGTACCAAATAAATCCAACAATACCAACCGCTAAATAAGGCATACTTAGTAAATAAAGTATCCCGTTGTTTAACCCCAGGCCTTTGGTATTGTTTTTATCTTTCATGGCACTTTCAATGGAGGTTTTGCACATGGGGCATTGAGCATTACTCTCCGGTACAAAAATAAAAGTAGAGAAAATAAAAAGTAAAATTATGATGCTCTTACGCATGGTTTTGATTTTTAGGAATAAAAATAAAATTTTGGGTGCGGTGTAAACCTGGGGCAAAGGTAACAAGGTTTTGGTTTTCCACTACCATTATGTCATAATTAATAGTTTTAAAAAATTGAAAACAATTTTGCCGGTTTTGATTGTCCCAAAGTTCGCAATAAATGATGGGGCGATGCCTGGTTATTAATTGTGAAGCCCCTTGAAAAACAGGATATTCAAAATTTTCTACATCTATTTTTATCGCTGAAATTGTATCGGGCATCTCTTCCAATAACGAATCAAGGGTAAGTTGCTGTACTTCAACAATTATACCCTTGTTAAATTCAGTAATATCGGGCGAAATAACGTGGCTTAACCCTTGTTTTTTAACTCCATTAACCACAGGAACTACCATTCTTAATGGATCAGAATTATTTCCCAGGGCTATTTCGCGCAAGGTTACATTTTTTAATTGATGGTGTTTAATAATTTTTCGAAGCGTATTGGCATTCCATGGAATGGGTTCAAACGCCAATACATTTCCGTGGCCTGCCCTTTGGCTTAGATGGTAAGTCATTATCCCAATATTGGCACCAAGATCCAAAACGGTTGAATTTTCAGGGATTAATTTTAAAAAATAAAAAAAGTCCTTTTCACCTTCATCCCATTTCAAGGTTTTAATTTTATATCGCGAAAAAATATACAGGTAATTTTCAAAACCTAAAATGGATTGAAGCAACCGTTGGATTAAACTTTTCAAAATTTTTAAATAGGAAAATTATAGAAAGGCGAAAGTAACAAATAAACCATCACTCCTGTAAATGTTACATACACCCAAATTGGGTAAGCCCATCTCACTATTTTGCGGTGCTTGGGCCGGTTATCATTTAGCCCGTAGTAAAACGACAGCAACACAAGCGGTAAAACAATGGCGGCCAAAATAATATGGGTTATTAAAATAAAATAGTAAAAACTTTTAAGCCAACCCTCACCGCCATAGCTGGTTTCGGGTACAAGCCAATGGTAGGTTACATACGAAATAAGAAATATGGACGAGAGAAAAAAAGTAGTAATATTTATTTTTTTATGAGTTTGGTATTGCTTGCGTTTTACAAAGTATAGCGTTGCCAAAAGTAAAATAAAACAAGTGCCATTGATAAAGGCATTGAGTTTGGGAAGGAAATAAGCAAACGATGGGATGTCTTTGGGAACAGGGATAATTTTTTTGTTAAGAACCAATACCAAAAGAAAAACTAAGATGGATACCGAAAAAACTATCCTGAAAATAATCCGTTCACTGCTTTTTATCATCGT
>JBJXDS010000084.1:0-3027 GCA_046154525.1 Bacteroidia bacterium
CTTATTTTTTTGTTAATGGTTTTTATAAATACTCAACACCTAAAAAAAGGTAAATTATTATCCCTTTGATTTTAAAGTTTGCATAATACTAAATCCAGCTTCATCCATGCTATAGGTTAATCCATCTATTTTAGTAGAGAAAAAATTATACAATACAATAGCGAATGTAGATGCAATAATACCCACCATGGTGTTTACCAGTGCTTCAGAAATACCTGTAGCCAAGGCTGCTGTATCAGGCTGGCCGGCAACAGCCAAAGCAGCAAATGCACGAATCATACCTACTACCGTTCCAATTAACCCAATCAAGGTTCCTATGGAAGCGGAAGTAGAAAGTACGGCCAAATTTTTACCCAACATCGGCAGCTCAAGAGCTGTTGCTTCTTCCAGTTCTTTCATAACGGCGGCTTCCTTAGCATTAAAATCAAGCCCATTATCATTATGAACCTCTTTATATCTTCCTAATCCACAACGCATAACATTAGCAAGAGAACCTTGTTGTTTGTCACACTCATTTATAGCCTCATCAATTTGGCCTGATGCAAGATATCCTTTGATTTTGCGAACAAACATTTCGATTGATCCTTTGCCTTTAGCACGTTGGATTGTTATAAATCTTTCAACTCCTATTGTTACTACAGTAATCAATAAGGCAAGAAGTATTGGTACAATAAACCCACCTTTATACATTACTCCTAAAAAACTACCTGCTTTAGGATGCCCTTCAGCATCAAAATTAGCTGGATCGCCTAATACAAAGTAAAAAATTAAATGTCCAATGACAAGAGAAAGCAAGATTACCATTCCGGCAAAAAATCTGCTTAAATTAGATGATGATTTTTGACTACTCATATTCTATGTGGTTGTTTTTTTATTTTATTCGTTTAATAATCGGACGGCAAAAATAAAATTTATCCGCTATCAATCAATTATTTTAACGTTATAAAATTATGATTTGTTTTGGTAACAATTTGCAATAACACTCAACTGTCAGATTTTCAACAAGGTTAAACCAACCAAAGGGTGTTTTTTTTTACGAACGGACAAAAAAAAATCCGCTTTTTAGCGGACTTTTTAAGTATTTTTAACCAATATCTTAGCTCATTGCATTTACAAGTCTGCTTAATTTGCTTTTTTGATTCGCAGCTTTGTTCCTGTGAATGATATTTTTCTTAACTAATTTATCAAGCATCGAAAATATTTTTGGTATTAAAGTACTTGCTTCTTTTTTATCAGTTGATTTACGGATAGCTTTGATAACTGTACGAGTTGATTTATGCTGGTACCTGTTTCTCAAACGCTTTGCGTTGTTTGAACGTATTCTTTTTAAGGATGATTTATGATTTGCCATTTTAATTAAAGGGCTGCAAAAGTAATTATTAAATTGAAATATTCAAGGGAGGATTTTAAAAATATTTGAAGTACTAAGTTCTAAATACTAGGATATAATGTAATAGTTCATAAAATATAAGAGATATAACCTATTTAAGCACTGCATGGATCTTCAATTTCGAGACAATAAAGTTGCCAAGTTCCTTCTATTTTAATAAAATAGAAACCCAAATTACCATCTGTACTATAAATGAACGCAACAACCGAAGCTTCAGATATTTTTATTTCCGTAATTTGACTGTTTAATTTTAAATCTTCATCAGGACTGAATTCTTTTAAAGCAATAAGTGCTTTGGATACTTTATCAAAATCTTGCTCAATTCCTCCATAACAACCCCGTTTATTATAAAAATCGGCCATGTCACAGTTTATTTGTGGTTTTTCTCCTTCCAACAAGGTAAATTTTGATTTTTTAAAGGCATCAAATCCTGCCCGCCATGGAATTTCTTCAGTAAGTTCACTCACATCTTTTATTTCGGCTACCGAGGTAATAAATCCTGGTTTGGATAAATAATAAAAAGATTTACTTTTTCTAAGGTAGGAAATCAACCCTGCTTCTCCATCTTTTTTAATTGTACTGATAAACTCACCTGCAAAAGTTGCAAAGTTGGCAGAACTTTCAATACTTGATTTTGGATTGTTTTCCTCCTGAATTTGTTTTTCAAATAATTCAAGGGAATCGCCACCAATAACATTTCTAATTAGGATTTGGTGGATTTCAACTTTTTTCAACAAATCATCGTATAATTTTTTAAGTTTTTGATTATCCTTTTCAAAACCTTCATTTTCCAATCTAAGTTTTTCAATGTTTGTATTTATGTCAAGGGTATATTTTTTTAAATCCTTAAATTCATGACTTAGCCTTTTTAAATCGGCCGAAGCTACAGAATCCCTCATTTTAAAATAATCTAATTCAAAGCGGTTAAAATCCATTTGCATTTTCAAGGTGTCAATCTGCAATTGCAAATCTTTTTTCTTTGGCCCAAACTGCGCAATAGTAAATATTGGAAAAAATAAAAGTAAATATAAAATGGATTTAGCTGGTTTCATTTAATTTTAAAGTTTCAAAATTACAACATAAGCTATATATAGGGTTAAAATATTAGTTTTGCCATTAACAAAAATGAGTGGAGAAGAACAATTTAAAAAGATTATATCCCATTGCAAAGAGTATGGGTTTATTTTTCCTTCGAGCGAGATATACGAAGGCTTAGCGGCGGTTTACGACTATGGTCAAAATGGTGTAGAACTAAAAAATAATCTTCGTCAATATTGGTGGAAAAGTATGGTACAATTGCATCAAAATATTGTTGGATTGGATTCAGCTATTTTTATGCAGCCCAAAGTGTGGAAAGCCAGCGGCCATGTGGATGGCTTTAGCGATCCGATGATTGATAACAAAGACAGCAAAAAAAGGTATAGGGCAGATGTTTTACTTGAAGAGCATCAAGAAAAAATAAATATTAAAATTGAAAAAGAAGTAAGCAAAGCCAGCGAACGGTTTGGTGAAAAATTCAACAAGGAAACCTTTGTCACCACTAATGAACGGGTAGTTAACTATCAAAACGAAATAGACAGGATTGATGGCTTAATGAAAGCGGCACTTGAATCGGGTGAACTGCATAAATTAAAAAG
>JBJXDS010000085.1:0-4836 GCA_046154525.1 Bacteroidia bacterium
AAAATAATGGAGCTATCGGCAGAAATGGTTTATAAGCATGACCAGATGATTGGCGAAATTAAAAACCTTCAAAAGGAGCAACAAATCACCAAGGTATCAATAAAAGAATTGAGAACAGGTGTGATGCGATAGGAGGATGAAATTGTAATAATCCACGACCACGAAAAGTGAATTGGAATATTGGATAAAAAAATAATGAAATAAATAAGAAAGTTCCCCCCTTCTATAGCTTGCATCTTCTAAACGACTTCTTTTTCTATACCTTCGGCATATTTCGTAAAACCATAATTACAAAAATTGCCAGAAGCATTGAGTATTGTCACTCGCAAGATGCGGAGCGACAGCCTAAGCTATATAGATCGGTTGAATTAAAATTTCGAACCAAATTGGAAAACAATATTTATTCAAAGGCTATAACTATAATACATTTTTTATACATTTGACCTCTTAAAAAAGAAAATTCAAACATGAAAAACCTAATTTTACTTTTAGCAGCGGGCTTTGCCCTAAATTCAAATGCACAGACCTACACGTTTTCAAAATCGAATGGGGCCTATTTTAACCTCAGCGGTACCACCGTTATTAATAATGATAATTGGTCGGACTTTGGCAAAGGAATAAGAATGCCTTTCCAGTTCAAATTATATGGTTCAACCCTTCACGATACCATATTTATTGATGATTATGGAAGTTTGAATATTGATGATACTTATGGAGGTGAAATAACTTTTGTAGGTGAAGATTTGAACAGCCGGGGAACAGGCAGATCTCTTGTGAGCTATTTAGTAGAAGGAACCATGCCTAACAGAATTTTAAAAATAGAGTATCGTAATTTTGGTTTTCAAAGAGATTTGCCTAATCTTCGTGATTCGGGAAGTGTACAATGCTGGCTTTATGAAACATCCAATATTATTGAGTTTAGATATGGCCCAAATCAAGTTAAAGTGTCTTCATGGTATAAAAGCGGTGCCTATGCCAACCTGTATAGTGTAGATTATAAGAAATATATTTTTTTAGAAGGGGATCCATTAAACCCAACCTTAAATACCACCGATGATGATAATGCCAAATCCTTGAACGGTATGCCATTAAATGGAACCATTTATAAGTTTACCCCATCTTCTAGCGGAATAACCAGTCCTCAGGTAAAAATAAAATTGATTGAAAATAAGATTGCTTTGCCAACTGATGTTGAAGTAAAAGTAATAACTATATATAACTGCAACGGACAAATTGTACAATCGGTTTCATCCGCTGAAGAAACTAACTTGTCAGGCCTTAATCACGGTATTTACTTTATAGTAATAAATACAGCCGACGGTATTATTTCAGAAAAAGTTAAAATTTAAAAAAACTATAAAATTTTAAAAAGTCAGGCTGGTTTTACCAGTCTGGCTTTTTTCTTTCATACTCCTTATATTCAAAATCAAATTCATTTTTTTCATTTTTTTCAAATGATTTTGATTCTACCATTTTCCATTCATTGTAGTCAATAGAAGGGAGAAAAATATCCGCTTCCGGAAATTCGGCATCTACATGGGTAATGTATAATTTATCGGCGAGGTCGATGGCATAGCCAAAAATTTGTCCCCCTCCTATTATAAAAGCTTCATCATCGCCCGATTCACGGGCTAATTCCACAGCATGGTTAAGGTCGATGGCGGTAAAAATACCTTCCATATTTATTTGACCTGTGGTTACTACTATATTAATTCGGCCTGGCAAAGGTTTACCTATGGATTCAAACGTTTTGCGACCCATAATTATGCAGTGGCCCATGGTTAGTTGTTTAAATAATTTTAAATCATCACTCAATCGCCAAAGCAGGGTATTATTTCCACCCAGTTCGTTGTTTTTGCCTATGGCGGCTATTATGGAAATTTTTAGCCTGTTATCGTTTAATGGGTTGAATACTTCGTCATCCATATTTATTTTAATTTACTTTACTTATTTGTCATGCTGAGGAACGAAGTATCCAACCAAGATTCTTCCTTCGTCGGAATAACAGTTTCTTATTTTAAATCTTCTGTAAGGTCATACGTCTCATTCACTTTCTGCCATTTTTCCAATACCATTTTAAAATCTTTTGGTAACTCCGATTCAAAAAACATGTGTTCACCTGTAGCAGGATGTTCAAATCCTAATGTCTTGGCATGCAAAGCCTGACGGGGCATTAGCTTAAAACAATTTTCAACAAACTGTTTGTATTTGGTAAACACCACCCCTTTCAATATTTTATTTCCCCCGTAATGGGTATCGTTAAACAAGGTATGCCCTATATGCTTTAAATGAACACGGATTTGATGGGTCCGTCCAGTTTCCAATTTACATTCAATCAGTGAAACGTAAGTTAGGTTCTCTAAAACTTTGTAATGGGTAACCGCATGTTTACCAATTTCAGGGTCATCATACACCCTAAAAATTTTCCTATCCCTTTCGCTGCGGGCTATGTTTCCGGTTATCGTACCCTCCTGTTCGGTAAACGTTCCCCAAACTATGGCATTATAAATCCGTTCGATAGTATGTTTTTTGAACTGGTAGGCCAACTTGTTCATGGCCATTTCTGTTTTTGCCACTATCAATAACCCGGAAGTATCCTTATCAATCCTATGAACCAACCATGGTCTTATTGTTCCGTCCGGTGCATCCTTTTGAAAATGCCAGGCCAATGCATTTACTAATGTTCCAGAATAATTTCCATATCCCGGATGAGCTACCATGCCAGGTTTTTTATTTATTATGGCCAAATATTCGTCTTCATAAACAATGTCTAAAGGAATATTTTCAGGTATTATTTCTACATCGCGGGGTGGTTCATAAGCTATCACCACGATTGTATCCCCCGGTTTTACTTTATAACTCGATTTGGTAGGTTTTTCATTTACCAAAACCTTGAGAGAATCAATAGCATCCTGAATTTTCACCCGGGTCACATTTTCAATGCGGTCCATCAAAAATTTATCAATCCGCAATAAATCCTGCCCTTTGTCCACCACAAAACGGTGCAATTCAAACGCCTCGGGTATGGACGATTCTTCTAAATCAATATCTTCGGGGGGGTAACTCATTAAAAAGATTAAGCGTAAAAAATAGTATTTTCGCGGGGCAAAATTACTCTTAAACATCCATGATTACACATGAATCTTCATTAAACGATTTTACCGACCAAATAAAATTCGTTTTAGAAACCTACCATAATCATTCTTTCAAAGCTGCCAACTTTTCAAACATAGTAATTGGTGGGCTTGGTGGTAGTGGCATTGGTGCTCAAATTACCAAGGCCTGGTTTTTTGATAAAATGCCTATTCCTTTGGAAACAGTTGCTGATTATAATTTACCCGGTTATGTCAATTCAAAAACGTTGGTAATTTTAAATTCCTATTCGGGCAATACCGAGGAAACTATTTCTCTTTTTGGCGAAGCCAAAGAAAAAGGGTGTACCATAATTTGCATAGCCTGTGGGGGCCAATTAGCTGAATTGGCCAAAGAAAATAATTTAACATTTTATCAATTAGAAGATGGATTTCAGCCCCGTATGACCATCGGTTACGGGCTTTCATTTTTATTTTTAATTTTAGGAGAATTAGCTGAAATTGATACTCGGCCTGAGTTGGAAGAAGTGGTAGAAAAATTTGAAGAGCTGCACGATTACCAATTGGATTCGGCAGATAGTATTTTTCGATTTTTTAAGGCGAGTATCAAAAATAAATTTGTGGTGGTAGCCGATAAATATTTTGCCCCTGTGGCTACCCGTTTTTGCCAGCAACTAAATGAAAATGCAAAATTGGAAGGGTTTTTAAATATTTTGCCGGAGGCCAATCACAACGTTATTGAATCGTATTACGGAAGGCTAAATACCAACTTTATTTTTTTGTATTGCGACAACAATCAAAGAGTTCATGCAAGGTTTGATTTTTTAACTTCACATCTTGAACTGGAAAATAATAAGGTGTTGAATATGCTCATCCCCGAATATTCTATTTTCAGCATTTTTGATATTATTTACCGTCTGGATTGGGTATCACTTTATCTGGGCAATGAGCATGGGTATGACCCCATGAAAATTAAAAACATCATGGAATTGAAAGAATATTTGGCAGAACTTGAAATAATTGAAGAACCCGAAGAAGAAACTGAATAGTGGGAATATTTAATATTTTTAAAAGTAAACCAAAATTTGCGGCTGAACCCGACCGCAGCATGACAATAGATTTTCATTCACATCTGTTGCCGGGCATTGATGATGGCTGCCAAACGGTAGAAGATTCGCTTGAAAATATCCGAGAACTGCAATATCAGGGCGTAAAACGGATTATTACCACCCCCCATATTTTTAAAGAACTTTACCCTAATACGCCCGAAATAATTAGGGAAAAATTAGCTTTGGTAAGAAAAGCCCTGGCCGAAAATAAAATAGACATTGAAATAGAAGCCACTGCTGAATATTACCTAGACGAATGGTTTTGCCAAAACTGGCAAAATATAGAATTACTTACCCTGCCGGGTAATTACATTTTGGTAGAAACCAATTATATGGAACGTCCACATTTTTTGGAACAAATACTTTTCGACCTTCTAACCTCTGGCTACAAGGTAATATTTGCCCACCCTGAGCGGTATAATTATTTGCTTTACAATTATAATTCATTCAATACGCTTCACGATTCTGGCATTTTGTTTCAATGCAATTTGTTGTCGTTTACCGGCTACTATTCACCACAAATAAAAAAAGCTGCCGAGTATCTTTTAAAAAATAAAATGATCCATTTGGTGGGGTCAGATATTCATAAAATGAGGCATAGCCAAACCATTACCCAGTTCAAAAAAAGCCCAACT
>JBJXDS010000086.1:0-5558 GCA_046154525.1 Bacteroidia bacterium
CAAAGCCAACTTAGAACAGTTACCAGTTATGAAAATACATCGCTCAAAAGGGTGGAAATTATTACCAAAGCAGCCAGCCAACAATTTGCAAATGGTGAGATCAATTACCTAGAATGGACAATGCTTATCAATAATGCCATTTCTATTCAAAGTAGCTACATAGATGCCATACAAGAACTCAATAAAACAATCATTCAACTTAATTATTTAACATCTAAATAAAAATAAATCATGAAAATAAATTATATCATCATAGCAATAGCGTTTGCACTGACATCCTGCGGAAGCAAGGAAATTAAAACAGAAACAACGACAGAAACAACGACAGAAGCACCGAGCGAAACCACCGTTGAACTCACCGATGCACAGCTAAAAAATTTCGAAATAAAAACGGGAAAAATTGAGCAACGCAACATTTCATCTTTATTAAAAGTGAACGGAAAAATTGAAGTGCCACCACAAAACATGGTTTCAGTCAGCGTTCCCATGGGTGGTTATCTCAAATCAACAAAGCTGTTGGCAGGTATGCACATAAGCAAAGGCGAAGTAATTGCCACTATGGAAGACCAGCAATACATTCAGTTGCAGCAAGATTACCTCACGGCCAAAGCACACTTTACCTCTATTCAAGCGGAGTACAACCGTCAAAAAGAATTGAACCAAAGCAAAGCCAGCAGCGACAAGATTTTTCAAAATGCTCAAACTGATTATCTCTCACAAAAAATCCTCATTAATTCATTAGCTGAGAAATTGAAATTGATAAGCATTAACCCAAACAACCTTAATGAAAATAACATTTCAAAAAGTATCAGCATCATTTCCCCTATAGACGGTTTTGTTTCGCAAGTAAAAATGAACATCGGCAAATATGTAACGCCAACCGATGTGTTGTTTGAATTGGTAAATCCTGCCGACATTCATTTAACACTAACCATCTTTGAAAAAGATTTGTATAAAATTTCCATCGGGCAAAAAATATTTGCTTACAACAACACAAACCCAGACAAAAAATACATCTGCGAAATTATTTTGATAGGCAAAGACGTAACCGCCGAACGAACCATTCAGGTACAAAGTCACTTTGAACAATATGATAAAAGCCTAATCCCCGGAATGTATATGAATGCAGAGGTTGAAGTATCTACCAACAACGCTTTTGTAATTCATAATGACGGTTTAGTTCGCTTTGAAGGCAAACAATATGTTTTCACACAAACCGAAAAAAATAAATACCAAATGCAGGAAGTAACTACCCAGAACAACGAAAATGGTTACACCCAAATTACCTTTGCCGACAGCACCGATATGCGGAACAAAACTTTTGTAATACAAGGAGCGTACACCTTGCTAATGAAAATGAAAAATACCGAAGAGAAAGAATAAAATATTTATGGGCGGAGACTTGGTTTGTTTTGATTGAGATTGAGGATTTTTTTCATAGCCAAGTTCTCTTGCCCACCAGATTAAATAAATAATAAAAACAAAATGATACATCTATTAGTAAGTGCTTTTCTGTTAAGCATCGTTCATGCAGCCATACCCAATCATTGGTTGCCTATTGTAGCAATTAGCAAAGGCGAAAAATGGAGCCGTGCTTTAACACTCCGTGTTACCTTCATTGCAGGTATTGCACACATAGCAAGCACAATAATAATTGGGCTGCTTGTAGGTTGGGCTGGATATGAATTTTCCGAACGCTACAATCAAATTTTCAAATGGCTTGCTCCTGCAATACTTGGCGGCTTGGGTTTAATTTACCTTTTGCTGCATCTAAAAGAAAGTTTAGGACACGGACACCAACACCATCATCATCATGATGAAAAAAAAATCAATCGTGTTTCCGTTGCAGCAATTATCACATCACTTGCAATCGCAATGTTTTTTTCTCCATGTATTGAATTAGAAACATACTATTTCACCGCAGGCAGTGCAGGTTGGGCAGGCATACTTTCTGTTTCATTAATTTATTTAGTGGTAACAGTTGCAATGATGGTATTGCTTGTTTATTTAGCATTAAAAGGATTTGAGAAAATAAATTTTCATTTCCTTGAACACAACGAACGCCTCATCATCGGCATCATACTTATTATCACAGGTGTAATTGCCTATCTCACTTAAATAAAATAATTCAGAAAAATGAAACTCCCAATCCACGACAAAAAATTCCTCTTTCTTCTTTTCGCAATTGTTATCGTAGTTGCATTAGAAATTTTATCTATCATCGGTATTCATATTCCCTTGCCGTTTGCTCCATTTGTATTTGCTGCATTTATTTTAGGCATTGGCTATAATGTTTTGTGGAACGGAGTAAAAGCAATCTTCAAACTTCAATTCAGTAGCATCAATTTACTAATGACCATTGCAGTTATCGGAGCATTTTATTTAGGCGAATATCCCGAAGCAGCAGTAGTAATAGTGTTGTATGTTTTAGGCGAACGCTTGGAAGATATTGGAATAGAAAACTCAAAATCGGCATTGGATGAATTGGTGAGCAAAGCACCAAAAACAGCTTTTGTAAAAACAGAAAACGCAAACATTGCCATTGATAAAATTGCAGTCGGCACAATCATTCAAGTCAAAGCAGGTGAAATGATACCTTTAGACGGCAAAATTATTTCAGGCGAAACCGCAGTTGATGAAGCCGCCATCACAGGCGAACCAATTCCCAAAGACAAACACACAGGCGACAATCTTTTTGCAGGAACGTTAAATAAAAATGGTTTCATAGAAATGGAAACGACCAAACTTTCGGTTGATACAACTTTCTCAAAAATAATTCGCCTGACCTTCGAGGCACAGGGCAACAAAAGCGAAACACAAAAATTCATTCAGAAATTTTCAAAGTATTACACACCGTCAATTATTGCAATGGCAATTTTAGTTTTCGCAATTCCTGTTTTCATTTTGCATTTAGATTTAAACCATTGGTTGCAACAGGCAATTACACTTTTAGTAATCGCTTGTCCTTGTGCATTGGTTATTTCTACACCTGTTGCTATTTATGCCGCCATTGGTAATGCATCCGCAAAAGGTGCATTGATAAAAGGCGGAAAATATATCGAAGCATTAGCAAAAATTAAAGCAATTGCCCTTGATAAAACCCGAACCATCACGTTTGGAAATCCCATTGTTTCTGATGTATTTCCGCTGAACGGAACAAGCCGTGAGGAACTTTTGGCTTGCACGGCCGGTGCTGAAATTTTTTCAGAACACCCATTAGCACAAGCCATCGTTGATGCCAGTATAAAGGAAGGTTTTGAACCACATAAAACCGAAAGTTTTAAAAGCGTGATGGGCAAAGGAGCCACAGCAAAATGTTTGGTATGCGATCATGATGCAATTATTGCAGGTAAATTAGAATACATCAAAGAACATCACCATACTGATAAAGAGGCTGAAAAAATTGTAGAACAACTTTCATCCGAAGGCAAAACGAGTGTGGTGGTAAGTTTTGGAAATGGTATAGCGGGCATCATTGGGTTGATGGATGAAATAAAGCCTGACAGTGCTGCGGCGTTAAAAGAGTTGGAATTACTAAATATAGAACCTGTAATGCTTACCGGAGATAATGAAAAAGCAGGAAACTATGTTGCAAAACAAGTAGGCATCAAAAAAATATTTGGAGGCCTGCTCCCTGAAAATAAATCCGAAAAAATCAAAGAACTTTTACAGCAATATAAATTCGTGGCAATGGTTGGTGATGGAATAAACGATGCACCGGCATTAGCACTAAGTTCAGTGGGCATAGCTATGGGAGCTGCAGGAAGCGACACCGCCATTGAAACAGCGAACATCGCTTTGATGAATGATAAACTTTCACTTATTCCGTTTCTTGTTCGATTAAGCAAAGCCACTTTGCAGCGAATAAAAATCAATACCATCGGAGCAATAGCTGTAAAGCTTATCTTTATTTCTTTGGCATTTTTAGGTTTTAGCAATTTGGTTTTTGCTATAGCTGCGGATGTAGGAGTAACTTTAGTGGTAATTTTATTGAGTTTGAACTTGATGAAGTTTGAAAATTAAAAAGAGTAAATTTTTTGATTTGTATTTCATATCCCAATCCATTTAAATCATATACACCCATACAATAAAAATAATACATTTGCCGTTAAATAGATCGTATTGCAAAAAGCATTTAGCATATTTATTTTAGCATTTTACTCATTTGGAACTTTCTGTTTACCTATGGGTAACTTCTCTACTCTTCAAGACCTGCCCGAAATGTATCGGCATTGCAAGGCTAATGAGGACAAAGATATGACGGTGTTGGATTTTGTTACCGATCATCTTATAAATATTGATGGAATATTTGATAAGCACGAAAATGGAGATGAACAAAAACCACATTCTCCAATTCAAAATCAGCATACTTCGCAGGTTATGAGTTTTCAATTTCCGGCGGCTTTTATTTTTAAAACAACTAACATCTTTTGCAAAACGGAAACTTTCCTTTCTCTTTCCGCAAATTTCTTTCCTTCAGATTATATTTCTAATATTTTCAGACCTCCGATGACTGCTTGATTTTTATAAGTCTCCGCTTTTAATTAATGCGGCTATTTTTAATTTTCATTTAAAATTTAATCAAGCAAAAACATGCGAAAAATAATTTTCGTTGCATTTACATTTATATGTGTATTTGCGACAACTTTTGCCGAAAGCAAAACCCCAATAGCTGTTACAACAGCATTTAATAAAAAATTCCCAAACGCTACACATGTAAAATGGGATAAAGAAAATGCCCATGAATATGAGGCATCATTTATATGGAATGGCGTAAACTATTCAGCTAACTTTAGTGATACAGGCAACTGGTTAGAAACTGAAAGTCCAACATCTTTTAATCAACTTCCCGAAAAGGTGCAGTCAGCTTTCAAGGCTTCACACAATGGAACAACAATTAAAGCTATTGCAAAAATCGAAACTTCAAAAGGTGAAACCCAGTATGAAGTAGAAATTAAACAAGGTATTAAAACAGTTGAGTTTTTTTACGATGCTAATGGTAATGAATTAAAAGAATAATTAACCAAGAGGCGAAATGCTTTAGGCATTTCGCCTTTTTTTAATTTCCTGAATTATAAAATAAAAATTATTATACCCAACCTTTTTCCCAAAAATTTAATCTAAATAAAAATGGATCTTGATGATTTAAGTGAAGATGAACTTATTGAAGGATGCACAAAAGCTAATAGAAATTGTCAAAATATTCTTTATAAGAAGTTTGCGCCAAAAATGATGGTGGTTTGCTATAGGTATTCAAGAAATAGAGAAGATGCAGAAGACACACTCACCGAAGGGTTTATGAAAGTATTTGAAAATATATCTAAATTCAGAAAAGATGGGTCTTTAGAAGGATGGATAAGAAAAATATTAGTTAATACAGCAATAGCAAAATTTAAAAGTAATAAACAAGTTGTTGTTGTTGATTTTGAACAATATCATTATTTAATACCATCAACTGAAAACATATATAGTATTATGGATGCCAAAGAATTAATGAATATTATTCAAAGTTTGCCACCAGCTTACCAAATGGTTTTTAATTTATACTCTTTTGAAGG
>JBJXDS010000087.1:0-3742 GCA_046154525.1 Bacteroidia bacterium
TTTTATTAGAGGTAAATTATTAGAAAAATATGGAACTGAAACTGCCGAAAACATTTCAATTTTATATGGGGGTAGTATGAAGCCTGACAATTCCAAAGAGTTACTAAGTTGCAAAGATATTGACGGAGGATTGATTGGTGGAGCGGCTCTGGAATCACGTAGTTTTGTGGAAATTGTTAAAGCCATTTAAAAATATGAAAATGAAAAAACATTTAATTCCTCCTTTGGGGGTTATGGAGCCAAAATGTATTTAGAATTCACCATATTTTGCCCCGATGAAGCCAAGGAGTTGGTAGAAGCTGAATTGATGAACGCTGGATTTGAAGGGGTTTGGGAAAATAACGACTGCATTTGTTTGTATGTAAAAGAGGAAGATTTAGATATGGAAATTTTAAAATCTATATTGACCCAATACAATCTAATAGAAAGCTATACATACAAACCCATTGAAAATATCAACTGGAATGCCGATTGGGAAAGTAGTTTTGAACCCATTCAAATTGGTGATAAATGCCTTATAAGGGCTGATTTTCATCCAACTCGAAATTTACCATACGAAATTGTAATTACTCCAAAAATGTCGTTTGGAACCGGTCATCATGAAACTACCTATTTAATGGCTGAAACCTTATTGGATACGGATCTAAAAAATAAAACGATTTTAGATATGGGGTGCGGTACTTCAGTGCTTTCAATTCTGGCTGAAAAATTAGGGGCATCCCAAATTTTAGCCATTGATAATGATGATTGGGCAATAGAAAACTCAAAAGAAAATATTGAATACAATAAATGTAATAATATTTCAGTTTTTAACAATGATGCCTGCTTTTCTGGTAAATTTGATATCATAGTAAGTAATATCAACCGAAATATTAATTTAGAATTGTTACAAAAATATGCACCGGCACTTAATCAAGGAGGTAAAATACTGCTAAGCGGATTTTACAACCATGATGTTCCACCATTTGAAAATTTGGTTCGCACACTTGGTCTAAAAATTGCACTTGTTAAAGAAAGAAATAGTTGGGCCTGTATTATTATTGATCAATGTTAAAAAAACTTTTACTATCATTTTTATCTCTAATTTTTGGGCATATGGCATTTGCTCAACCCAAGTCATTTTCAAAAAAACCTGAAGTTTTTATTGTTGAACTTAAGGATTTTATGAGTAGTTCTTCTGAACCCAATGCCATTGAGGCATTTGTGAAATTTGAAAAATATTGGAAAACTAATAAATTTTTAGAGGACCATCAACTCTTGATTATAAAAGTAGGGGATGAAATGCTGTTGAATAAAATGAGGGTAACACCTGATTTTGAACTTTTTTGTCGCACATTAGTTAGTGCCAAAGATACTACCAAAGGCTTGAGTGATCAAAAGTTTGATTTTTGGATAAAGGCCGTTCATACAGCCTCAAAGGCAGGTACTAATCAAGTAAGGCAATTGCTAAAAACATCGAAAGGGATGTTTGAAGAAAATGCAATGTATATTTCTGAGTCTAAAAAATGGTTTTATTCTCCTACCGAATTCAAATACAATTTTACAGGAGGAAAATATCTTATTGAGTTTAATAATATCGATTTAAAATGTGTAACTATTGATGATAAAATTGAAATAAAAGGTACATCCGGGGTTTATGATTTGGAAAAATTAACCTGGAAAGGAAATAAAGGAAAAGTAGATTGGAGCAGAGTAGGCTATTCCCCAGCTGATGTATTCGTGGTTATAAAAACATATACAATTGATATGAGTAAAGCTGAGGTGGAGGCTGATTCTGTGACATTTACCAATAAAGCAATTATGCCTGCACCGGTCCTCGGAAAACTTAAGGATAGGGCCATGTTTGAGCGATTGAGTGAAACGCAAAAGGATTTTAAAGATTCAAAATATCCGCAATTTACAGCATATAAAACCGATATGACCATTGAAAAATTTTCGGGTGGTTTGGCCAAATATTTAGGAGGGTTCAGCATGCAAGGCCGTGATATTGTAGGAATTGGAACACCAGAAAATCCTGCCTCTTTTGGATTTTATTATAAAAATAAATTAAGATTAAAAGCCGAATCTCAATCGTTTGTAGTACGTGATAATAGGATTACATCGCAAAAAACAGCCGTCACCATTTTTACCGATAGCGGAAATATTTTTCATCCTATGCTAAAACTTAATTTTAATATGGCCGATACCTTAATGGTATTGAACCGGGGAGAGGAAGGTTTGGAACGATCGCCGTTTTTTGATAATGATCATGGTCTTGAATTTTATGTAGATAAAGTAAAATGGAAATTGGGGCAACATAAAATCGATTTTTCAATGAATCAAAAAGATGGAACCGCACGGTTTGAATCTGCAAATTATTACCGTGAGTTTAACTATGAAAAATTACAAAGCCTTTTAAATTACCACCCTGTAAATAAAATACAGCAATTCTGTATTCAAACTAAAAAACGAGAGTTCACAATTGACGAGTATGCTGCTTGGATGGGCAGTTCAACCGATAAAATAAAAATTCAAATTATTGATTTGGCCGATAATGGCTTTATTTATTATAATCCTGACAATGGAAAAATTAAAGTAAAACGCAAGGTCTTTGATTATGTAAACGCCCATTTTAAATTAAAAGATTATGATGTAATTCGATTTCGTTCCATCATCGGCGGAAGACCTAATGCCTACTTAAATTTAGTAAATAATGATTTTGTAATCGAAGGGGTAGCAGCATTTAATTTTAGCGATTCGCAAACTGTGATGGCATATCCAAATGAGCAATCCTTGAACATACGGAATAAACGAAATATTGATTTTGGCGGTAAACTAACAGCAGGTTGGTTCGATTTTTATTCTGAAAAATTTAACTTCGACTATGGTCAGTTTAAAATTCATTCCGAAAAAATGGATTCTATGCGGTTGTATTTTCCCGATTCATTAACCGGGAATAGCCTGTTACCTGTAACATCACTACTTAAGGATATTAGCGGTACCATTTATATTGATAAACCAAACAACAAGTCGGGTACAGACACTAGTAATGACGAGTACCCAATTTTTGTTAGTGAAAAACCCTCAAAAATATCCTATCAAAAAAACAGTATTTACAAAGGAGCTTACGATGAAGATGAATTTTATTTTAAGGTAAATCCATTTACCATTGATAGCATGGATAATTTTACCATAAGTGGTTTAAAATTTCCAGGAACATTTGTTTCAGGAGGAATATTGCCCGATTTTGAATTTGAGGCCAAAATAATGAAGGATTATTCCTTGGGTTTTGATAGGACATCTCCTCCCGAAGGTTACCCAATGTATGGTAACAAAGGCCACGCCGATATTGATATACGACTTGATGATAAAGGATTAACCGCAAGAGGGGAAGTTGAATATTTGGGAGCCAAAATGAAATCGAAGGATATTGTTTTATTGCCCGATTCAATGAATTCAAATACAGATTTATTCACTATTGATGAATCAGATAAGTTTCCAAAAGTACGGGCCGAAAAAATTAAAAATCATTGGGTTCCTAAAAAGGATAGTTTATATGTAAATACATTGGGGCATCAGGTTGAAATGTTTAGGGCGGGGCAAAAATATACAGGAAATATGGTGATGACCCCGAAACAATTAACTGGAGAAGGTTTATTGGAATGGGATAATGCCAAACTCACCAGCAATTTGATGAAATTTGCTACCAACAGTGTAAAAGCTGATACAGCAAAGATTGAAATTGGATCCATTGATAAAGATA
>JBJXDS010000088.1:0-12357 GCA_046154525.1 Bacteroidia bacterium
CCCAAAAACATTTCAGCACGCTATACCCTAAAGATGCCAGCAAATGGGCGGCTTTTGCGTTGGTGAAGTAATTCTTTAAAAATATTTATCAATCAAATAAACAATGGCTCCAATAGAGCCTGCCCCCATTTCCAGTTCACGTTTATGCACGTTTTCAAAAACATCGGTTTTGGCATGGTGAAAATCAAAATAACGTTGGCTATCCGGCATAAATCCAAGCAAAATCATATTAGGATTTATGGTAAGGGCCGAATCTAATTTTAAAGGGTTGATATCAACACCACCACCCCAAGCACTTTTTTTAAAAACGTGGCAACCATATGGCTCTAATAAGTTTCTATAACCCGAAATTATGTTAAACAAACTATCTGAAGCCGAAATTCCAAATCCTCTTGGTGTATGGCCCCCTCCATCACTTTCCAAGGCCATCAGGTGTTTTTCCCCCCGGTCTTTCACCCATTGGGCATAGCCCTTTCCACCACGGTTTCCATTTTCTTCATTCATAAATAATACCACCCGTATAGTATGTTTGGGTCTGTAGCCATTTGATTTTATTAATCTTAATAATTCAATACTGTGCACTATGCCGGCCCCATCATCATGGGCTCCTTCACCTATATCCCAACTATCCAAATGGCCTCCCACTGTTATTATTGTTTCTGGTTCCGTTTCTCCTGTTATTTCGGCCACAACGTTAAAACTTTCTTTGTCAGGCAGCATTTTGCAATTCATACGAATGGCCACTTTCAAATCGGGTTTATCTCTTAGCCGCTCTATCAACATATCGGCATGCTCAGTACTTATAGCTGCCGCCGGTATTTTAGGCACCCCATCGGTATAGGCCATTCCACCTGTATGCGGGTTATTATCTATTTTGTGCGTCATGCTCCTCACCAATATGGCTACTGCACCATATTCAGCTGCTTTAGATGCTCCATTATAACGTTGGCTCACACAGGCACCATAAGCTTCAAAACCATTGATAGTTTTTGGATCGAAGGGTTTATTAAAAAAAACAATTTTGCCCCGTATCTCCTTTTCTCCTAATCTTTCCAAATCTTCAATACCATTAGCCACAACAACTTTGGCCTTTAGCAATCCTCTGGTACCTACCGACCCCCCAAGTGCTGTAATATTAAGTTTTGTATCATCATGATAAATGTAGGCCCATTCAATATTTCCACGGCTCCAGCAAGGAACAGTAAGGGGTAGTTTATACACTGTATCAACCCACATTTTACTCAATACATTATAGCCCCAGTTTACAGCCGAATCGGCTGCCTTACTTCCGCTTATCCTGTGGCCCACCTCCTTACAAAGCGTTCTTAAATTTGAATAGGCTTCGCCATCTTCCAGAGCCATATCAAACATTCGTCTAATTTGTATTGAATCCTTATTTTTTTGAGCATAACCAATGGCTATGGTTATCAAAAAAAATAAAACCAAAATTAATTTCCGGATTAAATATTTAAGTGCTTGCATAATCTTGTAATTTTATTGCCCCAATGGCCATTAAGTAAAAACCAATAAACAGTATAGCATGACCTATATCATTATGATTAAACCACTTGCTTATCGAAATTTTATTCGAATATATAATTGTTGTAAAAGAATTTACTACTACCCCTGCCAAAATAAACCGGCTTCCCTTATTCCCTTTGTAAATTAAATGAATATGAATGGCTGCCACCAGCAAACCCAAGCCAAATATGGCGTCCCAAACCACAATCCAAAATCTGTTAATTGTTATAATCAATACTAAAGCTGTAATTAATTGAACGAAGGATACTGTTTTCAAAAAATTAATTACTTTTTTGTTTTTTAAAAATAAAATACTGGCAAAAGAACATACGTAAACACCTGTGATATTAGCAATTCGCGATATCAGTTGTAAAATGTTATTTTTGTCTGTGAAAAAACCATGCCCTAAAGTGGCAAATAAAGTAGCTATCGAAATGCAATAAAAAAAATAAGACCAATATTTGGCATAGGATTTGCCAACTTTGAAACCAAATAGCAAACAACAGATAGAAAGAATTAAATTTGTAATGGAGGTTACCGGTTCATGAAAAAGATAGCCGAAAAGATGAATTGAAGGTTGCTCCATTTTAAAATGCAAACATAATTTAAAAAAAATAGTTATATAAATAGTAATATGAACAAATTAATAAAATTAGGAAGTTTAACAATTTTAATGGTTGCACTAGTTGCAACAAGTTCGTTTAAACCATCAGAAAAAAAAGCACCTGAAATACCTGGTATCAAGTTTTTCCATGGTTCGTTAAAAGAGGCCAAAGCCAAAGCCAAAAAGGAAAACAAATTAATTTTTATTGATTGCTATACCACCTGGTGCGGACCGTGCAAAAGCATGGCTAAAAAAACGTTTGTGAACAAGGAAGTTGGCGAATATTTTAACAAAAATTTCATTTGTCTTAAAATAGATATGGAACAGGGTGAAGGTCCGGCACTGGCAGGTAGTTACTCCGTAGAAGCCTATCCAACCTATCTTTTTATAGATTCAAAAGGCACCCTAAAGCATCGGGATTTAGGCTTTATTGATGCCTCCCGGTTTATTGAGGTAGGTAAAACCGCTTTAAGTAAATAAGTATCTTTTTTAATATATATCAGCCCCTATCAGTTTTAAAGTTCTTGACTTTACACAGATGGGGGCTTTTTATTTAAATTGAAAATTAAGCAGTTAATACTGTATCGATTCGATAATTATTATTTATCAAAAAAGAGTAATAATTTTCGGGCTGATTAACTTTAAAAATTTGCTTATGGTAGAAAAAGTACAAGAAAACGAAGAGCCTGCAAAGGTTCGTCCTATTTTTTTAACGGTCATTTGCATTTTATCCTTTATTAGCTGCTCGTGGATTTTGTTTTACGGACTAAGTAATATGGGCGAAGGTGTAGAAGACCATCTCAAACAAAACGCATTAATTACAACCATCGGTGGAATTTTTTCGGCCATTGGCACAGGGTTAATGTGGAACACCCGACAGTTTGGGTTCGGGCTTTTTTCAGCCGGAACCGTATTTGCAATTGCTGGTCCTATTTTTATTTTTGGTATCAATCATGTTCTCAATTTTTCAACAGGTTATCCTGCTTATTTTGGACTGGTACTTTTTATTTTATTTGCCTTAAATTATAAACACATGGATTAAAGGTGTTTAGCAACAAAACCAGACATAAAAAAAGGGGCTTCGGTTCCTTTTTTTATTTAATATATTTTTTTACTTTTGCACCCCCTCCGGATTTTGGAGAACCGGGGGTTTAAAAACATATAAAAAATGGCAACAAAAATCAGATTACAAAGACAAGGACGCAAACGTCGTCCTTTGTTCCACATTGTGGTGGCGGACAGCAGAGCTCCTAGGGATGGAAAGTATATCGAAAGACTTGGATTGTATAATCCTAACACTAACCCAGCAACAATTGACATCGACTTTGATAGGTCTTTACATTGGTTGCAGGTGGGTGCTCAACCTTCCGATACAGCAAAAGCAATTTTATCCTACAAAGGCGTGCTTCACAAAGATTTCTTAATTAACGGCGTAAAAAAAGGTGCTCACACCCTAGAACAAGCCGAAGAAAAATTCACACAATGGCTGGAAACTAAAGAAAGCAAAATTTCAAGTAAAGTTGACACCTTGGCATCGGCTGCCGAAGCTAAAGCGAAAGCAAACCTTGAACGAGAAATTAAAATGAAAGAAGCTATGGCCGCTAAGGTTCTGGCTAAAAACTCACCACTTGCTGAAGAAGTTGCTGCTGCTAATAATGAAGATGCAGAGGCTGCGACAGAAGAAGTAACTTCAAATAGCGAAGAAACTCAGGAAGTAACGAATGAAGCAGAAACTACAACTGAAGTAGCTGATGAAGTGGAAACACCTGCACCGGTTGAGGAAGTTGCAGAAGTAACTAACGAGGTAGAAGCCCCAGCTGAATCAGAATCGGAAGCGAATGACCCGGCTGAGGAAACAGAAGAAATTGCTGCAGGCTCAGAAGAGGTAAAACCAGAATCAGAAGCTTAATAAGTGAAACTTGACCAACCTTATTTACGTTGGGTTTATTAAAAAAACACACGGATTTAAAGGTGTTGTTAAGATTCATGTAGAAAATTCAGATATAATTTTAAAACAAAAGGAACCGTTAATGTTGGAAATCAACAAAAAACCGGTTCCTTTTTTTATTGAACAAATTTCGAAAACCGATACCGAATGGCAGGTAAAGTTTGAAGATATTAGAAATGTAGAAGAAGCCGAAGAAATTGTCGGTTTATCTGTGTACATTGAGTCTGGGGCCAACCAACCGGAAGAAGTTTGGTCGAACAATACCGAAGGTTTTAAAGTATTTGACAAACAATTAGGCCCTATTGGTGAGGTTACTGAACACATTCACAAACCGGGTCAGGACATGCTGGAAGTTTTATTTAATTCCAAAACATTTTATATTCCCTTTGTTGAAGAAATTATCATTGATTTTGACAATGAAAAAGAAATAATTTATACCGACCTCCCCGAAGGATTAATTAACATTAACGACTGATGTTGCACATTGATATTATATCGGTTTTACCAGCACTGATTCAAAGTCCATTGGAACATTCCATTTTGAAACGTGGCAAAGACAAGGGCTTAATAAATATTAATGTTATTGACCTGCGGCAATACGGTTTAGGAAAATCCCGTTCGGTGGACGACTACCAATTTGGCGGCGGAGCCGGAATGGTGATGCGAATAGAACCCATTTTTAATTGTATCAACGATATAAAAAAACAGCGAAGCTACGATGAAGTTATTTTTTTAACCCCGGATGGTGAAATTTTTGAACAAAAAACCGCGAACAAACTTTCGCTTTGCAAAAATATTATTTTGTTATGCGGCCATTACAAAGGCATTGACGAACGTATTCGTGAACATTTAATAACCAAAGAAATTTCAATTGGAGATTACGTTTTAACCGGAGGGGAACTGCCCGCCATTATTGTGGCCGATGCTATTTGTCGTTTGGTTCCCGGTGTTATTAGTGATGAAGAATCAGCTTTATCGGATAGTTTCCAGGATGATATGCTGGCTCCTCCTCTTTACACCCGACCGGCAGAATTTGAAGGCTGGAAAGTTCCGGAGATTTTGCTTTCGGGAGATTTTAAAAAAATAAATGAATGGCGGGAAGAAAAGGCGGCTGAGAAAACACAGTTGAAAAGACCTAATTTGGAAATTTGAAGATTTGGAGATTTGAATATTTCTAACCCCCTTAAAAAAATCAAAAATCGTAAATCTAAAATCATAAATCTAAAATGTCCTTATCCCTCACCAAACCCCTTGTATTTTTTGATATTGAAAGTACCGGAATCAGTACTTCCAAAGACCGGATTGTAGAAATTTATTTAATAAAACTAAAACCCGATGGAAGTGAGGACCATTTACATGAATACTATAATCCGGGCATTCCAATTCCGGCAGAAGTTACAGCCATACATGGAATTACCGATGAATTTGTAAAAGACAAACCATCGTTTTTGGAAAAAGCACATGAGCTAAAACAGTTTTTAGACCATTGCGATTTTGCAGGGTTCAATTCCAATAAATTTGATGTACCGCTTTTGGTGGAAGAATTTTACCGGGCTGGCATTGAATTTGAAATAGACAACCGAAAATTTGTGGACGCCATGAAAATTTTCCATGTCATGGAACCACGAAATTTGGCAGCGGCTTTTAAATTTTATTGTAACAAAGATTTAGAAAATGCTCATTCGGCCAAATTTGATACCATGGCCACATTTGATATTTTAAAGGCCCAATTAGAACGCTACCCCGACCTTGATAAAACTGTGGATGGATTACATAAAATTTCTGCCCAAAAAGACCAGGTGGACTTAGCGGGACGGATTATTTACAACGAAAAAAAAGAAGAAATTTTTAACTTTGGAAAACATAAGGGTAAACTGGTAAAAGAGGTTTTTAAACGCGAACCTTCTTATTACGACTGGATGGTTCAAAATGATTTTCCGGCCAATACAAAAAATGTACTTACCAAAATAAGGTTGAGCATGTTGGGGGAGGTTTGAAAATTGAAATTTGAAAATTTGAAGATTTGGAAATGTTCGCGGGTTAAAGTCCCCCTTGTGTGATAGAATGTGAAGTGGCGAAGGGGGTAGGGGGATGTTTTTAAATATTTTATCCATTCCATCATAAATTTTTAGATTTTTGCAAACTGTAATGACAACCACCATTAACATTTCCGAACCATTAACTTTAGAATCCGTTTCTAAATTTATTACCCAAAACCAAAAAGTCACCATTGACCAACAGGCGTTTGATGCTATAAAAAAATGCAATGATTACTTATTGCAAAAAATCAGTGTGAAGGGTTCAGTGTTTTATGGCATTAATACAGGTTTTGGTGCACTATGCGATACCCAAATTAGTTCGGGCGATTTGTTAAAATTGCAGGAAAACTTGTTGATGTCTCATGCCTGTGGAATGGGTGAACAGGTGCCGGATGATGTGGTAAAGCTCATGCTTTTATTTAAAATAAAATCATTGAGTTTGGGCTATAGCGGGGTAAAAAATGATACCGTTCAAAGGCTTACCGATTTTTTAAACCTTGGTTTATTTCCTTTGGTTTATAAGCAAGGTTCGCTTGGGGCATCGGGCGATTTGGCTCCATTGGCACATTTATGTTTACCACTTATTGGAAAAGGGAAAATTGGAAATAAGCCTTCATTAGAAGTTTTAACCAATAACAATTTAAAACCAATTGTACTTGGCCCCAAAGAGGGCTTGGCTTTAATAAACGGCACCCAGTTTATGACTGCTTATGGAATATATTCACTTTTATTAGCAAAAAAACTAAGCCGCTGGGCCGATAGAATTGCTGCAATTAGTTTGGAAGCGTTTGATTGCCATACCCAACCATTTTTTCCTCAGATTCATGAAGTCCGCAAACAAAAAGGCCAAATAGATGTAGCCAAAAATATTTTAGAGCTTTTGGCCGACAGCCATATCATGAACGGGGAAAAAGATTCGGTTCAGGATCCTTATTCATTCCGTTGCATTCCACAAGTTCATGGAGCTACCCGCGATGTCATTACTCAGGTAGAAACTATTTTTATTAATGAAATAAATGCTGTTACGGATAACCCAAATATTTTTGTGGATGATGATTTAATTATTTCGGGTGGGAATTTTCACGGACAGGTTTTGGCCTTACATGCCGATTTTTTGGCCATGGGAATAGCTGAATTGGGAAGCATTTCGGAACGACGGATTTATAAGCTAATTTCGGGTGAACGGGGATTGCCTGTTTTTTTAACCCCAAATCCCGGCCTTAATTCTGGCTTTATGATCCCTCAATATACGGCCGCCTCAGTGGTTAGTTTAAACAAACAACTATGCACCCCTGCTTCCGTGGACAGCATTGTGAGCAGCAACGGCCAGGAAGACCATGTGAGTATGGGTGCCAATGCGGTTTTAAAACTGATACGGGTTGTAGAAAACGTAAGAAAAGTTTTAGCCATAGAATTATTCACCGCTTGCCAGGCTCTGGAGTTTAGAGATATAAAACAAAGTTCACCTGCCTCGCAAAAACTCTTGAAATCAGTTAGAGAAAAAATTCCTTTTATTAAAGAGGATATGGAGATGGCGGGGTTTATGGCGGAGGCTGAGAGGATATTGGATAAGGAATAAATGCTATTTAGATTTTTTCATTATTTTCTGTCCCTTACAATTCAAATAAGTTTGCTCACAATTAATACAAAAAACCAAACATCCATAAAGGAATGGTTCCTAATACGGGTGTCTCGATATCGTCTTTTACCAGATAAGAGTTATTAATGGTATCGATTTGTTTATTTCCTTTACCCTTACCTCCAATCTCAAATGTATATGTATTATTTACTAAAAAATCTCCCTGCTTGGGTAGGGTTACATTATTTGAAATGATTAGCTGAGAAAGAAAAAATGTTTCTCTTACCGAACCTTTTTCAGCTTGGTTTTCAGCTAAGGCATATATTAAACTAGTATTGTTTAAAAATATTTTCTCTGGTTTTTGAAGTATCGCAGTGCTGCGACCTGCAGGATAGAGAAGTGAAATAATTTTAGCCTGTTCCAGATAATACAGGTAGCTGTTTAGTGAATTTCTATGAATGCCTGTTTTTTGGGCAAGGGAGGTGATATTCGGCTTAAACGGAACTTGTTGGGCAATCACATAAATCAATTGAAGCAATTTTCTGGCATTACGAATATCAAAATCTTTTAACTCGGCCATATCTACTTCCACAATTGTTCGTATGAGTTGATTTATTCGTTGATGAACGGAAGCCGGATCCTCCAATACAAAGGGATAATACCCATAAATCAGATAATCATTAAAATGCGCTAATGGTCTAAAATCAATTGGAAATTGCTTTTTAATTTTAGAAGCATCTTGAAAAAGTTCTATTAATTCGATTGCAGGAAAGTTAATAACCTGTTTCATGGCCAGGTATTCCCGAAAGGATAATCCCGGCAACTCATACATCAAGGCTCTTCTGCTTAAATCACCTTCCTGTTTTGAAATATCAATTATAGATGAGCCGGTGAAAACGATTTTTAAATCGGGATAAAAGTCATAGCTGTTTTTTATCTCTTTCGACCAGTTTTTATATTTATGAACCTCATCCAAAACCAGTATTTTTCCACCCTGTTTGTAGAAATGTTCTACGGTTTCTTTTAATGTGTGCTGGGTAAAGTATAGATCATCCAACGAAAAATAAGCCGCTTTATCGGATGATACCTTTTGTTCTTTTAACCATTGAAGCAATAGTGTGGTTTTACCGGTTCCTCTAGCTCCTTTAATTCCTATTAATCGGTTATCCCACTTAATTTTGGTATGCAAAAACCGCTTAAAGTCAAGCGTTGTATGAGCCAATAGCCGTTCTGATTGTTCTAATAATGATACCATTTGCATATTATATTGTGCAAATATATAAATTTAATGCACATCACAATGTTCACTTTAAAAATAATTTACCTTTACTTACTTCTACTTTCTATCGGTAATGTATAGCAAGTAATGACCTACTTTGATGATGCCGGTGATAGCGAAGACCCTATAAGTCTTAAAGGGCTAACCTGGGAATTGGTTAAAAAAAATATTCAGAAAAAAGTAAGGGAGTATTTAGTGTAGAAAGTTTTTTTTTAAAAAGTTCATCAGCTTCGCAAATGCTTATAATAACTTTGAGGGAGAAAATTCCTTTTATAAAGGAGGATATGGAGATGGCTGCTTTTATGCATGAGACTGAAAGGATATTGGATGAAGAAAAATAAAAAATACCGACCTCAGATATTTCTGAGGCCGGTATTAGAAAAAACAAATTCAACTTAAATTCATTTTTTTTTCTAACTGATTATATTTACAAATCATCATTTTCATCTGAAGAATGTAATTCTCTGGTTGCTTTTTGTAATTTAGCAAAAACAGTAAGTTCAGTTAAATAATTCTGTTCTTTTTGAGAAAGAGCAGTCATCATTTTGATAGAACTTCCTCCAAAAATTTGATCTAGAATTTGGTTTATTAGTAGCAACAATTGATCTACCCATGGTGGTAAGTTTATGTTAAAAATGTCTAAAAGAAATCTAATAATTTTTTTTATTTCTTGAATAATTCCTTTAATTCCTAATTTTCCAATAATAGAGCTAATGCTTGGTAAGGCAAGTTTTAAATTTTGAACTAGTGGAACTCCCGATGACATTTTTAAAAGGTGTTCTGCTTCCTTCAATTTTTGCTTCGGGGAATTAACTGCTAAATCATTAAAATGTAAACTTAGTTCTTTAAATTGGTTGATTAATGTTGGTGAATACGAGTTAATAATTGCCGTATGATCCAAATCTTCGCTTGCTTTGTGCATTGCTTTCAAGAAATCATGGGGAATTTGTTCAAGTAATTCTGCAAATTCTTGAAATAATGTTTTGTTTGTTTTTACATCTGACATTTTATTATATTATTATATTTTTGCTTACTCTATTCCCTTTTCAGCTTACGGGTGCCTACTCTTTTATCAGATTTTCGGCTTCCTCTGTATTGTTTTGTGTATTTTTTTAAGATTAATAATTTAATTGAATAAGATTTTTAAACCATATATTGAAAATCCATACCATTTATTTTGTTACAACATGTAATATCACTCTTCCACCTGATTTCCCTTTTTTTACTTTGTAGTTTCCAGATTGAATAATGATCTGTTTGAATCCAAGTTTAGTTGATATTTTTTCATCAAGTATTACAGGCTTAACGAACTCAAAAACTGATGCATCATGTGGTAACTTATCTTTAAAATATACAAACATTTTATCACCTTTTATTTTCACTTGCATATCTCTAATTCTATTATTATCATTAGGGTTTGGTGTTGGTATTAGACTTAATCTACAATCGCATAATCCCCCCCGATCGGTGCAACCATCCCTTGCAATAGTGCAAGTAATTTTAATCCCAATCTCAAGGCTATCTGTTGGGTTTTGAGCTACACCTGTGAAAATGTCATCGTCATCGTCCGGTGCTGGTGGTAGAGGTGGTGGCCAACAACAGGCCCTAAACTCAAATGGTTCAGAAAATCCAAGTCCATCTACCCAATTCCTACCTTCATCATCTATTGGAGTAATAGTCCAAACATAATTTACACCTGTATCCGGCAAGGGAAAATCAACAGGCCACTGAGTTTGCAAAATTCCTTTTAAATCTTTTTCTACAATAGGTTGATTGCTTCGCAGGGCGGTCATACTATTTTGTCCTTCCAATACTTCCCATACCTGCAAACGATAGGTTACAATAGTTTTGGGTGATGGAATTACAGGGCTCCAACGAAACACTATACCTTTGATGGCGGCTCCTTTTATTACTTCTTTATTAGCCGGGGCAATTAATGTTGGTGCCTGATATGCTACAATCGAAAACATTTTACATACGGTACCGGATGTACCGATTGGTTTGCCGCTTTGTGGGTCAATAAGAGTAACGCATAGCCTGTAATTATCATCCGGTATGCGGCCTGTGGTAATGGCCGTTTTTTCTAAATTCCCATGATATTGTACTGCGTTACTTGGTATAATGTCTTCAGGATTATACGTTGTGGTGGAGGTAGCTGAAATTGTTAGTACCGGCATTTTGGCTTCATCGGTATTAGCTACTAATGAACCTTTGCCATCAAATAGTTCAGTTTTGATTTTTACAACAATATCCTTTTTGCTTGGATTAGTGATAATCAGCTTAACAGTTTCACTTCGGTTTTGCCAATCGGATATATATGGCGATGGTTTAGGGCTAATCTGCACCAGAATGCTTTGAGCCATAATACTGCCTGATGAGAGGCAGAATAGAAGTGCGAGAAATTTGAGTTTTTTGTTCATTTTTTTAAATATTATTAGTTTGTCTATTTTAATTTTATTAATTGCATTGAACATTACAATTTATACCATTGCTTCCACCCGGAACTGAAACATTCCATAAAACATTGGATAAATAAGCATCTGAAAAAGCGTAAGGGCTTGAGGATGGGAAAGAATAAATATAGGATGTTGGCGATCCTGTTGAAGACCCAGTATAAGGGCTGAGAAAAGTTGTAAAATTATTTATGGAGTTTGGATGATAGGGATATGTGTATGATTTTGTGTAAGTATCAGTACCAGCATAGCCTAGGTTAGCCTTGTAAATTTTCCTCATGTTAAAAGTCCAGGTACCACTAATATAACAATCACCACTAACATAGAGCCAGTTACCCCAATTATTCCTTTTTTGAGCTCTAACATTAACAGAGTATTGAACCTGAACCCTTGAATAAGGATAAGGATTAATAAATGATCTTGTGAAATATACGGTTGTCATTCCACGTCTATTACCATTTTGTTGCCATTGCGATGTAAGTGGGAAGTTGCATGTCGACATTGTTGAGCGAGGAGCCATTGTTGTAATATCTGATACCTTTATTTTATTATAAGTGTCGTCTTTTGTTGTGGTATCTAATATTTTTAATTTATCATATTGTTTGCCGCTTATCTCTTTAATAAGATTGGCCTTAATCTGAAAAATACTATTTCCAATAGCCAAAAAACCATTTTCATTTATTACAGAACTATAATATGGGGCGTCGACTATGTAATTATAAGTTCCAGGATTAGTTGCATCGCCTGTTTCTACTTTTATTAATTTATTGAGATATAAATTATATAAATCCGAATGTCCTTTTGGTTCAGTTACATTTAGCAATTCAGCTTCACTCAAATTTTCATAAGGTTTTAAGAGATATTCATATTCTGCTTCAACAATTTCATTAAATATTCTTCTCTGTGATTTAAATCCAATTTTTGCTTCCCATAT
>JBJXDS010000089.1:0-11620 GCA_046154525.1 Bacteroidia bacterium
AGAAAATGCAATATTTCCACCCGATTTTATTCTAACGTCCTCGTTTGAATCTGCAACATTTAAACTAAAGTTAATATCGTTTGCACCTAAATCTGAGGTTAAAACTATTGAATTGGTTATCAAACTATCTTTTATTAACAAAGCCTGAGATTTTGCAATTAAGGCTAACCTTTGTCCAACTTGTTTACTGCTTTCAATAGTTAGTTCTCTAAACTTATAATCTTGGTATTTTAAATAATCAGCCCTTGCCAGAAGATCCAAATTTTGGGTAGAAGAATTATATACCCCGGTGGTAGTAAATTTGGAAAACGTTAGCTCAGGTAAAACTAAAGCTGATAAAAACCTAGAATCATTTATATCTATATCGAAACGAATATTTACTGGGTCCGAATTAGTTTTAAGGCTGGCATAATAATCAGGAAATAGATTATAAAGCAAATTGTTGGTAATGGTGCTGAACTGACTTATTTTAAATTGGCCGTTAATTACTATGTTTCCTAGAATACTCTTTAATTCAACCGAACGATTAGAAGATGAGCCAAAAGCATCCAAATCAATAGTTCCCAAATAGTAAGTGCTGTCTTTTTGTTTTAATACAACATTATTAAGAGTTGTATTTATTTTCATATCATCAATATCGTGGCCTTCAAAAGTTAGTCCCACCTTATCAATTTGTTTTATATCAATATCTCCATATCCAAGTTTTGATAAATTTATAATTCCTGCTTGAGCGGTAAAATCTCCACCTGGATTTTCCTTATTTATATCAAACTTGCCATTAAAACTAAAATTGACATTGGGATCCTTTATTTCAAATTTTCCATCAAATAATTTCTTTTCCAGTACTCCATCAAGTGTTGCATTGGTATAATTATATCCATTATAAACGAAGGATTGTACCTTGCCTTGCAATTTGGTGTTCAAATCTTCAATAGTAAACCCTTTACCATCTACTACAGCAGATAAATTTAAATTACCTAAGGTGCCATTATTCAATAATTTGGCGAGATCAAAATTAAAAACATCCAATTCGCCTTTGTATTGCTCTGGCTTGCCATCTGGAAATTTCAGGTTCAAATCTGTTTTTATACTTCCAATGGTAGTAGATATTAAACCCTTGGTGGTAAAATCTTTAATAGCTCCTATAAAAGTGCCCATATACCTTACTGATCCTATTCTTAATAGTTCGATGGGTAATTTAATTTTGGTTAAATCCTGAATTGAAGATGGATTGACTAACATATCTGAGATATCCAAATCAAATATCATTTTCTCAGGATCAGTCACATCTTTTAATAAAATATCCCCTTTCAAGCTGTTTAACTTACCTACCACAATATCCATTTTTTTACCTTTAAGATTGGATAAAGTACCCGAAACTATTCCGTTCATCGTTATAGGGAAATTATAATTTAAAAGATCATCAGAAAAATAACCAATATCCCTCATACTTACTACCGATTTAGCCAAATTTGCTTTCCATTCTACGCTATCCAAAAAATGAGAGAATTGTTTATATCCATTGTAAGAAAATTTTAAATAATTGCCAATTCTTGAATATGGGGTTTTAAAAATTAAATTACTAAATTCCATTACAGTGGATGAAATAATGGTATTGGCCGAAAATTCTTTTACGTCCAACCCCGACTTTTCCTTAAATGAAAGGTGACTAATATTAAGGTTTAAAGAATCGCCAATAAGTTTGAAAGGATACACCTGAGCATTTATTCCCTTATAATGCATGTAGGCTTCATCAAATTTTCGCCCCTGGGCCTTGGGCACATTTTCATCCCTAAAACAGTAATCTACATTTTTAAATTCGAGGTTATTAATAATAAGTTTGAATGGCACGAATGGTTTGCCTGAAACTTTTGGTGCCGAAAAATAATCAACAATAAACTGGTAATTAAAGTCCTTTTGATTACGATGAATTACCATATTTATTTTTGTATTCTCCATAACCACCGTCCTTATTTTTGCCAATTGCTGTTTGCTATCAAAAATTATTTTAGAGTTAAAACTGGCCTTTAATTTTCCGAAGTATACCAAAGTGTCGCCCTGTCTGTCTTCAATATACAAACCTTCGAGGACCAATTGATCTATTAATTCAAAATCGATAGATTTTAAACTCACTTTGGTTTTAAATTCTTTGGCTAAATAGTTAACTGTTTTTTGTGCTGCCCAGTTCTGAAAATGCCTGCTACGAACTAACGTGTAAGCAATAATTAGAAAAAATACCACGAAACAAATGGTAAGTAAAAATCCTCTCGATATTTTTTTAAGTATTTTCAACTGCTAACCTGCGAATTTAACTAAAATTGCACCTTTAAACGGACTGCAATATGCATACCAACGACCAACCTGTCCAAAATATTACCCTTTTGGCCATAGAATCTTCATGCGATGACACAGCAGCAGCTGTTATTTGTAACGGAAAAATTCTCTCAAATATGGTGGCAGGGCAGGATGTTCATCGGCAGTATGGAGGAGTTGTGCCAGAACTAGCTTCCCGTTCTCATCAAAAAAATATTGTCCCCGTGGTAGACACAGCTTTAAAAAAAGCCAAAGTTTCTATAAATGACATTGATGGAATTGCAATAACGCAGGGCCCCGGATTATTAGGTTCGTTATTGGTAGGTAGCAGTTTTGCCAAAGGGCTGGCTTTGTCTTTAAACAAACCTTTAATTGCTGTCAATCATTTAGATGCTCATGTTTTGGCTCATTTAATTGAAAATCCTGATATGCCTTTTCCCTTTTTATGCCTTCTGGTATCGGGTGGTCATACCCAAATAATCAAGGTAAACTCACCATCCAACATGGAAGTTTTGGGCAAAACAATAGATGATGCTGCAGGTGAGGCATTTGATAAGGCAGCCAAAATTTTAGGGTTGCCTTACCCCGGAGGTCCACTTATTGACAAGCACGCTGCTAAAGGTAATCCAACGGCTTTTTCATTCTCCACCAGCAAAGTTCCTGGTCTTGATTTTAGTTTTAGTGGATTTAAAACAGCCATTCTCTATTTTATTAGAGATAAAATGGCAGAAGATGCAACGTTTATTGACTCAAACCTGTCTGATATTTGTGCTTCGGCTCAGCACACCATTGTCACCTATTTATTATCAAAACTAAAAACAGCTTCATTGCAAACCAATATTAAAAACATAGCTATTGCTGGCGGAGTGGCTGCCAATTCAGGCTTAAGAAATGATTTGCAAATTATGGCTGTTGAGCAAAAATGGTCAACATTTATACCAGCTTTTGAATATTGTACAGACAACGCGGCTATGATTGCAATTGCTGGTTACCATAAATATTTGGCTGGTGAATTTGCCAACTTAGATTTAGGTAATTATGCCTCGATCAAAAAAATAAAATAAATTTTTGGAACACTAATTGATAAATCAGAAATAATGCTGCGACCTTTTAAAAAAATAATTTTACTATTTTGGATTACATTTTTCAATATCAATGCCAAAGCACAGGACGGAATTGACACAGCACTTTTTAAACAATATAAAGTTAAAAAAATGTGGGTTTGGGTAAAATTACCCATTTTACCAAACCGGACTTTGAACGATAGTTGCAAGGTTGAAATTTATGAGCTGGACACTTTTGAACGAATCGTATACCAAAATAATTTGATGAATTGCTATGGCTGGGGTGGCTCATCTGAAAGTTTTAATACCTACGACAATTTTAGCAAAATCGTTTTCTCAAAACGAATAACTCCTGAGATGGAAACCCATATCCGGTATATTTATAATTCAAAAAATGATATTATTAAAATAATTCAAACCAGCCCGCAGCGGTCCGACTCTTTTGTTACAATTAACGATTACATTTATAATAAAAAAAACCAAGCACTTGAAATGAAAACTATTGAAATAGTAGACCATGACAGCACAATATATATAATAAAATATGACTATGATAAGGCCGACAATCTTAGTGTAATATGGACTTATACCGGTGATATGCAACTCATTTCAAAGCAAACGTTTGATATAACCCCTATCAGCAAAAAAGTTTTGGAGTTTTCAACCGAAACCAAACTTCCTTCTGAAAAGTATACTAAAGGATGGAATTATTACAATGAGTACGCTCAGCTATTTATGACCAAATACAACAATAATACCTGGACCGAATTTATTTTTAATGATAATGGATTGCTAGACCAGGCATTAAGTTATAATATGGAAGGCAAGCTCAATTCCTGGAAACGATACTATTATGAATTTTATGAAGGAAATGAATAATTTACTTATTGTATTTGTTGGTGGAGGTGCCGGTGCGGTGTTGCGTTACATCATTTCATTGATTATAAAAACTCCTGGTTGGGGATTCCCAACTGCCACTTTTTGGATTAATGTTTCCGGATGTTTTGTAATTGGGCTACTCTATTCCGCTTTAAATATCGAAAACCAAACTCTAAAATTATTACTTATTGTTGGATTTCTGGGAGGCTTTACCACCTTTTCGTCATTTGGAAACGAAACCATTCAGCTATACAATAATGGTCTTTATCAAACAGCATTTTTTTATGTAATTTTGAGCAATTTATGTGGCTTAGCCGCCGTTTATTTAGGTATAAAAATTTCATCATTACTATAGTGAACCTCCCAATAATGACAAACAGGTCTAAATCCATAAATATCATGATGAATAAATCCAAAGTTTTAATTTTCTTTTTATTCTTTTTTTCAGGGATTTCAACCTTTGCTTCCAAAATTTTAATCCCAATGGATAATGCACAAAAAGACCATCTAAAGGCTTATGGAATTGCTTATTGGGTGCTTACATTTGACCGCGAAGTGGAGTGGCTACTTAATTACAGGGGCGGTAGTTTCATGGTAGATAATAATGATAAGTTTGAAAAAGAATGTTTACTCAGAGGCGTTAGTTATCAAAAAATAACCGACGGGGCAGCTCAGGATATTTATACCGAAATAGCCAATCCTGCGGTGAATATGGAGGTGGTTAAATTATTAAAAGCCCCCAAAGTAGCCGTGTATAGTCCCAAAACAAAACAACCCTGGGATGATGCCGTAACGTTAGTTTTAACCTATGCCGAAATCCCTTATGAAACAGTATTTGATGATGAAGTAATGGAAGGTAAATTGCCATTATATGATTGGTTGCATTTGCATCATGAAGATTTTACTGGCCAATATGGAAAATTTTGGGCTAGTTATCACCAGGCCGAATGGTATAAGGAACAAGTAGCCGAAGCCGAAGCCATTGCTGCCAAACATGGTTTTAAAAAAGTATCCGATCTTAAGTTGGCAGTTGTAAAAAAAATCAGAGATTTCGCACTTGGTGGGGGATTTTTATTTGCTATGTGCAGTGCTACCGATAGTTATGATATAGCCTTAGCAGCTGATGGAGTAGATATTTGTGAAAGCATGTATGATAATGACGGGGTGGATCCCAATGCCCAATCCAAATTAAATTTTGAAAACACCTTCGCTTTTAAAAATTTTATGTTGGAGCTTAATCCATACGTTTACGAATATTCAAATATTGACATGCAGTATAACGAAAGGCCGGTGAGTGAAGAAAATGACTTGTTTGTATTGTTCGATTTTTCAGCCAAATATGATATAGTGCCAACCATTCTTTGTCAGAACCACGAACGGGTATTAAAAGGGTTTATGGGTCAAACTACAGCTTTTAGAAAATCTTTAATAAAAAGTGATGTGTTAATAATGGGTCAAAACCAGTCGCTGGGCGAAGCCAAATACATGCACGGAACAATTGGAAGGGGAACCTGGACATTTTATGGAGGCCACGACCCCGAAGATTACCAACATATGGTAGGTGAGCCACCAACTGAACTTTCATTGCACCCCAATTCTCCAGGATATAGGTTGATTTTAAATAATATTTTGTTCCCTTCTGCTAAAAAGAAGAAGCAGAAAACCTAATCCTTTTTACAAAGGAAGCCTTCACTTAAAGCAAAGTCTTCCTTTGGATAGCAGGTTAATCAAAGTTTAAAAAATCCTTAAAAGCTTCCTTTCCCTCAGGACATTTTTTTAAATTTTCAATAATCCGTAAAGCCTTTTCAATTCTAAGCTGTGGGTTTTTAATTTTTATTATGTGTTGAATAATATATCGGCTTTTGCCGGGGACAAGATTTTCAAATCGCCTATAACCTTCATCATCCAATTTTAATATTTCAGCCAGCTCATTGGGCATTTCTGCGCCATATTTACTTTCATCTTTTTGTAGACTAACCTCCACACTCCCTCCAACTTTAACTCCCAGTTTTTTCATCCGGGAGGCATTTAATGTAATACTGGCCGCCCCATTGCCTAATGCTAATAAGCCACATTGAAAAGAGATTTTATTATTGATAGAACAGATTAAGCGGAGACTGAATTTCCCGCCCAATTGCTGAACAATATCATATGGTATTTCCAAATAATTTCCCACCAGGTAAGGAAACGGGAGTATGGAAGTTTTAAATTTAATTAGGGAATCCATCGTTCAAAAATACGCTAATCAAATTTATCAAGTGTTTGAAAATTGAACCACATAGGAGCATAGAAACATAGTATAACACATAGAGTAAATCTATGTGAATCCTTAAATACCTATGTGCCTATGTGGTTCAAAAAAACAATCTTTGCGGAATTAATAAAACACCATTTGTCAGGCATCTATATTCATATTCCTTATTGCACCAAAGCTTGCTTTTATTGCGACTTTCATTTTTCGGTGAATAAAAAAGGCATGCCCGAAATGACGGAAGCCATTATTAAAGAACTTATATATTTCGGAAAAAAGGGCTCAAAAGATTTTTTCAATTCCAAACCTATTGAAACCATATATTTTGGTGGCGGAACCCCATCTGTATTGCCCATTGAGGATATAAATAGCGTTTTAGAAACGGTTTATAAAAATTATAACATTGAAGAAAATCCTGAGATTACACTGGAAGCTAATCCTGATGATTTAACAATTGACTATTGCCGTCAGCTTAAGCTGACGGGAATAAATAGGCTGAGTATTGGAATACAATCTTTTTATGATGAACACCTAAAATGGATGAACCGTTCGCATGATTCAGGTCAGGCCGAAAGTTGTGTAAACAATGCTATCACAGCCGGAATTGACAATATTAGTATTGATTTGATTTATGGTTTCCCCGGATTGAGTGATAAACAATGGAATGCTAATTTGCAAAAAGCCCAGAACCTCCCAATCAACCATTTGTCGTGCTATTGCCTTACGGTGGAAGAACGGACTCCTTTAAAAAAATTGATAGAAACAGGGCGCTATATAGCTCCTGATGAGGATTTGGCCACAGGTCATTTTAATAAATTAACTGATTGGGCAAAAGAAAATAAATGGGAGCATTATGAAATTTCGAACTTTTGTCGGAACGGGTTTTACTCCAAACATAATACAGGTTACTGGCAACAAAAATTGTATTTGGGAATTGGTCCATCGGCCCACTCATATAACAGCACCGAACGCCGATGGAATGTGAAAGACAATAATTTATATGTAGAAAGTTGGCAACAGAATTCTCCCTATTTTGAAGTGGAGATTTTAACAACTTCCGAAAAATTGAATGATTATATTTTAACCTCCTTAAGAACCCAATGGGGTTTGGATATTAAGAAAGCAAATGAAATTTCAGGAATTGATTTTAAGGAAGAAAACAAGGAATTAATAGATATGTATGTTTCGATGGGATTATTGAAATTGGAGGGAAATATTTTGAAACTAACGGATGAAGGAAAATTGTATGCTGATGGAATAGCGGCTGAATTTTTTGGAGAATAAAAATCACACTTTTATTATCTTTCTTACAATTCTTTGGCCTGTAGAAGTTGTTATTTTTAAAACGTAGATACCCTTACTGAATCGTTCCATAGGGATTTTAACCTCCATTTTGTTTGCTCCTTTCAATTCTATCAACTTGCTACCAAGGTCAGAGAAAAGTTCTATTTCAAACTCAAACAGACTTAAAAAATCAAATTCAATAAATACATCTGAAATTACTGGATTGGGGTAAATGTTTATGATATCAACATGGTTATCAGGACGAAACCCACTTCGAAATACTGTATCGCAAGGAAAAGATGAAAATTTAATTTTAAACATACTATCCTCATAACATCTTAACGGTCCATAATAAATATGCATACTTGAGGTTGGCCAGGGAAAGAAGTAATTAACATTTCCTATACCTTTAATTATTTTTCCTCCAAATAGCCAAAAGTCCGAGTAAGGGGTTAAATTTCGGACATATTGAATATTGAATGTTTTACCCAAAATCATTTCAGTTCCAATGGAATCTACAATAATAATTGATGTATCACTTACGAAATCCTGGGGTGGAATAATTCTTAAAGTATCCCCTGCTTTTGCTGCAAAATCGTAAAGCAGATGAAAACCTTCCTGAGGATTTATGTAAAAAAATATTTTCTCATTTTCATAATAAAGATACGATTCCATCGTGGAACCAAAAAAGTTACCATTAAAAATCCTACAAATTTTGCTTTGAATAACAGTGTCGCCAATACAACTTATACTTTTAGGTGGCAGTGGGCCACCCTGTGAAGAAAGAGAGTATGTCCATTTTGTGCCAACAGGTGCCCATGTTTGTGCAGGTAAATTTGTAACGCAGAAGAAAAAAAACAGAGATAGGAATGCTTTTTTCATAGAATGATTTTTTATTTTTTTATTCCTACCAATAGAAATAGAATTCATATATCAGCAATTTCTGTTACTATGAACAACGAATTTAACTAACTAATTTGATTTAATTTACTATTAATTATTTTGTGAAATAGCCTCTTTTATCAAATCCAATTCAAAACCTCTACTCATAAGCCATGTTATAATTTTTTGCTGGTCCTTCCAATCCGCCTTGGCCGGTAATTTTTTCTTTATTAATTGAACCAGGCATTCCCAATAATCCTTTTCATCAATTTCTTTCATGGCTGATTTAATGCAATAGTCTGAAATTTTACGGGCTGCCAATTCCCGTTTTATTTTTAACCTACCCCATTTTTTAACCCTGAATTTCCCTCCGGCATAAGCCTTGGCAAACCGTTCTTCATTTAAAAAATTGGTTTCAATAAGCTTAACCATTACCTCATTTACCGTATCAGTATTGCAACCCAGTTCGTATAATTTATTTTTAACCTCCTGATGGCAACGCTCCTGATAGCCACAATAATGCTGGGCTTTGGCTAATATTTCGGGTTGGATAAACGACATTGGTTAACGCAAAAATATTGAAAATGAATTTTAAAAAATGGGGACAATTTTATTTAAAAATACTTATCAAAATATAGGAACAGCGAAAGTACTTTTATTACTTTGCACCCCCCAATAAAAAATGATATTAAGCGACCTAAGGATTCTGGAAGAGATTGAAAAAGGAACTATTTTGATAGAGCCATTTCGTAAGGAATGTCTTGGGACTAATAGTTACGATGTGCATTTGGGTAAACACCTTGGTTGTTATAAGGACCGAGTATTGGACTCTAAAGCTCATAATAAAATTGACTTATTTGAAATTCCTTTGGATGGATTTGTGCTGCAACCCGATACACTTTATTTGGGAGTAACGGAAGAATACACCGAAACTCACAAACACATTCCTTTTTTAGAAGGAAAATCGAGTACAGGCCGATTGGGAATTGATATACACGCTACCGCTGGAAAAGGCGATGTGGGTTTTTGCAATACCTGGACCTTAGAAATTTCATGTACACAACCAGTTCGCATTTACAGGGGAATGCCTATTGGTCAGTTGATTTATTTTTTGGTTGAAGGTGAAATTGAAACACTTTACAACAAAAAAGCCGACGCCAAATACAGCAAACGAACGATAAAGCCTGTAGAAAGCATGATGTGGAAGAACAAATTTTGACCACTGATTAAGCGGATTATTATGATTTTACTGATTTTAAAAAACATTTTAGCCATTTAACCATTTCAAACCAATGCATATAAGCTGGTATAAATATATCCTCTCTTATTTCTATTTGGTTACAATCAAAAAGATACCTTCGGAAATAAATCCAGGTCTATGCCTGCAAATGGAAGCGGGTAAGTTGTTGCTCAATACTACCAATGCCAACTACAGTTATGGAAATCTTCACAAGGTTTTTGAAGAAGTTTTTGTTCAAATAGAAATTGAAACCAAACCGCCTCAAAATGTTTTATTACTGGGATTAGGAACCGGAAGTGTGATTGATATAATGCAACGTCAGTATGGGTTTGAGCCACAAATTACCGCTATTGAACTTGACCCCGCCATAATTGATTGCCTTAAATATTGGGATAATCTGGACCTTAATAAAACGAATATTATTTGTGGCGATGCTTTTACTGAAATAAATAATTTAAAACCAGGTTTCGATTTGATAATTGTTGACCTTTTTATTGATATGGATGTTCATCCTGATATTCATAAAATGCAATTTATTAATAAACTTCAAACTTTAGTTGCAGAAAAAGGAACCATACTTATAAATTATATAGTGAACACCAAAAAGCAAAAAGAACAATTTGCCGAATTTCAAATTTTGCTTATAAATTATTTTAAAGAAATAACAGGACATGAAGTCATGGGAATGAACCGTGTTCTAGAGTTAAAGAAGTCATAATGACATCATTGTAATGATTTTTATTTTTTAAAAAGACAAAAAGTCTTAAAAAGTGAGTTGGATTTTTATTTGATGCCTTGGCATTGTAAAAATTTAAAAAAAATAAAATTATGAGACTCACAACATTAAAACCAGTCGTTCCTTCTAAGGACTTATTTTTAGGCAACATGTTCGATTCGTTTTTCAACGATACAGCACAACAATCAAACGGACATGAATCTATGTTTAAACCTGGTGCCAACATTTTAGAAACTGAAAAAGCATTTGAAATTTCGATGGCTTTGCCTGGATTGAAAAAAGAAGATGTAAAAATTGATTTGAACGAAAACACCCTTACAGTTTCAGGAGAAAGGAACTTTAGAAAAGAAGAAACCAAAGGCACTTGGCATTATAATGAAGTTCGCCAGGGAAAATTTACACGCAGTTTTATTTTACCGGAAAACATAATGTCGGATTCGATAGAAGCTAATTTTACAGATGGAATGTTAGATATAATATTACCAAAAGCCGAGCCCAAACAGGCAAAAACAATAGAGATAAAGTAGAGGTTTATTTTTCATAGGTTGAGGGGCTGTCCGAAAGGGCAGCCTTTTTTTTATCTTTGCAACTTAATGGAAATAATCACCAGCCCGCAAAATCCTTTAATAAAACAAATCCAAAAGCTGGACAAGAACCGTGAACGGCGAAAACAAAATTTAATTCCGGTTGAGGGTTTGAGAGAATGCAGATTGGCTGTGGATGGAGGTTTTGCAATAGAAAAAGTTTTGTATTGCAGAACTTATATTTCTGAAAATTCTTTAAAAACTGAACTCAATTTATCTAACAATGTATTGTGCATTGATGTAGCCCCAAATGCTTTTGATACCTTGGTTTACCGCAAGGGAATAGCCAATTGCTTAGCTTTAATTAATCCAAAAGAATACAATTTTTCAGATATTGATACCTCAAAAAATCTTTTACTTTTAATTATTGATTCGGTAGAAAAACCC
>JBJXDS010000090.1:0-4874 GCA_046154525.1 Bacteroidia bacterium
GCTTATTTTAATTTATTAAAAAACAAACTTAAACCTGGGTCTGTGTTATTAGCCGACAATGTATTGTGGAGCGGAAAAGTAATAGATGAACAGGAATTGAAAAATGATGCTGAAACTAGGGCTATTCATCAGTTTAATGAAATGGTGGCAACCGACGCATCGTTTGAAAATGTGATATTACCAATCAGAGATGGAATTACAGTGGCGAGGAAAATTTGAAAATTTTCTCAATATTTAAAAGAAAAGTTAACTCAACTAAAATCCTATTTTTGTTCCTGATGAAATTTTTAGCGGAGCTGAGCTTTGTTTTTTTATTAGCTTTTTCAGTAGCCCTTAACAGCTGTTCGTCCGATAAAAATGAAACATCTTCTTCCGATTCAAAAAAATTAAAAAATACCGAAACCCAATTGGTTACAGCCCCCGGCAAAAAAGAAATGCTGCTGATAACCGACCGGCCACCAAACCTTGAAACACCGTTAAAATATTTCCTATTAGATTTTACCCCGAATGATGTTTTTTTTGTAAGATGGCATTTATCAAGGCTTCCTGAAAAAATTAATACAGATACCTTTCGATTACGGGTAGGTGGAAATGTGAAAGTGCCACTGGCTATATCCTTAAACGATCTTAAAACAAAATATAAATCGTATACAATTAATGCCCTTTGCGTATGTGTAGGAAATGCCCGAAGTAGCTTTAATCCGCGGGTACCAGGGGCTCAATGGGCTAACGGCGGCATGGGAAATGCAAAATGGACGGGAGTAAAACTGAAGGATATTTTAGAAATGGCACAACCCAAATCCTCCTCAAAATTTGTTTCTTTCAATGGACTAGATGAGCCGCCATTGCCCACCGTTCCTGATTTTGTAAAATCGCTGGGATTTAATCATTCCATCGACGGGGAAGTAATGATTGCTTATGAAATGAATGGGGAACCTTTGCCCATACTCAATGGCTATCCTTTAAAATTAGTGGTACCTGGGTGGTATGCTACCTACTGGGTGGGGATGTTGAACGAAGTAAAAGTATATGCCGATACTTTTAAAGGCTATTGGATGCAAAAAGCATATTTGGTGCCTAAAGGTATTTATAATGGAAATGAGAAACCTGATTCGCTGGCAAGAGATAGGGTACCCTTAAGTAAAATAGCTATTCGTTCCATATTTGTATCGCCAGAACCTGGGAATATTTTAAAAAAAGGTGCTGCTAATGAAATTGAAGGTTTAGCTTTTGATGGAGGTGATAAAATTATAAAGGTTGAAATAAGCCTTGATCATGGCAATAGCTGGACCCAAACAAATATGGATGCTGCAATTGGCAAATACTCCTGGCGACGGTGGCGGTATGAATTTAAACCAACACAAGAAGGGAGTTATACGTTTTTGGTGAGAGCTACTAATTCAAAGGGTGAATCGCAGCCCTTTAAGCATTGGAACCGAAGTGGATATATGCGAAATGAAATTGAAACCTTAAAGCTAATGGTAAAATGAAACGATTAAGAGTGAATAAACTTTTTAATTTTCATCTTGCAGGAATTGTGTTTTTAATTGTTATTTTTTCGTGCCAATCAGATTTTAATTCTAAATCGGTAAACCTTAATTCAGATACCATTTCAACTCCTTCCATTGAAAATGTGATTGTAAATTTACCTCCAGCCAAAGGTGCGGCATTGGTTCAAGCCAATTGCCTTACCTGCCATTCGCTTCGCTATATCGAACTGCAGCCCGAAATGAATCGACTGGTCTGGGATAAAATTGTAAAAAAAATGATTAACCACTTTGGTGCTCCTATTGCAGATTCAATGGTTGCCAAGCATATTGTAGATTATCTTATGGTAATTAAAGGAAAAAAATAGTTGAATCTATTAAAATTGTACATTAATTGTGGCCGTTTTGCCAGCCTCCACTTTTACAATACCCTTTATCTCAGTAGGCATACCCAGTGAACTAATATGCTCCAGATAATACCATTCCATTGGCTCCACATCGCTAATGGTCATCTCGCCATGAGGCTTGTTTGAGGTTTTATTAAAACTGAAAATCCTTTGGTCTAAATGATATAAATCTTTGGCAAAATTAAGTGTAACTGTTTCGCCATAGCCAGCACTAGGAGTTCCTGAAAAAATTACTACAATTGTTCCTGTGGTTGGCCTTTCCTCCTTTTTACATGAATTAAATCCGGTTATTATTGCTACGCTTAAAATTAGAATTATGAGTGATTTCATTTCGCGAAAATATGCCCTTTGAATTAAATTGGCAATTGCTGTCTTTATAAAGATTATGGGTTAAAAATTATTCCTTTTTCGGGCAAATCTTCTTTTCCGTTTTGGAATTGCGGTCCCGTAATTATCAATTGAATCCTTTATTTCTGGTTCTTCCATATCTACCCCTTCAATCGGGTCTGGTTCAACTATCACATTTTCATCCTTTTTTTTTAAAAGTTCTTCTGTCAAATTTGGATTCGGGCTGCTCACATTATGAGTTTCGCCATCGGCCTGTATTTCGTAGTTGTACAATCCATTTTCGCTCTGTCCGGTTTTTTTTATTTTAAAGGTTTTGGGGTCTTTTACCTGTAGTTTAAAATCTGCCGTCATATTATCGTATCGGCTGTCGGATGGGTCTTTAATTATTGTTTGACCTGATGCCTGCGGTTCGGGGGTAGCTGATTGGATTGTATCATAAACAGCTACTGAATCTTTGTGCATCATAGATTTAAACGTTTCTATAACACTTGAATTACCCAAAAAATAAACCGAACTAACAATTGCTGCCGATATTATTAACCCCTTTATCCATTTCAACCATTTAATACCAGGTTTGTAAGGTTTTATAGGTTGGGTTAACGCCTCCGTCTGTATTTCCTTTAATTCTTCTTTTAAATCGTTTCTTGCAGCCATTTTTACGGTATAAAAAATATCGCGCATCTTTATCACTTCTTTCGAAAATTCAGGGTCTTGCCTCACCCTGTTTTCAAAAGCAAGCAATTCGTCTTCGTTCAGTTCCTGCCTGAAAAAACGTTCTATTAATTCTATATCGTGCTGATGGCTACTCACCGGCTTGTACTAATACTTTTAAGCGTTGCAAACATTTATATTTTTGGTTCTTGGCATTGTCTTCGTTGGTGTATCCAAACACTTCGGCTATTTCTTTCATGTTGGTTTTTAAAAAATAAAAATGCTCTAAAATCTTACGGCAGTTTTCGCCCAGTTTATCCAGAGCTTTTTCCACTTTTAAAAATTGGGTAACTGTAATGCTTTCACTTTCATCATCCACAGGTATTTCAATTACTTTTTCCATATCCTTAATGGATGAAGGCAATCGGTTTTGCTGCCGTAGTTTTTTTAACCAAACATTGCGGCACACCGCATAAATAAAGGTTTTAATACTGCACGATAATGTAAAACCCGGGGTATTCAGTTTTTCATAAAATATGACCAACCCATCCTGAAACACATCTCCGGCATCATCATCCGAGCCATTATTTTTTGAAACAAAGTATTTTATCATTCCAAAATAATCGTGGTACAATTGTTTAAAAGCCGAAGATTTTCGTTCTTTTAAATCATTTAATAATATGGTTTCAGGCTGCCCGATTGTTTTTTACTTTTTTAGTTAATGCCAAAAATAAGGAAACGTAACCTTGTTTAAACTAAATTATTTTTTACGGCTTACATTTTCAGGGATTTAGAAAATTATTTGAGAATGAAGGGTGACCTTCTTTTGTGTTTAGGATAAAGAAGTAATCAAATAAAAAAATTATGAACTATGTATTAAAATCCGCTTTTGTTTCCCTTTTGTTTTTGTGTCAAATTGTTAGCGCACAAAATTTGGAGGACTTTAAAAAAATTGAAGTCAACCGCTATTCATTTAAACCTGCCAAAGAGTTTAAACTTTTAACCGTTCCTGCTTCTTTTGGCAGCTCTCAACTTAGCAATGTTTCTTTACTCGATTCGCTAAAAGACAAAAAAGTAGCCTCTGTAAGATTGGTTTACACCAAATACCACGAAAGTGAAACCTTCGACCAAATTCAATTAAATAAAAAACGGGTGGCTAATTTGGTGGCTACCAATCCTAAGCTGTTTTCGAATGAAAGTGTTAAATGGTACTCCGTTGAACAAACGATGGAAGATTCGGCTCAGGCCAAAACCCTTTTTCATGGATTTTATATTTTGTACCAAAACAAAACGGCTGAAAGGAACTATGCCATTAGTGATAAATTATTAAATTCAACTGTGATCTCGACCCAAAATTTTAAAATAAAAAATAATAAAGAAACCATTATTACCGGTAAAGAAGGAACGCAAATCATCATACCTGCTAATTGCTTTTTGGAGGAAAATAAAAAACTATATCGTGGCGAGGTAAACATAGACGTGAAAGAAGCTATAACCATGGAAAGTATAATTTTGGGAAACCTGGTAACAGTGGCTGATGGCAATGCTTTGGAAAGTGGGGGCATGATATACATTGATGCCAAAACAATTGAGGGTAAAAAGTTGACCCTAAACCCTTCCAAGCCAATAGAGGTAGTTATAGCTTCAAAAGAAACCAATCCTGAAATGAAGCTTTGGGAAGCTGAAAATAATGGTAAATTTATGAATTGGAAGAATCCTAAACCTTTGAATGGGGGTGAAGAAAACTTTGCTGTTGAAAATAAAATTTCAGATGCTCCAAATATGCTTTCTACATCTACCAAAACACAAACAGCCCTTGGTGATAGTTTTACTTTTGAAAATAAAGTTTTTGAAAAAATCATGAACCTTTCCCAAAAGCCTGGTTTTATTGAAAGTGTTACTTGTATTACTAGCAATTAGAAAAAGGGATATCATTACTCTCGTTATGGAGACAACAGTGTAAATATTTTACTTTTTACCT
>JBJXDS010000091.1:0-15769 GCA_046154525.1 Bacteroidia bacterium
CTTTTTAAATAAACTATTGGAATAAATTAAAAATTGAAACCAAGTACACAACTGAAGGTATTCTGTTAATTAAAATATTGAACAAACAACTGATAATTAGGATATAAAAATTATTTAAAAACTTAAATTCATGTTATGCGTTCATTTACTTTTGCCCCTTATATTTTAAAAAAATGAAATGCCTTAAATTACCGGCAAATCCAGTAATCAAAAATTAACAGGCATTCCATCTTACCATTAAAAAAACAATTATAAAAAGATGAAACACTCTAATGGATCCCACCATATTCCGTTTAATATGGCCGGTATTCTGATTGCAATAGGCATTATATATGGTGATATAGGTACATCGCCCCTTTATGTTTTTAATGCCATTGTTCAGACTAAAACTATAACCGAACAATTAGTTTTGGGGGCTTTAAGCTGCATTTTTTGGACTTTAACTTTACAAACCACCTTAAAATATGTATTACTAACCCTTACAGCCGATAATAATGGGGAGGGTGGTATGTTTTCATTATTTGCCCTCATAAAACGCCGAACCAAATACATGCTTTTACCTGCAATTATTGGTGGCGGTGCCTTATTAGCTGAAGGTATAATTACACCACCTATTTCCGTGGCATCTGCAGTTGAGGGTTTGGAGGCAAGAATCCCTAATTTACCAACTCTGGAAATTGTACTTGTAATTTTAAGTTTACTTTTTATTATACAGCAATTTGGAACCACTACCGTAGGCAAACTCTTTGCTCCGGTAATGGTAATTTGGTTTTTTATGATTGCTGTGTTAGGCATTTCTCAAATAAGTGATTTTCCTGAAGTTTTTAAAGCCATAAACCCAAAATATGCCTACGATTTATTGGCCAAATATCCTCAGGGGTTTTTCTTACTGGGTGGCGTTTTTCTTTGTACCACAGGAGCCGAGGCTTTGTACAGTGATTTAGGCCATGTAGGAAGAAAAAATATTAGGATAAGCTGGATTTTTGTAAAGGTTTGTTTGGTCCTAAATTATTTTGGACAAGGGGCTTGGCTTATGCAACATGCCGGGCAAACTTTGGATGGTAGAAGGGTCTTTTTTGAAACCATGCCACCTCAATTTTTAATAATTGGAGTAGTAATAGCTACTATTGCTGCGGTAGTTGCCAGTCAGGCAATGATTACAGGGTCGTTTACATTAATTAGTGAAGCTATTCGATTAGGCTTTTGGCCCAAGATGAGAATAGTGTACACCACTGAAAAAAAGGGTCACATTTTTGTTCCTTCCATTAATTTTTTATTGTGGGTAGGATGTATGTTTATTGTTTACTTCTTTGAAAAATCAGAGCGAATGGAAGCGGCTTATGGTATGGCTATAAATACAGCTATGCCAATGACTACCCTTCTTTTTGCGGCGTACATCCGAAAACGCCTTAAACTAAAATTGATTTGGGTTATTGCCTATTTAGCTTTGTTTTTAACCATTGAAAGTTCGTTTATGGTAGCCAATCTACAAAAATTCTACCATGGGGGCTATGTTACTTTAATAATAATGATGTGCATAGTAACCGTTATGCTTGTTTGGTACAGGGCACGTCAAATCCGAAACCAGTTAGTAGAATTTGTAGAATTAAAACCCTTTATCCCAATGCTCGAGAAATTAAGCAACGATCATTCGTTTCCCAAATATGCTACCAATTTAGTATTTTTAACCAGCAGCGAACGATTGGACAGGGTGGAGAAAAAGGTTATTTATTCCATTTTTGAAAACAAACCCAAACGGGCGGATGTGTATTGGCTTATCCATGTAGATGTTCAGGATCATCCTTATACATGCGAGTATAGTGTAAATCATATTGTGGCCAATGATATTATCAGGGTTGATTTTAAACTTGGATTTAGGGTTGAACAAAAAATAAACATTCTGTTACGAAAAGTAATTGAGGATATGATAGCTTGCAAGGAATTGGATGTGGATATGAAATACCGCACCCAGTATAGTTTTATAGGCGGTGATTTCAGGTATGTTATGATTAAAAAAGAATTTAGTTATGAAAATGAAATGCGCTTTTTTGATAAACTTTTAGTGTTTGGTCATTCCATCATAAAACGATTCGGATTGAGTGAAGAAAAAGGCTTTGGGTTGGACCAGGCTATTGTTACTACCGAAACCTATCCTCTTATTTTTAACAGAAAAGTGAAAGACTTTCCATTGAAACGGACCGATAGCCTTCATACACATTAAAACAAAAATAAACCGCCGTCAAAAATTACAAGGCTTACCAGCCCTGCCACTGCAGATACAGAAAACGTACCGCAGCCCAGCCAAAACGATTTTTTTTCTACCACTGTCATGTTTTTTTGTGTCAAAATTGTTAACCCCACCGGGCCGCAGCACAACCCTGTGCAAAACGGTTCAATTTCTATATCATAAAGCGTAAAATCAACAGAATCAATTTGCAAAAACAACAGGTTAGGTTTTATTAATGATGAATTTGTATTTATTTCAAAAACCCTAAATTCATTTTCAAGTTCATTCCTGTCGTAATAAAATTCAGACTTGGCATAAGATTTGGTCACACCTATGCTCAGGATAAAAAACAAAAAAAGGAGTGTTTTTCTCAAAGGGTTCTTTGATTTAAATTTTAAACTTCTATTATTGCCGTAATTTTAAGAAATATTGAGCTTAAATACAAATTGCAAATTAGACAAGATCATAATATGAAAATGGAATTTACAAAATTTATATTTTCAGGACCCATGACGAATAACAACCCAATTACAGAATGAATAAAAAAATTATACTGATTATTTTTTTAAGCTTAGCTACCCTATCGGGCACCTATGCCAAAAAAAATTATGGTTACAAAGATAAAGCAGGCAATTATAAATGGTTTGATGACCAAACCGACACATCTTTTATAGACGGAAACAACAGGGAATGGACAAAGGTAACCGGGAGCAAAGAAAAGTGGAATAAAGCCATTATTATACGCAATGCCAATATTTACGCCTTGCTCGATTTAGGTTTTGATACTATGAAAGTGCTTAAGGATGTTCAATTACTTAGTGAAAATTCAATCTTGTTTACCCGGTTTTCTAAATTGGAAAATTTTCAGGATTATGTTTTATCCTGGAAAAACTCATTTAACAGTAATAATTTTAAATTTAGTGCCCGTAAATCGGCCAAAATTTCAAAAACCGATTTATCATTAAAATTTTATGATATAAAAGCTAATATAGCTAATGCGGCTGCTTTGGGTTTAGTAAAAAGAGGATTCTTCGAACATTTTTGTGAATCGGGGAGTGAAATAATTAAAAAATACCGATACAAATTGAATTGGATAAAAGTAGAATCCTATCTAAAAAACTATATGCATCTGAATAATGCCATCGAATTTTTGAACGAAAAAAAATTGGAGAAGGATATTGAATTAGAGTTATTAACTCGATAATATTAAAAAAGGCAAAAAAAAACTGTCAAATGGTAAATTTTGACAGTTTTTTTTAAAATTAATTTTATTTTTTTATTGTACTCCGGTACGTGAATTATAGCTGGTTCCACCTCCACCAAGTCCACCGATTACGGCACTTGCAATTACACCAATCCAAAAAGAGGTTTTCTCTTCGCTAGATTTGTCTCTGCTTGGCAACATGTAAAGAAAAACTCCAATTGGGCAGCAAAGGAATCCCCAGGCAAAAGCCTTCCAATCCATATCGCTTAATTCGAAAGTTGGACGAACCGCAATGTGGCTTGATAATTCAAGGTTACCTTTAAAAATAGGTGCTTTTGAAAGTTCAGAATAAGAAACATTAGTTTCTTCAACATAGGTAGCCACCTTGTCCAACTGACTAAATTCGTCAGATAGGGCACCTTTGTCGTAGGAAAAATCACTGCTACCAGCAAATGACAAAGCTGGTACGGCTAAAATTAATAATGAATAGATCAGTTTTTTCATTTTGTTTTATATGAAGTCACAATCCTACGAAAGTCTTTTTCAAAAAGCAAATTATTTTTTTAACATCAATATATAATGACCCCTCAGGTACTTTCAAACAAAAACTTTCGAAGTAAAAAGGCAAAATAAGTTGAAAGGTTGGCATTTTTTGGGTCAATTACCTATTTGCAAATGGGATGAAATATATTTGCACCCTAAAATGTTAAGAACAAATACCTGCGGAGAACTCCGCCTTTCCGATGTGGGGAAAGAAGTAATTTTATGCGGATGGCTGCAAAAAAGCCGCGATATTGGAACCATTGGGTTCATTGATTTGAGGGATAGATACGGAATTACCCAACTTTCATTTGACGAAAACCGGGATAAAGCTATTTTTGAAAAGGCCCGGAATTTGGGACGGGAGTATGTTTTGCAGGTGACAGGTATAGTTACTGAACGAACGGCCAAAAATCCAAAAATGCCCACAGGGGATATTGAAGTACAAGTTTCAAAAATTGAAATTTTAAACGAATCAAAAACTCCACCCTTTACCATTGAAGAAGAAACCGATGGTGGCGATGAGTTGCGGATGAAATTCCGTTATCTGGATTTAAGACGAGAAGTGGTTCGTAAAAACCTGGAATTGCGGCATAAAGTTTCCAAATACACCCGTCAGTTTTTAGATGCTCAAAATTTTATTGAAGTGGAAACCCCGGTTTTAATAAAATCAACGCCTGAAGGGGCCAGAGATTTTATTGTTCCATCGCGTATGAACGAAGGAGAATGGTATGCCTTACCACAAAGTCCGCAGACGTTTAAGCAATTATTAATGGTAAGCGGGTTCGACAGGTACTATCAAATTGTAAAATGCTTTAGAGACGAAGATTTGAGGGCCGACCGCCAACCTGAGTTTACACAGATTGATTGTGAAATGAGTTTTGTGGAGCAGGAAGATATTTTAAACCTGTTTGAAGATTTGGTAAAATATCTTTTTAAAGAAGTGAAGGGAATCGAAATTCCCAACTTGCCCCGCATGACGTATGACGATGCCATGAAAAATTATGGTTGTGATAAACCCGACATTAGGTTTGAAATGCCATTTGTGTATTTAGATAAAGTGGCCAAGGGCAAAGGATTTGGAATATTTGATACGGCTGAAACAATTATTGCTATTACTGCCAAAGGGGCGGCAAACTATACCCGCAAGCAATTGGATGAGTTGACGGATTTTGTAAAAAAACCACAAATAGGTGCCAAGGGGTTAATTTATTGTAGGGTGGGTGAAGACGGAATTTTAAAATCGTCGGTTGATAAATTTTATGATCAGGAAGCTTTGCAACTATGGGCTACAGCCTGTGGTGCTGATAAAAATGATTTAATATTAGTATTGAGTGGCGACCTGAATACCACCCGCAAGCAAATGAACGAACTGCGGCTGGAAATGGGCAAGCAATTAGGATTACGACAACCCGATAATTACAAAGCCCTTTGGGTTACGGATTTCCCACTACTGGAACACGATGATGAAAATAACCGCTGGCATGCCATGCACCATCCGTTTACATCGCCCAAGCCGGAGGATATTCCCCTAATGCAAACGGACCCCGGACGTATAAGGGCCAATGCTTATGATATGGTAATAAACGGTGTGGAAATTGGAGGTGGTAGCATACGAATACACAACCGTGATTTACAAAAGCAGATGTTTAGTTTGTTAGGATTTACCGATGAACAAGCCCAGGCACAGTTTGGATTTTTGATGAATGCTTTTGAATATGGAGCCCCGCCGCATGGTGGTTTAGCTTTTGGATTCGACCGCTTATGTTCCTTATTTGGTGGTTCCGAAACCATCCGCGATTTTATAGCGTTTCCAAAAAATAATATGGGAAGGGATATGATGATTGATGCTCCTTCGGCTATTAGTGAAGAGCAGAGGAAGGAGTTGGGGTTGTAAACACAGGTAGAGACGCAATGCATTGCGTCTCTACTGCTTCACAATTTTAAAAATTTCCTTGTCGGCTTCCCCTATTTGAATAAAATAAAATCCTTTGGCCAAAATGCTAATATCTATTTGGTTGGTTTTACTGTTCAATTCGCCTTTTAATAATTGCCTTCCTGTTTGGTTGGTTATGGTATAGGGTTCATTGTTCAGAGTATGGTTGGATTCGATGGTTATTTGGTTGATTGCTGGGTTGGGGTAGATGGATATTCTTTTCAAAGTGCTCACAGTTTTTAATACCGCAGATTTTACCGTTAGTATAGCAACATTTGAAATTGTGGAACAGCCATCTTTGGTAACAAAATTTCTAAATTCATACTTATTGAGCAAATTTGTAACAGGATTAATTTTTAATGTATCTTTATCAGTACCTGAGAATTCATTTGTGTTATTTATATTTATAAATTCACTTGCCGGAAATGAAGGTTTTCTCCATTGCCATTGAAAAGTATTGTTAGGGTTAGTAGTTACAAGGTAGAATTCTGATGCCGAACCTTCTGCCACGGTTTTGGAGGCTGGTTGCAAACTAATCACTGGTGCAGCAATCACCATTATATCCAACGTTGCAGTATTACTACAGCCATTATTATCTGTTCCGGTAACTGTATATTTTGCAGATATGCCTGGTTTAAAAGCTGCACCAGTGGTAACTCCCATAGCCGACCATTGGTAACTGGATGCACCTTTTGCTGTAAGGGTAACGGATGCTCCGGAACATATTTTATTAGAAGGTGTGGCCATTGCTTCAACATTTGGCAATGGGTTTACTGTTATTAAAATAGATTTAGTACCAGCACATCCTGCACTACCAGTTTCTGTCAATGTGTATGTTGTTGTAGTATCTGGCTTAAAAGACAAGCCATTGGAAATTCCACCTGACCAGGTGTAATTGCTTCCACCCGTTCCATTCAATATGATAGAGGTGCCTTTGCATATAGTAGCAGAAGGCTGGACAGTGATACCGATAGAAGGAACAGTAACTGAAATATACTTATTTATTGGGGTTGTATTACAAGCGTTAGTAGTATTTACAGTTATATACCCCGATGAACTTCCAAAGGAAACTCGTATAGCAGGGGTGTTTTTTCCACTATCAATAGTAGCATTATTTGGTACAGTCCATATATAACCAGTTGCTCCTGCAATGGGCGTTACTGAAAAAGTAGCTTTACCTCCACCACCACAAACCGTTGAAGGGCCATTTATTGCAGTAGGAGAAGCAACTCCATTTACAATTAAGATTATAGTATCTTTCCCTATACATCCATAATTATCTGTTCCTGTTACAATATAGGTATCGGTAGTATCGGGGTAAAAGTTATTATTATTAATTATTCCTTTATTCCAGGTATATGTGTTGGCGCCATTTCCATACAATCTTGCATAACTCCCTTTACATATAGTTGTGGATGGAGTTACATTGGCCGTTACATTTATGGCCGGAAAGTTTTTAATCGTTAAAACAGATTTAATAGTTGTATCACAAATATTGGATGGCCTTACAGTAATATCACCCAGGGTGCTTCCAAAGGTCACTTTAATTTTGGCAGTATTTTGTCCGCTATCAATAGTTGCTCCTTTTGGAACAGTCCATTTATATCCATTAGCTCCGGCTGAAGGGGTTATGGAATATGTGCCTTTAGTTGCTCCACCGCATAATGCTGCCTGACCACTTATGTTTTCTGCTGGTGAAGGGCAAGGCCCTAATTTAAATAAATAGGAATTATAACCAGAGTTGGCGGTTATATTATATTGACCTTCGTCCGGATTAAAATCTAACGTACCGCTAAAATATCCGCTTCCATAAATATTTTGATTTTTGTCAATTATAATATTTGTAAGATATTCTTGATTAGAACCTCCTAATTTTTTTGCCCATAAAAATTTGCCGGAACTATTAATTTTTAAAATAAAAATGTCTTGCAAACCCGATGAAGTTAAATTATATTTTTTATTACTGGGGTCAAATTCAACCGTATCTTCAAATAATCCAGTGCAGTAAACATTGGCCGAATCATCCAAGGCTATTAAGTTTCCAACTTCCTTATCAATACCCCCCATACTCAATCCCCAAACAAAGTTGCCCAATGAATCTAATTTACTAATAAATGCATCGGTTTTACCTGCACAGCCTAAATAATAATATTTACTGCTTGGATCTAAATCTATAGAATCTTCGAAAAAGCCTGTTGTATATACATTGCCCTTTTTATCTACAGCTATAGCATTACCTACATCGGTTATTTTACCACCCATGCTTTTTGCCCAAATTAATTTTCCTTTTGGGTCTAATTTTTGAACAAATATATCTTTATCTGCAATGGATGTAAGATAAAATGTGTTGATAGAATCTGGGTCAAAATCAACTTTTCCTGAAAAAGAACCAGTGAAATATAAATTGCCTTTACTATCTTTTACTGTTTGCTTAAATGGTTCTTTTCCTGTTTTTACCGATACAAAATTTCCTAAAGAATCCAATTTTAAATTAAAACTACCACTACCATTTATTTTATAAGTAGCTGCACCCGGGTCAAAATCCACTAATCCATTAAAAGTTCCGGTTATATTTATATTCATCGAATTATCCAATTCTATCAAGTTAGCAACATCGCTATTTTTCCCTCCAACTCTTTTGGCAAGTAATAATTTTCCCGAAGCATCCAATTTTAAAATAAATACATCATCGCTTCCTTCCGAATTAAGAATATTGGTGCCTGAACTTGGGTCAAAATCTGGTTTACCAATGAAATTACCGGTTAAGTAAATATTTCCCTTTTTATCAATTAACATTGAATTGGTTATACCTGCAAAGGTGACGTTCCAAATTATTTTACCAGAAATTGTTTGTTTGGTAATTAGACTTCCATACGAATAATAAATATAATTTGATGTAATAGGATCATATTCGGTATAACCTTGTATGAGGCAATGCTGATAAATGTTGCCATTCCCATCACTGATAACTTTACCTCCCTGACTTCTGTAATCTTTATAAGAATTAGCCCATTGAAAATTTTGCCCCAAAGCCCCAAAACCTGAAACGATAAGTAAAATAAAAAGTAATTGTTTTTTCATCGGTTGAAAAATTTAGGTATAATTTTTAGACTCGCATTTTAAAAATAGTTGCAAATCTTTCAACGAATGTAAAGACTTGAACCTGTTTATTGCGGAAGCTGACAGAGAAATGAGGTTTACCTGATACTACTTAATCTTCTTTTTAATCTCTTTCCAAAGGGTTTTGTATGCCAAAGCTGATTTTGAATTAGGGGCAAAGGCTGGCAAAGGGGCTAATTCAATTCCCATTTTTTCTATGTCGGACGAATATTTAATGATGGTTTTTAAAATCATCGGTTCGGACTTAAAACAGGCATGCATGGTTTCCTTATGTATGTTTTTCCGAATGTCAACCATAGAAAAGAAAGGAAGGATGCGTTTGGTATCGAGGTCATTTTTTTTAAAATAGTCCATCACCTGGTGATAGGTTCTTACCGATAATATACTGGGAATTATAGGGACTATAAAATAATCGGCTGTATGAAAAATGTGTTCGGTTAGCAGTGATAATCCAGGAGGGCAATCAATAAAGGTGTAATCGTAGTGTTTTGCAAATACATCAGTTATGGATTTTAATTTTTTCTTCGATTTTTTGGTGTCATCTAAAATGATGTCCATATTGCGGATGGAAAAATCAGAAGGTAAAACAGCCAAATTTGGATAATCGGTTTCTTTAATGGCATTCAAAATATCGTTTTTGCCTCCACCCATTATATTCTTTGCACCGCCTTTTATTTTGGCACTTACTTTACAAAAATAGGAAGCCGACCCCTGCGGGTCAAAATCCCAAAGCAATGTTTGCTTTCCATCTTCTGATGCCAAATAAGCAAGATTTACCGCCGATGTGGTTTTGCCAACACCTCCTTTAAAATTGTATAAAGCAATTGTTATCACGATTTTTTTATAGAATTTTTAAAAAACGAGAGGATTCATTTCAACTATCAAAAATAATTGAAAATAACGTAAGGGGTAAACGAATAAAAAGAAATTCGTTTTGGTTTACTTTTTTGGTGGGGTTGCTTTTTTGGCCACTGGTTTTTTGGCCACCGGAGCAGCTTTTTTGGCCACAGGCTTGGTGGGGGCTTTAACCACTTTGGCCGGGGCAGGTTTAGCCGCTTTAGCCACAACAGGTTTAGCTGCCACTGGTTTGGCAGGCGCTACTTTTTTAGAGGCAGCCTGCGGGGCTGCTGGTTTTGCCACCAGCGCTTTTTTAACTGTTGGTAATTTTACTTTTCTTGCCGGGGCATTTTTCTTTTCTAGGTCCTTGATTTTTTTAGAAATATGCTTGGCTATTTTCTTGGCCGAATCTGCAATTGATTTGCTGATGGCGTGTCCTTCCACCTTTAATTCTTTTACAATTTCCTGGATTTTTCCGACAATTTTGCTCTCAATATCGGTTTTAAGCTTACTATTTTTCATTGGTCTTTTTTTATTTGAAAGTACAATGTTAGGGAATTATAAAAAATTACACACTACCTTAACAAAAACTTAACATTGGAATTTTAGTTCCCAATCGTATAAAATCTAAAATCGTCAATCTAAAATCGTCAATAATATTACCTTTGACTTATGAAAAAAATTTACGTTTTGGTTTTTTTATTACTTTGTTTCGTTTCTAAAAACACATTAGCGCAAACCAATATTATCTCCACCAACCCTGTGGCCGAAAAAATAATGTTGGGAAATTATAATCCCAATACCTACAAAGCTACAAAAGTTTTAAACTTGCCCGATACAATAAGTAATGGTATTAACAAAAGGATTTCGCCCGATTCGTTAAAGGCTTATCTTGAAGTTTTAAGAACTTTTAAAAATAGGAATACGGGTTCGGATACCATATCAAAAACCATTGGAATTGGTGCTGCCCGCCGTTGGGTATTTTCAAAATTTACGCAGTTTAGTAACGCCAATGAAAATAGATTGATTCCTTCCTATCTGCAATTCAATCAATTGATATGCAACCAAAGCCAACACCGGAATATTTTTGCGGTGCTGCCAGGATCCGATACTTCTGATAAATCCATCATAATTATTGAAGCCCATATCGACAGCCGATGCCAGGATGGTTGCGATACCGCTTGCGTGGCCGAGGGCATGGAAGATAATGGCAGTGGGACTGCTTTAGTGATAGAACTGGCAAGAGTTATGAGCCAATACAGTTACAACCACACGATAGTTTTTTTACTAACTATAGCCGAAGAACAAGGCCTGAATGGAGCAGAGGCATTTGCTGATTATGTCCAGGCAAAGGGCATAAAAGTGAAAGCTGTCTTAAATAATGATGTTATTGGAGGGGTTATTTGTGGGCAAACGGCTTCTCAGCCCGGATGTTCAGGGGCAGGATTAATTGACAGTTTGAATGTTCGATTATTTTCCTACGGCAATTTTAACTCTATTTGGAAAGGTTTGGCTCGCTACACCAAGTTGCAGTATAACACCCGTATAAAACCGATAGCCAAAGTTAAAATGAATGTAAACATTATGACTCCAGAAGACCGAACAGGCCGAGGGGGTGATCATATCCCCTTTCGCCAGCACAATTATGCAGCCATAAGACTTACGGCAGCCAATGAAAATGGAAATGCAGATGTGGCTAATGCTGGCTACATTGATAGACAGCATACATCTTCAGATATATTAGGAACCGATACCGACAACGATAAAAAAATAGATAGTTTTTTTGTGGACTTTAATTATTTGGGCCGAAACGCCGTAATAAATGGTTGTACTGCAGGCATGATAGGCATTAGTCCATTAACTCCTGATTTTACATTGAGCACTGATTGGATTAGCAAACTTACGGTAACCATAACCCAGCAAACCCAATATCAGAAATACAAAGTTGGCTTGCGAACTACCACCAACGATTGGGATACTGTTTATACATTTTCAGGCACCACTTTTACATTTTCGGTTCCTAACCCGGCTACATATATAGTAAGTGTGTGTTCGGTAAACAACCTTGGTGTAGAAAGTTTATTTTCTAAAGAAATACAAACTAAAATTTCGGGAATTAATGAATTAAACAAACCGCAGCAAGCTGTTGAACTCTTACAAAACAAACCTAATCCAAGCGATGAAGCCACCACAATTTCGGTAATGGTAAACACCCATGAAAAAATTAAAGCTGCCTATATTTCCATATCTGATTTAACAGGCAAAGAAGTTCATAAAATCCCAATTGAGTTAAACAATGGTATGAATGAAGTGGAATACAATCATGGCTACCATCAAAGTGGAACGTTCATTTATTCGTTAATAATTGACGGAAAAATTATTCAGTCGAGAAGAATGGTTTTTACGAATTAATACTTTTTCAGACAGAATCTTATCTTACAATAGTAACCGTTCCTTTCAAAGGCCAATTTACATCATCTACCCCTATGGCTTTAATTATCCAGATATAGGCATCCATTTGGCAAAGTTGGCCGTTGTAATAGCCATCCCAATCCACATTCATATCGTTACTTTCAAATATTAATTCGCCCCAGCGGGTAAATATTTTAATATTATAATCACGTATATAAAGTCCTTTAATATCAAAGGTTTCATTAATATTATCGCCGTTAATGGTGAAAGCATTGGCTGCAAATATTCGTGACCGAACGGGTGCACAATCTTCGTTTGAAATACTGAAAACCTGCCGCTTGCCATTTATCATATTTTTATATCCTATAACTCGATAACAATAATATGGGTAACCATTAAGGTCGGTTAAATTATCTACAAACAAAGAATCATGGCCTGATGTAAACCCAATTGTTACAAATGTGCCATCCCATTGCTTGCATTGCACTTCATATTCAATTACCCCTTCTGTCCATCCCTGATAGCTACTCCACGTTACAAATGGTCGTTCCTGCACATTTGTATCGGCTTTTAGTAAAATTGTTTTTGCAAAATTGGTAACCGGGCTCCTAAGTTCACAGGTATCCACAGCATACGTTCTATAAAAATAAGACTTGTCGTCTACCAAAACTTTTTTATCTGTATATGCAAACTCATCCGGCCTAAAACTTTGGTACCATTTATAGTGCACACCATCTTCCGATTTTTCTAGTATATATTTCACAATGGGTATTTTAGGATAACCACTGCCGGCCCATTCAATTGTAATTTCCTTATCAAAATCAACGGTTGCCCTTATAGTATTGTTTGGCGGAACCGAATTTTCAAATTTTGGTCTTGCTGCCGTTGTATCGCTCCACGACATTTTATTAAATCCGCCATTTTCAAATGCTTTAATTTTATAAAAATGTTGCATTTTGCAATACACGCTGGTATCGGTATAATTCAACTGGTTTCCTGAAACCGTGGCCAAATAATCGTATTTTCCTTTGGCAGCTATGTCTTCCCTAAAAATTTCGTACATTTTTACAGGCCATCCTTTATAGGCATTCCATTTTACGTTCACTTGTTTCAATTCCCCAGTAGCCTTTGTTTCTACAGTGCAATGTTCCAATGCCAACTTAATATCCGACTCAAGACCACAAATATTGGTGGCTGTTACTTTGTAGCAATAAACATTATGAAGTGTATTGAGCGAGCCAATTATTTTAGATGTATCATTCAAATTATTAACCGTAGCTATTTTAGAATTGTTAGATTTATAAATGGTATAGTGCTTAAAATCAAAACTGCGGTAGCCTGAAAAATCTAAGGCAACACTGTTGTCATTTTCAACCGAGACCCTGTAAATAAATGGCGGCTTGGGTGCAAACGTATCCCCTATCAAAAGGCCATTCATTTTATTAAATGTATCGGTACAGCCATTATTATCTTCTACCATTAATGTAACCTTATACAACCCGGATGCAAGCTTGGGCAATACAGGGTTTATATTTTTTGAAATTAATTCCCCATTTAAAAACCAATGGTATAACCTGAAAGTAGTATCCGATTTGGATGTATTAATGAAACTTGGTATTTGCCCTGTACAATAAAAATCCTTTTTGGGTTTAAATCCAGCCTCAATATTTTTAATAACCACTTGTTTTACTATTTCAGCTTCGCAACCATCGCTATTCCATACGTTTAGTTTCACATTAAAGGTTCCATATGTTTTAAAAATATGAGAAGGTTCAAATAAGGAAACGGTGTCACCATCTCCAAAATCCCATAAGGACTTTTTAATAGTTCCTTTTATTGGTTTTGAAAGATTGCTAAAAGATACAGGTGTATTGGGGCAAGCATTTTTATTTGTAAAATCAGGAACTGGCAAGGGGAACACCTCAATGGTCCCTACCGGTGGCAAAGTATACTTACAACCAAAACTGTCGGCCAAAATCATTAACGGTGTGTATTTGCCCACCCTGGTATAAACATAGGTAGGCATGGTAGAATCTTCCAAAATTACCCCATCTCCCATATCCCATTCCATTTTTTTTGTGTTATACAATGTAGAGGTAAAATTTACCTCTAATGGAGTGCATCCTTCTTTTTTATCAAAATCAAACGACCCTTTAGGACCATTTATTAGGACAAGGTCTTTGTAAACTATTTCATCCGAGCAACCCCCTACCCAAACCTTTAATTTAACAGTGAACTTGCCCGATTTTAAATAAATATGGGTAGGATTAGCAATTTTTGAATATGAACCATCCCCAAAATCCCACTCGTATTTGGAAATATTATTTGGCGTTGAAAGTGAGTTGAAATTTACCATAAGCGGAGGGCAATTTGCATCTAGCTTATCTGCCTTAAAATTAGCTTTTAGGTCTTTTTCATTAATTTTTACAACTGTATCAAGTTGGGATATACATCCGTTTTCATCCACCACCTTTAATGAAACAGTGTATAAAGAAGGGCCATCATAAAAATAATCGACTATAGATCCTGTAAATTTTCGACCATCCCCAACATCCCAAAAATAGTTCAGATTTTTCTTATCAAGTTGCTGTTTAAAAATAGGCTGTATTGTAATTTTTGGATATCTGCACTTGGTTACTGCCTCTAATATTTCAAAATCAAAGGCAATCCCACCCACCTTAACCGTATCCGATTTAACATTAATACACCCATTATTATCGGTTGCTTTAAGATTAATAGCATAAGCCCCACCATCAAGAGGACCTGGTTTTTTAAATATATAAAATGTTGTGTCTTTTATAGCTGCTATGGGAGGCACACCAGATATATGCCAATATTGATCTTTAATATTATTGGAAGGGGTTTTATTAACTAAAGTTACAGTATGAGGACCACATCCTTCTTTGGGAAACACTTCAAAATCGGGGTGTGGACCAGTTATTGAAAATTTATATTTTGTCGAGTCTATACACCCTTCCTTATCACTTGCATAAAGCTTTACCTCATAGGTTCCAGGCTTTTCATATAATCTCACTATACCTTTACTACTGTTATCCTCTTTTCTCCCATCACCCCAATTCCATTTATAGGAGGTAAAGTTCTGCGAAAAATTTTGCACTATTAAATTTGTTGGAGTGCAATTTCCCACCGTGGCACCAAATCCTATATACCTGTATTCAGGAACTTCCAGGTTGATGGCTTCATCTTCGCAACCTGATGTAAAATTTTTTCCCCACAAGGCTATTGGCCAGCCATCAGTTGAATCTTTAATAATCAAGGTGTCTTTATTACAAACTTTCTTTTGGTTATTAAGTTTCCAGCAGAATGTATCAGCCTCAATAGAGGTATTAATAAAATAATAGGGGTAACCAGTGCACTTAGTTCCTATAAAATCGAAAGAAATGTAAGGTGGTTCTATTTTTAAAATATCACTTAAAACTGCCGTATCACTGCACCCTTTATTGCCCACCACCAGTTTTATATCATACTTGCC
>JBJXDS010000092.1:0-2984 GCA_046154525.1 Bacteroidia bacterium
TCTCCCAGTGTCCTCCACCGGACATTTGCTGCTCGACACTATTGTAGCTACAGGAGGAGGCACCGCATGCTTTAATAATTCTATGGTTTTGATGAATGAATTTGGGATTACGGTTTGGTTAGATGCCGAGATTGAAGATTTATATTTCAATATTATTGAAGATAACCCCGATCGCCCCTTGTTTAATTCCTCAAAAAAGGAGGAATTAATACAAAAATTAACCGATATGATACGGCTAAGAAAAAAATTTTATGAGAAAAGCAAGGTTAAACTCAGTATTTACAGGGGTCTTGGCCTTGATTTATTCACAAAGAGGCTGCATTTATCAACATTTGCAAAATGAGCACATCAATATCTTAATCAATGTCCGAATATTGTCACTGAAAATTTTCATAACTAATAAAAATTTATAAACATGAACAAATCAGACTTAATTTCAGCAATGGCTTCCGCAGCCGGAATTACAAAAGCCCAGGCTCAAAGCGCTTTGAATTCTTTTACAGATTCAACTTCTGCCGCTCTTAAAAAAGGTGACAAATTAATCCTTGTAGGATTTGGTACTTTCTCAGTTTCTAACAGAGCTGCTAGAACTGGCCGTAATCCTCAAACAGGTAAAGAAATTAAAATTGCCGCTAAAAAAGTGGTTAAATTTAAAGCAGGTTCTGACTTGTCAGACGCTGTGAAGTAAGCAAAACTAAAAGATGTTTGAAAAATCCCGGCTTTTTTTAATAAAGTCGGGATTTTTTTTATAATTTTTTACCAGATCTGAAACACAAAACCAAACAATTAAATTTACCCATCCCAAAACCAATGATGGATCCTAATATTCCTCCAACAATTATATCCGAAGGATAATGAAATCCAATATATATTTGAGCAAACCCTATTAATAATGCCCAACCTAAAAAAGGAACTATAATTTTATATTGGTTTCGATAATTTATAAAACTCATAATAAAATAAACAGCCACAGCAAAATGATTGGTGGCATGAGAAGAAACAAAACTCCAGCCACTTCCTTTCCCGTTGGGTAAATAAAGCCAACTTACTAAATCAGGATTATTGCAAGGGCGAAGTCTTTCAAAATAGGGTTTAATTATTCCGGCACTTATTTGATCCGTTATTAAAACAGTGAGTAACGCAAACCCTATGACCCAAATACTTTTAAGTCCGTATTTAATTATTATAAAATAAACAATTATAATATAAACAGGTATCCAGGTAAGCTTGCCTCGAAATATAGGCATCACGACATCAAACACAGGATTGCTCAGGATGTGATTGATGAAATAAAGTACCTTTAAATCTAAGGAATATAAGAACTCTAGCATTTTAATTTTTAGCTATCAAAATTAAACGCTCGGAAGTAAGGGGTTCATACGGTTCTAAATTATAGTTTCCAAATGTTTGCACTAAGGTTAAACCTCCCTCGTTCAATATTTGTTTGAATTGATCTAAAGAATAAATCCTAACCTGCTCAGTAAATAAAAATTCTTTATCAGCATCAGTAACTTTTATTTGCTTAATAATTCTTCCATCTATCGCATGTTTCATAATTTCAAACTTTACCGAATCAATGATTTTGGTAAACGGGATATCAAAATGAGGATTTGGTTTGGCCGGGTTAAAATAATCGAGAATAAATGTTCCTTCTGGTTTTAGGCACCTCTTTACATTTTTTATAACAGATTTGTCATCCTCCTGGTTCTTAAAATAACCGAAAGAGGTAAATAAATTTACAATAAAATCAAACTCATAATTGGTTAAAGGTTCACGCATATCATGTTCTATAAATTGAATGGTTTTTGAACTATATTTTTTAGCACATTCAATACTATTTGGACTTAAATCGGTACCTACCACGTTATAACCTTTATTATTGAGATAAATGCTATGGCGGCCTTTGCCGCAAGCCAAATCTAAAAATTTTGAATTTTCTTTTGGGGAAAGATATTCAATAAGCAAATCAAGAAAATTGGCAGCCTCTGTCTCATCACGTTTTTTATAAAGAAGATGATAATAAGGCGTGTTAAACCAATTTTTAAACCACTCATTTTCTTTTTCGGCCATTGTTTTGCAAACTTATACAAATTGTCTCAACTATGATTTTTTTGATTAACGGATGCTGATGATTATCAAAAAAATATAAAAATCATCAAACACTATGAATCTTAGTTAAGACAACAAATCCCTAAATTCGCAAAGTGAATATTACCGACCCACGCCTTTTAGCTTTTGAGCGCCTCTTAAATATTATGGACGACCTTCGGGAAAAATGCCCCTGGGATAAAAAGCAAACTTTTGAAAGTCTTAGGCACCTTACCATAGAAGAAACCTATGAACTGAGTGATGCTATTTTAAAAAATGATTTGCCAGAAATTAAAAAAGAATTGGGCGACTTAATGCTTCATATGGTTTTTTATGCAAAAATTGGCAGCGAAACCATGGATTTTGATATTACAGATGTGATGAACAGCATTTGTGAAAAGCTGATTTCGCGACACCCACATATTTATGGCAACGTAATAGTGGAAAACGAAGAGGATGTAAAACAGAATTGGGAGCAATTGAAATTAAAAGAGGGTAATAAGTCCGTTTTAGGAGGGGTTCCTAACTCTCTACCATCGCTTGTAAAAGCAAGCCGCATGCAGGATAAAGCCGCTCAGGTGGGCTTTGATTGGCCTGAAATAAATCAGGTGTGGGATAAGGTACAAGAGGAAATGCAGGAATTTAAAGAAGCCGAAGGAAAAGACAAAGAAGCCGAGTTTGGCGACCTGTTGTTTTCATTGGTAAACTATGCCCGATGGCTTAAGATAAACCCGGATGATGCCTTGGAACGCACCAATATAAAATTTAAAAAACGGTTTGAAGCCATTGAAGAATATGCCAAAAATCAAGGCAAAAAAATGAACGATATGAGCCTGGAAGAAATGGATGTGATTTGGGAAGAAGCCAAAAAAACTCAACCTTAACTTTAAAAATGT
>JBJXDS010000093.1:0-5417 GCA_046154525.1 Bacteroidia bacterium
GCGTATGGAACGATTCTCAGATAAAAGTAAGAATACCAACCCGTGCCGGTACCGGAAGTATAAAAGTGGCCACTAACGATAGCGGTTCGTTTACTACAATTAATAGTTTTACCATAAAATTTGCCCATTTAAATATTGGGTATAAATCAAGTGCCCAAGATTCGGCATATTATACCACCGACCTTAAAAATGATAATAACAAAGGTGGGTACACCTTTCAGTTAAACCCGCGGTTTAAAGCCAATTCGGATCGTGTGAATTCTTTTTTAAGATCGATGGAAACCTGGCGATGCGGCACCTTGGTAAATTGGGATGTAGGAAGAGATACCAATATTAAGGTGATTAACGGCGACCAGGTAAATATTGTAAAACTAACCAAGTTTACGGATAGTAAATTGGCGGTTTGTTATAGTTATTGGAACGGCTGTTTTATAAGCGGTACCAACATGGAATGGTATGTTAACGAATTGGATATTGAAGCCGACAGCACCATTAATTGGTATTACCTAACAGGAACCATTGGAGGTTCGCAATACGATTTTCAATCGGTTCTTTCGCACGAATTGGGGCATGGGCATCAGTTGGGGCATGTTATTTCTACCAATGAACTGATGAATTATTCGATAAGCAACGGCAAAAAAAAATCAACCTTGAGCACCGCCGATTTAAGCGGGGGTAAATATGTGATGGATATAAGTGTTAAAACCAACGTATGCAATAATGGGGGTGCCATGAAAGCTCTGGCCCAATCGGCATGTGGTTATACCAAACCTTTGTCAGGTTTTAAAGCCGATAAAACATCTATTTGCCCTGCCAACACTTCTGTTTTTACCGATACCACCATAGGTATTGTAAAATCGTATGTATGGAATTTTGGAACGGGAGCCACACCAGCCACCGCCAATACCAAAGGCCCTCATACAGTTACCTACAACACCGAAGGCTCCCGCACGGTAAAACTTTTTGCCACCAACGATTTTGGAACCGATTCTACTGTAAAAAGCAATTATATAACCGTGATGCCTGGTAAGCCTGCCACCCCAAAAAATTTGGTTTATGACGATTCGGCTTGCCTGGGGATAGATATCTGGAAGGTGGATACCTTTAGCGGGACAAGTAGCTTAATATGGCAATTGCCTGCCCAAGCTACGGGTACTAGCAGTACCAAAAACACACGAACCCTTTTATGGACAGCTGCAGGTGGGCCTTACACGTTTTGGGTAAAAGCTACCAACTCTTGCGGAAGCAGTGATTCTTTGGTTGGAAAATCCATTGTTTTAAATAATCCAACCTGTTCGTTTACCAAGGTTGAAAACGGAAGAACTGTGACATTTACCAATACCAGTCAGTTTGCCACCTTATATAAATGGTATTTTGGGGATGGGGACAGCAGTGCTTTGCTTAACCCTGTTCATATTTACCCCATGGGGAAAGCTTATTCGGCCACTTTAAAATCTATAAATAAATGTAAAACCGCATCATTAACTTTAACCGTAAATCCATTTCATCCTGGTAATATTAACAAAATTGAAAAAGCAAACAATCTGGCTTTTCCTAACCCAACGCATGATATACTATACCTGTTGAAAGAAGTGGTAAGCTATACTTTGATGGATGCTACAGGACAAATAATTTCAAAAGGAAAAGAACTGGAATTAGATTTGACATCGAGAGCAAAAGGGATATATATTTTAAACACATATACATATAGTGGTGATAGTTTTTTTATAAAAATTGTAAAGGATTAAAATATTTTAGATGACAACTGGTTCAATTAACCAAACAGTTCAATTTAGTGCTTCGCCAAAGCAGGTGTATGATTTATTGATGAATAAAAAATTGTATTCCGAATTTACAGGTGGTAAGGTAATAGTTAGCGATAAGGTGGAAGGGGCTTTTTCGGTTTTTGATGGCTATTGTACCGGCTATAATATTGAACTGGTAAGTGGGAAAAAAATAATACAGAAATGGAATTTTAAGGAAGATGGCTGGCCAAACAATCATTATTCGGTTTGTACTTTTATTTTTAGTAAAATAGCCAATGGTTGCCAGCTTGATTTTACTCAAACCGATATTCCTGAGCATAAGATTGACGATTTAAGCCAGGGATGGAAAGATTATTACTGGGAACCCATGAAAACTTATTTAGCAACTTTATAATTTAATCCATTGCGTGGATAAATGGAGTCATCCAAACAAAATATTAAGGTTCAACAATTGGTAACGGCTGTAGCCGTGTTATTGTTTATTTTAAAAATAGCAGCCTGGAACCTCACCAATTCAGTAGCTATATTAACAGATGCCCTTGAAAGTTCGGTGAATGTTATAACTGGCTTTATTGGTCTTTACGGATTATACTTATCATCCCGCCCAAAAGATAGCAACCATCCCTATGGGCATGGAAAAATAGAATTTGTAACGGCTGCTATAGAAGGTACTTTAATTTTGGTGGCCGGATTAATAATAATTTATGAGTCGCTTTATAATCTTAATAACCCCCATGAAATAGTAAAGCTTGACATAGGTATACTATTAATTACCATTTCAGCCATGGTAAATTATGGAGTTGGGTTATTTGCTGTTAAAACTGGCAAAAAAAACAATTCCTTAGCCTTGATAGCCAGCGGCAAACATCTTATGTCCGACACCTATTCAACTCTTGGAATAATTGCCGGACTGTTTCTAGTTTTTATTTCGGATTATTTATGGATAGATAGTCTTGTGGCTTTGTTATTTGCATTTTTTATAATATTTACCGGGTACAGAATTATTCGTCAATCAGTGGCCGGAATTATGGATGAAGCTGATAAGGTGTTGTTGGGAAAATTAGTGGCGCTGCTTAATATGGAAAGAGCTGATACATGGATAGACCTCCATAATTTAAGGATAATAAAATATGGAAGTATTTTGCATCTAGATTGCCACCTCACAGTGCCGTGGTATTTTAATGTAAATGAAGCTCACAAGGAAATAGACACTTTAGAAAACTTGGTAAAAACCCACTTTGGACATAGTTTAGAGCTTTTTGTTCATACCGACGGTTGCCTCGAATTTTCGTGCAAATTGTGCACCCTTGAAAATTGCCAGGTAAGACAATCCAATTTTATAAATAAAATGGCCTGGACAGTTGAAAATATTTCAAGTAACAGAAAGCACCAATTGATTTAATTTAATCCTATCTATTTTGCCACCCTCATTCCTAGGGATTGTTTCCAGTTTTAAAATATGTTTTGGAAATTCATATTTTTCAAGGTTAGGTTTTAACTGCTCCAAAATTTCATTTTCTGAAATGTCAGAAAGAAGGGTTAAAACCAAAATTATTTTATTGCCCCATTTTTCATTAGGTATAGAGGTAATTGCAAGATCCAAATCCTGGTCTATATTTTTAAAAAAGGATTTAATTTTTTGTTCCAATTGCTCAGGAAGAACCTTATATCCCCCAGTATTAATCATAAAATCGGCCCTTCCAATAAAATCAAAGCTGCCATCCTTATGTATATTAGCAATATCTTTGGTGTCAATCCATTCGTTCCCTGTTTGAAAAGCCCTGATAGAAAGCCAACCTTCACCATTGGTTTTCATTTCAACAAAGGGATTGGGTTTAAAATGCGGCCAACTACCATTGTTAAGTTTTTTTAAAGCAATTTGGCTGCATGTTTCTGTCATTCCATAGGTGTGATAAATATTTGGTTTTAGCTTATCTATTTTTAAAATAAGTTCTGTCGGCAAATCCGCCCCCCCTAATAAAACATTTTTAAACCTGTTTAATTTTCGTGTGCTATCCTCCGAATTAAGAATTGATAATAATTGAGAAGGCACCAATGAAACAAATGTAAATGAGTGATTGGACTCTATATCTATCATTGGATTAGATTTTGGTTCTTGAATTACTAAATTAAAACCACCGGCCAGAGATCGAACAATCATCATTAATCCACCAATTTTATTAATAGGCAAGCAACATAAAACGTTTTCTTGCCAAAGGCCTAATAATTCAATAGTTTGGAGGGCACTAGTTTCTAGCCACTTTCTTTTTAAACTTACCTTTTTAGCTTCTCCGGTGGTTCCTGATGTAAACATTTCAAATTCCTTTCCACCTGAAATCCACTTGGTTAAAAATGTCGTTGAAAGCCTACTTGAGTCCAAATCCTGCGTCAAAACTATGTTTTTAAACAAAAAATCTTTTAAATCATAAGTTATACTTCCAATCACTATTGTCATATTACATTCATAATCAAATCACTATAACGTTAACTTTATTTGAGAAAAAAAAATTCTAAAAATTTCTTTTTATTAAAATTAGAACTATTATTGCTATTCAAAATAGACAAAAAAAGAGCTATGAATAAAAAGATAATTGTAACCCTTATCACGATGTTAGTGATAGTATTCTCAAATCAAACAATGGCACAAAATTACGCCCATAAATTTGGAATTGAGGCATATGGTGGGATTAATGAATATGGCGGAGATCGTGGAACTCGCTATTTTTTTGCATCCAAACCTGATTATCAGGGTGTAGGCGGGGCTTTTGGTTATTACCTCACTCCTTCATTTGATGGTATATTTAGCTTAGATGTTGGTGATATCGGTCATATGGATGCTTCTCCTGAAAGGGAAGGGTTTAGGGCTAACATTTGGAGTTTAATGCCAGGAGTTAGGTATAAGCTTGCCAACAACAAGATTTTAAGTGAACAATCAAAATTCAAACCTTACCTTCAAGCAGGATGGGGTGTAGTTAACTATGTTACTAGTATCCGAAATGCACCTTCTCCGGCAAAGCCTGAGAGAAGTTTCAGTCGCTTTGCTGTTCAATGGGCCGCAGGAGGAGGGGTTAAGTATTCTCTTACTAATAATTTGGATGTAATGGCTCAAATATTATATAACTATACATACGATGATAATTTGGATGGTTTGCCATACGATCCATGGGTGCATACAAGAAACAAATTGATGGATGCGTATTTAACACACCGCATTGGTTTTGCTTTTAACTTTGGACCTGTAGCTGGTACTTATGTTACTAAAGGCACTGATGATGATGTTCCTGAAGAATTAAAAACCAAATTGAATTTATTTTCAAAACAAATACAGTTTGAAACGGGAAAGTCTACGATTTTACCAGAGTCATATGCAGCCTTAGATTCAGTCGTTATGTTAATGCTTGGCTATCCAACTGTTAATGCTTTAGTGGAAGGCCATACCGATAATGTGGGTGAACCAGAAGATAATTTATCTTTATCTCAACAAAGAGCTGAAGCAGTGATGAAATACCTTACCGATAAAAAGGTGGATGCTTCAAGGCTTACCGCTCAGGGATTTGGAGAATCTCAACCCATAAGTTCCAACAAAACGGAAGAAGGAAGAGCTTTAAACAGAAGATGTGTTGTAAAGGCTTACATCAGAAAATAATAAGT
>JBJXDS010000094.1:0-4511 GCA_046154525.1 Bacteroidia bacterium
CTTTGGTGAAGCCTATTTTTCCACAGTTAACTTTAATGTAGCAAAAGGCTGGAAAAAACACAGGCAAATGATTTTAAATATAGTGGTACCCGCAGGTGCAATTAAATTTGTTTTGTTTGATAACCGAATGGAAAGCAATACATATCAGCAGATGCAAGAAATAGAACTATCTAAGGATAACTATCAACGTTTAACGGTTCCACCGGGCATTTGGATGGCTTTTAAGGGGATGGGTAAAGAATTGAATATGTTGCTGAATATTGCCAGTATTCCGCATGATCCGGATGAGGCAGAGAATTTACCTTTAGTGAATGAGCTAATACCGTACTCTGATTTTACTCATGACAGAAAATGAAATATCCAAAATTGTGGTTGAATGTGCGTTGAAGGTACATAAAACGCTGGGTCCTGGTTTACTGGAAAGTGCTTATGAAGAATGTATGTTTTACGAATTTAGCAAATTGGATTTTGTAGTTCAGAAACAAAAAGCATTGCCTTTGATCTATGAAGAGGTGAAGTTAGAAATCGGTTATAGGGTAGATCTGATAATTGAAAATAAAGTTATTTTAGAAATAAAGGCGGTTGAAGGATTAAATGATATCCATCTGGCACAGGTTCTTACATACCTTAAACTATCGGGTTGTAAGCTTGGTTTGTTGATTAATTTCAACGTTCCACTTATAAAAAATGGCATTAAAAGGGTGGTAAATAATTTATAGAAACTCCCTTTTCGAACCTTGCGGTTAAAAAAATTTAAACGCAAAGACACAAAGAAATAACGCAAAGAACGCTAGTTTACATATTTGCGAACCTTGCGGTTAAAAAAATTTAAACGCAAAGACACAAAGAAATAACGCAAAGAACGCTAGTTTACATCTTTGCGAACCTTGCTGTTAAAAAAACAAACTCGCTGATGCAAAGAATCCACCTTGCGTTCTTTGCGGTTAAAAAAGAATTTAATTGAAAAGAAAGACGATTTTAATCACAGGGGGTCTTGGTTTTGTAGGTGGAAGGATAACCAAAAGATTAGCGCTCGAGCATGATGTAATTGTTTCATCCAGAAAACCTGTCCCTTTTGAAACAGTCAAAATTCACGGAAATCTGGGTTTCGTACTTCATTCAGAGCTGTTTCAACCCTCAACATTTCCAAAGGAAATTGAAACTATCATTCATTTGGCAGCCCTAAATGAACACGACTGCCTGAAATATCCATCCGAAGCCATTCGTGTAAATATTGACCAAACTAGAATTATCCTTGAAAATGCTGTAACCTCTGGGGTTAAAAACTTCATTTACTTTTCCACCGCTCATGTATATGGCAGTCCACTCGTAGGAGAAATAACAGAAAACACCCTGCCCGTTCCCATACATCCCTATGCAATCACCCATAAAGCGGCAGAGGATTATGTAATTGCAGCAACGCTTCAGAAAAAAATTAATGGGATTGTTATCCGTCTTTCCAATTCTTTTGGGACTCCAGTATTGCCTGATGTAAACCGATGGACCTTGCTTGCCAATGATTTATGCCGGCAAGCTATTGAAAAAGGGAGTTTAACTTTGTTATCAAATGGTTGCCAATATAGGGATTTTGTTTGCCTTTCAGACGTAGAGGAAGTAATTGAAACAATTCTGAACAGCCCTAAAGATTTTAAAAAAATGATTTATAATCTGGGAGCAGGCAAGTCCATGCGGGTAATAGATATGGCCAACGCAATTGTGTCAGAATATTCGAATTTATTTTCAAAAGAACTTCCTATAAACCTACCTAAAGGAATTGCGGCAACAGATGAACCCTTACTTACTTTCTCAATAGATCGTTTATTGCAGGAGGGATGTGTAATAAACAACGATGTTACGACCGAATTAAGGGAGCTTTTGACATTCTGCCATCAACATTTTTCTAAACTTGATTGATTTAATGGTAGTATCCCATGCCTGCTTTATGGCTATCAACCGTAAGGTATATCACTTGTTTGCGCAGGATGGATGGAATGTTGAATTGGTAGCACCTGTTACCCTTAATTTTCCTTCCGGGAAAAAAGAGGCTGAACCCCAAAGTAAAGGAGACCCATTGATTCATTACCTCAACTTGATTGGAGACAATCCAAGAACATACTATTTTAAAGGATTAGAAACATTACTTTTCGAAAAAAAACCCGGAATTGTATTGCTCGACAATGACCCTGTAAGCCAAATGGCTTTAAATGTCGGGAAATGGTGTAAGAAAAACAATGCCAAACTGTTCTGTATATCCAATGAAAATTTACCTTTAGATATTTTTTCTTCCATTAAAAGAAGAGGTTGGAAAAATTTACCCGCAACAATTGCAAAACGGATCTTATTATTCAAAACAAAGAAAGTGGTGGATGGTATTTTTACGATAAATAATGAAGGTAAACAAATTTTTAGGACTGAAGGATACAAGCAGGTAGAAAAAACACCTTTGGGTTTTGATCCATCCTATTTCTACCCGGATAACCAAACCCGGGAAACTTTGCGAACCAAACTCAAGTTAACAAAACCTGTCATTGCATATTTTGGAAGGCTTACCAAAGAGAAAGGTATTCATATACTCATTAAAGCCCTGGAAGGTTTGAAGGAACAGGAATGGATATTGATGATGGATGGCTTTGATGAATATGCTTCGGGATACACGAAAGAAATTCATCAATTATTAAAGGATGGGGGCATTATGAAGAGGGTAGTTTTTATAAGCCCAAGCCATTATGAAATAGGCGGATATATGAATACAGCAGACATTGTGGTAATACCCTCTGTTTCTGCACCGCACTGGAAAGAGCAATATGGACGGGTAGCCGCCGAAGCCATGGCTTGCGGTAAATTAGTGGTTGCATCTGATAGCGGGGCATTGCCCCAATTAATTGATAAATTTGGAATCCTTTTTCCTGAAGGAGATATAAAGGCTTTAAAGACGATATTACTTAATATTCTAACTGAAAGCACCTCTGAATATGCTATCCACAGTTCAAATTCGATTGCCGATTATGCAAAAGAAAGGCTAAGTGTAAACCAGCAAAAGTCAATAATGATAGAATCGTTTAATAAAGCAAAATTGGATAATAATTAATGAAAATTCTTCTTGTAGGCAGCAATACAAATTCGGCAATAGAGAGACACTATATTAAGTATCTTAAAGCATTGGGAGCAGATATTTATCTTTACACTGCACCTGATATTATATTTAGTTACCATTCGAAAACTATTATTAACAAAATTCTTTATAAAACTAAAATTAATACCAATTACAAACCTGTAAACAAGGAATTAGTTAAAATAGCCTATAATTACAAGCCGGATGTAATATGGATATTTAAAGGAATGGAGATATTCCCGGAAACTTTAGTCCACCTTGGAAAATATTTTAAACTCGCCAACTATAACCCCGACCACCCCTTTATCATTTCAGGTCCCGGAAGTGGGAATGATAATGTTACAAATAGTGTTGCCTTATATCATCTGCATTTTTGCTACCAAACAGGTTTACAACAAAAAATTGAAGAACAGTATGGAATATCAACGGTTTTCCTTCCATTTGCATTCGAACTATCAAATGATGATTTTGATTCGGCCTTGGCTAATCAGGAAATAAATAAAACATGTTTTATTGGTAACCCTGACAAAATTAGAATAAGGACTTTAAAACATATTGCAGAAAGTGGATACATGGTTGATGTTTATGGTCATGGATGGGATAAAACAACACTTAAAAATCATAAAAACCTCAAAATTAATGAGGCCATTTATGGAACTGACTATTGGAATAAGTTAAGGCAATATAGAATACAATTGAATATTTTCAGGAAACATAATATTGGTTCTCATAATATGAGAACATTTGAAATACCTGCAGTAGGAGGAATTCAGTTAGCTCCCTATAGCATTGAACAAACATGGTTTTTCAAAGAGGAAAGCGAAATTATTTTCTACAATGATTATGAAATATTACTGGATAAAATTAAAAATACTTTGTCACTCATTGTTGATGATGCAAATATCTTAAGAAACAATGCAAGAGGACGTTCACTTAACTCTGGTTACCGATACGAAGATAGGGCTTTAACTGTATTTAATACTTTTAAATCAATGATAGAATGGTAACCATATCCTGTAGCGGAAAACTTCACGCCTTTGCTTTGGCCGAACAATTAGAAAGAAATAATAAATTAGATAGTCTTCTTACGACTTATGCTTATCAAAAAAATACTTTTTTCAACCGTTTTGTAAAACGTATTGATAAGGAAGAAATACCTGTTAATAAAATCAGGACAAATATTTCATTAGCCTTCCCCATAAAATTATGGCCCGACAAAGTTCATATATGGAATAACTTATTTGATTTGTGGGTAGCTAAACAATTGAAAACAAGTAAAAGCAAAATTTTTATAGGTTGGAGCGGGATGAGTTTACATTCAATAATAGTTGCAAAAAATAAAGGAATGAAAACAATTCTTGAACGGGGTTCAACGCATATAGTTTTCCAAAATGAAATA
>JBJXDS010000095.1:0-4431 GCA_046154525.1 Bacteroidia bacterium
TTTGGGCATTTAAACTCAACCCTCGTTTTAGCGCAAAACATATATTTTACTTTATTGGCATTTGCATTTTGATAAATTTATTCGTTAGCTATTCACTGTCATTGTTCAGGCAAGTTTTTCATTTTAAGCTTGGAGCTACCTCAGAAGAAGTATTGGATGAGGACGAAATAATACGACACAAAAATCATGATTAATACACCTTTTAAAATTCAACCAGTTGCAGCTTTTTATAAGCTCCTGGCCAAAAACTTTTTATTTATATTTCCTATTTCATTGATACTGTCAGTACCCGTTTTTTTTATTATTAAACTAAGTTTGGTAAATACATTAGGAACAGAAGGTATCAAAGAATTTATAAAACTGATTGAATTCGTGCAATCCTCCAAAACTGCAATTCAGGCTGAGGCCATGAAAAATTTTATTTCTAAATATCCCACCATTGCCTCTTCAATATTCGGGGGTTTCATAGTATTATTATTTGTGTTTGCCTATATATTTAATTCCACCCAGCAGTTTTTAAAAAGTAAATCACTGGGGTTAGATTATAAAGTTTTATCCTTACTTACACCTGATAAAAACTTTCTAAAAATTCTAGTTTATTTGGTACTTAGTACGGGATATGTTTTGTTCACTTTTAGTTTCATTACTCTAAGTATTGCATCTAATCCTGTTATAGGTTTAATTGCATCCATTTTTATTGGGCTTCTATTTGTACGTTCCTTTCTTGTTATTCCAGGGATTATTATGGGAGAAATGCCTTTTTTAGATTCTTTAAAATATTCCTTTCAAACTATTTCATTGGGACGAGCTTTTAAAATAATAATATTCGGCATCCTCATTTTGTTTTTACTCTATTTTATTCTTTCCATCCTTGTTTCTCCATTAACTCTTATCCTTAATACTTATTCATCCCTCATGTATTCTAATTTTTTAGTAATGTTTTTGCTCATCGGTTGCATTTCAGTTGGTTTAACTTCCCTGTTTTTGAGGTATGGAAATTTTGAGGAGGAAAAAATTGCTTAAGGATGCAAAAAGAATGTTGCTGAATTGCCCGAATTACCATAAAATTGTATTCTATATTTAAATCAAAAAATGAAATCAAAAATTCACATCCTTCTAAATTCAAAATGGTTTGCTACAACTAAAAAAATAGTATTGGTTTTAGTAATTGCAGCTGCCACCATTCCTTTTCAAAATTGCGGTCCTGGAGATGAACCTGACCCTATTATTGTAGATACAACAAAAAAAGTAGTAACCCCTATAAATTATTTTAAATTTAATGGTGTAGATAAGTTTAATTTAGTTTGGGATAGTACCAATATGAATGGTTCCTATAAAGTTAGTAATGCCAGCACTACCATTTTTATTGAAGGATTCTCATCAGATAATACCACCAAAAACGAAAAAGCTTCTATTATTTTGAAATTCCCTGGAAAAATTCTTGGAACATTTAAACACAGCATGAACCCAATAACGGATTTTGAAATATCAATTACCAGAGGTTCCATTGAAACAAAATATACATTCGACGACCAGATTAGTAGCAATGATATGATTGTAACTATAACCAAATATGACCCGGTAGGTGGCCATATTAAAGGAACATTTTCAGGTAATTTGGCCAGTGGCATTACCACTGCTACAATTGCTGGTGGAACATTTGATGTGGTTCGCTGGGCTGATGAGTAAAAATGTTTTTATAAAATGATATGATAAAGCCCGGTTTTACAACCGGGTTTTTTATTGATACATTTATTTGATTAAGAAACTATTTTTGCACCAAGCTCCAAATAACAAGGGGTGTCAAGAATATTTCATAAGATTTCGAACTAAAATTTTAAAAACTTAATTTAAATGATAAAACTTCTAGAAGGAAAAACAGCCCTTATAACAGGCGCATCCAGAGGGATTGGAAGAGGCATAGCTGAAAAATTTGCAGCCCATGGGGCTAATATAGCTTTCACATTTGCCAGTTCGGTAGATAGTGCCCGTGCTCTCGAAAATGAGCTTTCAACCAACTTTGGAATAAAGATAAAAGGCTATCAATCCAATGCCGCTGTATTTCAGGAGGCTAATGATTTGATAGAAACCATAGGAAAAGATTTTGGTGATTTTGATATTTTGATAAATAATGCGGGAATCACCCGCGACAATTTATTAATGCGCATGACCGAAGAACAATGGGATGATGTAATTAACGTAAACCTCAAATCCGTTTTCAACTTAACCAAAGCCTCGGTCCGCAATTTTTTAAAATTAAAACGAGGCTCCATTATTAATATGTCATCGGTAGTTGGGGTAACTGGCAATGCCGGTCAATCCAATTACTCCGCTTCCAAGGCAGGGATCATTGGGTTTAGTAAATCAATAGCAAAGGAATTGGGTTCACGCAATATTCGTTGCAATGTTATTACCCCGGGTTTTATTCAAACCGAAATGACCCACCAATTAGGCGAAGAAGTGATGAAAACCTGGATGGAGCAAATACCGCTTAAACGCGGGGGAACCACCGATGATGTGGCCAATACCGCCGTTTTTTTAGCATCTGATATGTCCACATACATAAGCGGACAAGTAATTAGTGTGTGTGGTGGAATGGTGATGTAAAAGGTTAAAGTAGTAAGGTTAAAGTAGAAAGGTTAAAGTAGAAAGGTTAAAGGTTAAGGACAAAGGATAAAATTTAGGATGAAAATAATTAACAAAATAGTATTTGTAACTTTAGTGATGATTTTTATAGTTTCCTGTACTTCCAAAAAAGAAAAACTATCAAAAGCAATTTACTACCTTGAAACTTCTGATTCTTCATCCACGCCTAAGGGGATGAATGATTTAGCCGAAATGTATTTCGATTATTCAAATCAATTCACCAAGGATTCAATGGCCGAAGCCTACCTCTACAAGGGGTTTATGTTTAAATACATAACCAATCATTGGGACGATGCTATAAAATTTGCAAATTTTTATAAATCAAACTATCCCGTTTCCGAAAATTACCATACCATAAATTTAAAACTTGCCGATGTATACGACCTTGGTAAACACAACCTAGATTCGGCTATGAGTTATTATATGTTAGCCAAAGGTAAAGCTCGTTTTTCATCGGATGATTATAGAAAAGCTGGAAATACTCTTGAACGATGGGTTTCAAAAAATGCAAATCCATCCTCCACAGCTACTGGATTATATAATGCGGCCATTTTTTATCAAACTGCTAATGATTTTGAGAATGCAATTAAATTATACTTACAGTTAGCAAACATATATCCCGATTATGACAATAGCCCCGATGCTTTAATGGCGGCAGGATTTATTTATTGGGATAACCTGAAAGAACCCGAAAAAGCAAAGACCTGCTACAAACAATTAGTTGAAAAATACCCCAGACACCCTTTGGCCAAAGAAGCCCAAACTTTATTAACCGAAAATATTTTAAATATGACGGACTTAGAACTTTCAGAATACCTGATGAAAAAAAATAAGGAGAAAGGTCTAACTCAATAACCAACAAATCTAAATATCAAATTTCAAGCTCTTATTTCCCCGCCAACTCAGCTATCTTTTTTTCCAATTCTACTTCATCACCTTCCAAATAACCGGTATGGGTGTAAACAATTTTACCATTTTGGTCTATTAAAAAAGTCGTTGGAGGGTTAGTTACGTTCATAGCCCTTTTCAAATCGCCATTAATATCTATCAGTATATCATAACCCCAGCCTTTACTGGTGGCCATAGGTTTCACCTTAGGCGAAGTACGGCTATCATCCACCGATACGGCTACCAATCTCATTTTATATTTTTCCTGCCACTCTTCATACACCGCATCAATATTGGCCAATTCCACCAAACAAGGCTTGCACCAGGTAGCCCAAAATGATACCACCGTTATTTGCCCCGGAGTTATAAATTCCGAAAAATTAACAGGTTGCCCGTTCAGGTCTTTCACAACCACCGATGGTAATGAATTAGTTTTAGCGGTATCAGAACCAGTGGCATTAGCAAATGCTGCTGAACAAAGAATAAGAGATAGAGTTATTAGTTTTTTACTCATTTTTATTTTTTTTAAATTTAGGAATTACTCATTAATATATTTCTATTTATTTGAATTCGTGATTGCTTCGCAGTTCGTGAATCTTCGATTTCATTTTATTTTTTTCTTAAAATTACAATTGATGTGCCAAAGGTAATAATATTTATGATTTAAGGTTTACGATTTACGATTAGGCTTGCTTAATTTTGCCCTTACAAATGTCCAAAACAAATATCGCATTACTCACCGGAGGTTTTTCAGCCGAATCCAATATTTCATTATTAAGTGCCACTAAGGTGCAGGAGTGGATGGATAAATCGATTTATAATGTTTGGATGATATATATTACTCAGGATGATTGGTTTTATAAAACCAATGATGGATTAGATATTTCCATTGATAAA
>JBJXDS010000096.1:0-4961 GCA_046154525.1 Bacteroidia bacterium
ATCGTTGGCATAATTGGATGGAACCGATAATGTTTGTGAAGATGTTCCTGTAATTCGAATGGGTAAAGTACCTCCATCCCAATATGTATTATTTATTGAAAGTGTGCCCTCAACGGCAAAATAGCCCGCTGTAGATACAAAAGAGGCAAGACCGTCATAAAGACTTAAAAGCCCAAGTGTTTTTATAATATCGCTTGCTGCCACGTTCATAGTTTGGCCGGTATTTTTATTAATCGTTAAATTATTAAATGTTTCTGTACCTGCAGATACTCCTAAAATGTCCGTTGTATTTGAAGATCCCATCCAGGTTACAGTACCACTATTATGGTTAAATGTACCAGCCGAATGGGTCCATGCTGCATAGGTTGTCATTGTTCCGGAAGTGGCATTGAACGTTCCACCGGTTAAATTAAAATCACTAACAATGGTTACAGTGGCTGTATTTGAGGTAAAAGTACCTGCAGCCTGATTGAAACTACCATAAAGATAAAAGGTAGAAGTTGTACTAAAACTAATAGTACCAGTGCCACTTGCCTGAGAATAATAATATCCATTTAAACTTCCTGTTCCCGCTACGGTAAAAGTGGTACCCGATCCGATAGGCCCATAAATATAATTATTCGGTGTTGTTGAATAGTAGGCTTGTACGGTGTATCCTGCCAGATTCAAGGTTCCCGACATTAAATATAAGTGTTCTCCTGATCCGTCGAGATACATATGCGAGGCCATTAAAACAGAACCTGCTGATTTTTTAATTACAACAGATGAGTTGAAATAATTTGTACCCGTTAATGTAAAAGTTTGAGTGGTTACCGAACCGGCAAAAAACAACGGTTGATTACCACCATCCCAATAAGCACTCACGTTTACATCTCCGTCAGCCCTTAAGGCACCTGAGGTTGAAATAGCAGAAACCAAGCCGTCATATAATGATAGTAAGCCCAATACTTTTAGAGTATCTTGTGATGCTACACTTAATGTTTGGTTTGTGGTTTTATTAATGGTAAGGTTATTAAAAATTTCGTTACCAATAGAGCCTTGCGAAATATCAATGGTAGCAGAGTTTCCTCGAATATCTACTGTTCCACTATTGTGATTAAAGGTTGCAGCCGCATATCTGGTCCATCCTGCATAAGCACTCATGGTGCCTGAAGTGGCGTTAAAAGTACCACCGGTTAAATTGAAATCACCAACAATGGTTACAATAGCTGAATTAGAGGTAAAAGTACCAGCAGCTTGCGCAAAAGTTGAATAGATATAAAATGTAGATGCAGCACTAATGGTTAAGGTGCCCGAACCACTGGCCTGCGAATAAAAATATCCTTTTAAATTTCCAGTACCAGCCACCGTAAAGGTAGTGCTTGTCCCAACTGGCCCATAAATATAATTGTTAAAGCTTCCTGAATTAGCTTCTACAGTATAACCGGCTAAATTTAGAGTGCCCGACATCAGGTAAATGTTTTCACCAGATCCATCTAAATACATATTCGAGGCCATTAAAACAGATCCTGCTGATTTTTTTATTACAACAGATGCGTTAAAATAATTAGTACCCGTTAATGTAAATGTTTGAGTGGTTACCGAACCGGCAAAAAACAAGGGTTGATTGCCACCATCCCAATAAACGCTCACGTTTACATCTCCGTCAGCCCTTAACGCACCTGAGGTTGATACATAAGAAACCAAGCCATCGTATAAAGAAAGTAAGCCTAATACTTTTAGGGTATCTTGTGATGCTACATTTAATGTTTGGCCTGTGTTTTTATTAACTGTAAGGTTGTTAAAAATTTCGTTCCCAACCAGGCCTTGCGAAATATCCATGGTAGAGGAGTTTCCTCGAATATCTACGGTCCCACTATTATGATTAAAGGTTGAAGCTGCATATCTTGTCCAACCGGCATAAGCACTCATGGTACCTGATGTGGCGTTAAAAGTACCACCGGTTAAATTGAAATCACCAACAATAGTTACCGTAGCTGAATTAGATGTAAAAGTACCAGCACCTTGCGCAAAAGTTGAATAGATATAAAATGTAGATGCAGCAGTAATGGATAAGGAACCTGAACCACTAGCCTGAGAGTAGTAATATCCTTTTAAACTCCCAGTACCGGCCACTGAAAAGGTAGTGCTTGTTCCTATAGGACCATAAATATAATTATTAAAGCTTCCTGAATTAGCTTCTACAGTATACCCGGCTAAGTTTAGGGTTCCTGACATCAGGTAAATGTTTTCATTAGATCCATCAAGATAAATAGATGACCCCATTAATACGGTTCCACTTTGTTTTTTGATAACAATGGATGAGTTAAAATAATTTGTAGCACTTGTTAAATTAAAAGTTTGGGTGGCGGTGGTTCCAGAAAAAAATAAAGGTAAGGTTCCTCCATCATAATTTAGTCCAACAGTTACATTCGCTTCTGCCCTAAAGGCACCTGAGGATGTAACATAAGAAGCAAGCCCATCAACAAGGGAGAGTAAATTTGTAACTCTAACGGTATCGTAGGAAGCAACATTCATTGTTTGATTACCTGTTTTATTTACAGTTAGATTATAAAATGATTCACTGGCCGCAGAGGTTTGCGAAAAATCAAAAGTAGCTGTGCTTCCTCTAACATCTACAGTTCCGTTATTATGGTTAAAAGTAGCCACGGCATAGCGATTCCAGCCGCCATAAACGCTCATAGTGCCAGAAGTGGCATTAAAAGTTCCTCCGGTTACATTAAAATCACCAACTATGGTAACTGTTGCAGTATTGGAATTAAATATTCCTGTATTTAAGGTATAACTTCCATATAGGTAAAAAGTGGACGCTGCACTGATGGTGAATGTAGAGGTTGTTGTTCCCCCTGTTTGTGAATAATAATAACCGTTTAAATTACCAGTTCCAGACACTGTAAATGTAGTACTAGTGCCAATGGGTCCATATATATAATTATCAGGTGTAGTAGAGTAATAGGCCTCAACCGTATATCCCGCCAAATTTAAACCACCGCTGCGTAAATAAAGGTGTTCGCCAGCTCCATTAAGGTATAAATGTGATAACATTGTTACAACACCACCACTTACTTTTTTAATAACTACAGCGGCATTAAAGAAAGTTGTAGCGTTGGACAAATCAAAGTTTTGGCTATTGGCCCCTGCAAAAAACAATGGTTCGTTTCCGCCATCATAATATTGTGACACCGTAACATTCGCCTGGGCTCTTAAAGCACCCGAACCAGAAACATGAGACACCAAACCATCATATAACGATAACAATCCAACGGTAACAATCGTATCATTTTGCCCTACGTTTAAAGTCTGACCAGTTGTTTTATTTATTGTTAAATTATTAAAGGTTTCATTTCCAATGCTACCCCCACTAATATCTAAAGTGGATGTAGTACCTAAAAAGGTAACCGTACCACTATTATGGGTGAAGGTACCTGAAGTTCTAGACCAGTTGCCATATGAATACATATTAGTTGTTGGCGCGTTAAATGTTCCCCCCGAAATTAAAAATGCTCCAACCACCGTTACTGTGGCTGCATTACTTGTACAGGTACCTGAGGAAATGGTAAAGCTGTTATACATATAAAATGCAGGGGTAGAACTAAAGGTCAATACACTCGAGCTGTTCGTTTGGCTATAATTATAAGCCTTTAAACTTCCGGTTCCGCTTACTGTAAATGTAGTGCTAGCAGATGGGCCGTTTAAAGTTCCAGCCGATCCATTATTTACTTCTACCGTTTGTCCGTTTAGATCTAAAGTGCCGGCTAATAAGTTTAAAGTATAGTTCCCATCTAAATAACAACCTGAAGCCATGGTAACAGTACCTGAACTTTTATTAATGGTAACGTTTCCGTTAAAGTTAGTTGTTGCACTGGTTAAATCAAAGGTTTGGTTAGCTGTACCTGAAAAATATAGAGGCTCGGTTCCTCCATCATAGTAACTGTAAACATTCACATTTCCCTGAGCCTCTAAATAACCTGGTGTTGATGGATACGATATCAAACCTTCATAAAGTGTTAAAGTACCTGTAGTTTTAATAATGTCACTATTTCCTATATTTAATGTGGCACCATTATTCATGTAATAGGTGGAGAAATTATAAAAGGTTTCGGTAAGGTAAACATCCCAAGTTGTAGATGCTCCTCCGCAAAAAACGGTACCGCTATTATGGTTAAAAGTTCCGGCACTTTGTGTTTTGGTCCAGGCTCCATATACTAATAAATTTCCGGATGTAGCCGTAAAGGTTCCAGCGGTCATGGTAAACCCGCCTGTTATAGTAATGGCAGAATTACCACCCGTAAATGTTCCCGCTGCCTGGCTAAACAATCCGCTAACATATAAAGTTATGCCTGTGTTTTGGGTTATTGTACCTGTATATCCTGTAGAAATGGTAAACGTCAAAGCATTGGCGTTGGCATCTATATTACAACTTCCTACTTTGGCACTGTTAAAAATAACATCATCAGCAGAAGTAGGTACACTTGCGCCACCTGAGCCACCACTGGTTGTTGACCAATTGGTTGTGGAGTTCCAGTTAGCTGTCGTTGTTGCAATCCAATATCGGGTGGCACCAAAGCAATTATTGCTTTTACACAGGATTATTAATAATAAAACGGTGGTTTTTTTTAGAACAAACAAAAAACTAGCCCTCCTAAAAAAAGGTAAATACATTTTTCTCATCGTAGTTTGCAGTTTTAGAACTACAAAGGTTATTGAAAATTACGAAAAGGTTATCCACTGAATTTTACAAAACTAAAAAACCGACCAATATATTGGGCTAGAAATAGTTCTAATTTTTTTGAATAATTTAGAAACAATTATGTTAATTAATTATTTTATTTACCTCAGAATTGCATTTTGAACTTATTTTAAGTAAGTAGAATCGAATTTCCTTGATATCAAATTTTGAATTAAGAAATTAAATTTAACTCTCAGGTAAAATTAATTACTTCATATGAAAATTATTTTAT
>JBJXDS010000097.1:0-3801 GCA_046154525.1 Bacteroidia bacterium
CCTCTATTGGTTTTAATTTAACTTCCAAATAGATGGTATCTCCTTTTGCCTTTTTAAAATAGGAATCATTAATTAATAATGTGGAATTTAAAAATCCTTCTTTCGAATATGTTAAAGAAATGTTCCGACCGGGTCTGGCTGAAAGTCCAAACTTTCCATCGGCTTTGGTTGATCGAAATACAATTAATTTTTGGTCTTCAATAACATAACCGGCTGCCAAGGTTCTTCCAGTATTAAAATTTGTAACAAGGCCCTTCACAAAAAAATTCTTACCTGCAAAATCACTATTGCCATAATCATAAACAATTACAATTTCAACCCTGCGATTAAGCGATTTCAATTCTGAAATCGGCTCGGATTCACCATAGGCTTCTTTGCTTATCATGGTTTCAGGCACTCCCTGCGATACTAAATATCTTAAACAATTAACCACCCTCCTGGTCGATAAATTTATATTGAATGAATCATTGGCGTCTGAATCGGCATGACCTTTCAATTTAATTTCACGAATGTTTCGGCTTCCAATATCCAATAATTGCTGCCTTATAAGTACCATAGATTCTGAATGAACGGCATCGGCATTGGTTTTAAAATAAATATTAAAAACATGCTGTTGCTGGTCCTGGGCTATAAGACCATTTATAAAAAAAAGAAAAATAAATAGTGTAAAAAAACGGCAGCTACCCATTAGTTTTATTTTAAAAAACCAAACTTAAATATTAAACGATTGAAAACCAAATGAAGTATAAAAAAAGAAGGTCCTAGTTTGCACTAGGACCCAAGCTCTGAGATAAATACTAAACTACTACTTACGATGATAACCTTTTCACAAAGGGTAACACAAAGGTAATATTCACATCCAATTTTCAAAATGTTTATTACTTTTTTTTACACTTTTTTAATTTATATTTATATTTTTCTTACCTTTCGCCTGATTTACAGTGTATTAAATTTAATAAAACTTAAGCTACCATGTGGTTAAAAACTAGACTATTTTACTATTTTGGGACGATGTGTCTCATTTTAATGTCTTGTATAAGAGACAACTCTAAAAATTATACTGACCCAAACCCTGTAATTTTTGAGGTTTTAAATAACCAAACTACCGCCTGGAATAGAGCTGATATCAAAGGTTTTATGGATGGGTACGAAAAATCGGATTCATTACAATTTATTACACGAAAGGGCAGAACGTTGGGCTGGCAAAGTGTTTATGATAATTATGTAAAACACTATCCTACAAAAAAAGAAATGGGCGAACTGCATTTTAAAAATTTAATAATTAAAAACTTGTCAGATAGCCTGGCCCAGGTTTATGGCAACTGGGAATTAATGAAAGACTCAGCCGTTGGAGGTAATTTTTCATTAATTATGAAGAATAAGCCAGAAGGATGGAAAATTGTAATTGACCATACGTGGTGAGGCCAAGAATAACATTATTTTAAATTTTTAAAATAATTTACTTAATTATTTATACGTGCAACATTTGCTCCTGTTAAAATTCCGGAGCTAAAAAGGAACTCATAAATGAAATTAATTATTTTACTTGTCTGCAGTATGTTATTCGATAAAGATAATTGTGAAGAGAAATAGAACAAACGATACTTTAATTCATCACACTATTTAAAGATATTTTTTCATTCCATCCAAAAATATCCTCTTCTTTTGACCGTTTAATATTTTCCAAAGTCGTTTTAAGCTTTTTCGCCACAGAATTCTCTTTTTGGTTAAGAAAAATGGATGTGCCTTTATAATTCAATTCCATTATAGGTGTAATAGTGGCGGCAGTGCCTGTGGCAAATAGCTCATCTAATTTTCCCTCTTTATTGATATTAATTAACTCATCAATGGAAATAAGGCGTTCTTCTACTATAAAACCTAAGTGTTTAGCCAATTGTATTACCGAATCTCGGGTTACCCCTTTTAATACCGTTCCGGTAGTGGCTGGGGTTATAAGTGTGTTACCTGATAAAACAAAGAAATTGGAACTGCCCAATTCCTCAAGGTATTTATGCTCAAAAGCATCGGTCCAAAGCACCTGATGGAATCCCTCTTTTATGGCGATGCTGGTGGCATATAAGGCGGCTGCATAATTGCCAGCCGTTTTGGCCTCTCCTACTCCACCTGGGCAAGCTCTTGCATATTCGGTTTCTACTTTTACTTTAAGGGGTTCACTATAGTAAGCTCCTACAGCACAACCATATATCATAAACATGTAATGGTTTGATGGACGAATTCCTAAAAAATCGTCGGATGCTATAAGAAAAGGGCGTAAATAAAGTGAACTTCCTTCATGCGTTGTTATCCATTGAGCATCCATGCGGCAAAGGGCTTTTAATCCCTCCATAAAAACGTCTTTAGGAACCGCCGCCATGCACATCCGTTCAGCACTTTCATCCATCCGCCTTAAATTATCCTTGGGTCTAAATATTTGAATATCGTTATTAACACTTCGGTATGCTTTCATTCCTTCAAAAATAGCCTGTCCATAGTGCATACACGATAATGAAGGGCTTAATGGAATAGGGCCATAAGGCTGTATCCTAAAATTCTTCCACTCCACACCGTCAAAATCTGCTATAAATATATGGTCAGAAAACTCCTTACCAAATACCAAGTTTGAAAAATCCACCTCTCCAATGCGGGTTGTAGCTGCCTTCGTTATTTTTATATCAATCATTAAATTAGTTTCAATTGGTGGTGCAATTTCCGCTTAATTTGCATCTATACAAAATTTTTATGCAAATAGAACCGGAAGCATTATTTGGCCTTTTTGATACCCTAATTTTACCCTCAGAAAAGCCCGTAAAAACAGAAAAACAAATTATTGAACCCTCTTCCTCAAAAAAAATGCTCATGCTCTTCGACAAACCAAATCCATCGGATGCAATAGACTTTTTAAATAAAATTTTAGCTGCCATAAAATTGGGTCCTGAAGATGTGGAATCAAAATTTGAAATAAATTCGGAATTATTGCCAGAAATTATTAAAAACCATTCCGGTTATTTATTAGTATGGGGTATTGAAATATCCATAAACCCCGAAGTGGCGTTTGCCAAACAAAAGTATAAACTTCATAAAATAGGCGAAACTTCCTTAATTGTGTGTGATTCATTATCAGTTGTAAAAAACGACCTAGCCCTAAAAGGCAAACTTTGGAATTGCTTAAAAGAGGAATTTGTGAAATAGGTTTTATTAAACCCAATCCATGGCTAGTACAATGCCGCCAAAAAACGTAGGGCATCCCAACCAGAAACCACCTGGCAAATAAACTAATAACAACATAAGGGCAATAAATGATACTATTGTCATCCCCCAATAAAAGCCTACATATTTTCTTTTTTCTGCCATGATTATTTTGTGAGGCGAAATTACAAATATTTATAAATGTTCCAAGCCCAATTTAATCCACTTTTTTTAGATTTTTTTTGACCCCTGAATTATTCCATATTTGTCACCCACTAAAAAATCAAAAACAATAGTTTTTAAAAAAATTAGCATAGTGAAACCAATACTTAAAAAACTGTTTTTCATAACAATGCTATTTGCTCCTGTGTTGGGCTTTTCGCAAAAAAAACCGAGAGATAAAAACAGGGGGAATAAGGGTAGTTTTTATTTATCATGGGGCTGGAATCGTGAATGGTACACCAAATCTGATATTCATTTTAAAGGCAATAATTATGATTTTACCCTTAAAAGTGTAGAAGCTAAAGACCGTCAAACCCCTTTTAGTTTAAAAAATTATTTCTACCCCAGTTCGGTCTCAATACCACAAATAAATATTGGAATTGGTTATTTTAT
>JBJXDS010000098.1:0-4275 GCA_046154525.1 Bacteroidia bacterium
GCATTTTCTACTAAATTATTAAGGGTCATTTTTAATAATACAAGGTCACCGTAATACATAATATTTTGTTCTATCTCTCCTGTTATTTCATTCTTAATTTCAAAATTTTTCTTCACCTCATTCACAATTTCAGAAAGGTTTATTTCCTCTTTGCGAATATTATAACGGCTGTTTTCCATTTGCATAGCAGTAAGCATATTTTCGGTCATATCCTGCAATCGGGTGGCATTTTCCAATATATTATCCATCAACTCTACTTGCTTTTCCTGCGGTAATACCCTGCGTTTCATTGTTTCACCAATTAGTTTTATAGCTGCTATGGGTGTTTTAAGTTCATGTGTTACCGATAATAAAAAATTATTTTGCTGCTTGTTAAGGTCAAAAACAAAACTAACGCTAAAATAAACCCCAAAAATTCCAGCGGCTATTAGTAAAGTTAGCAATATGGCTTCGTAAGCAAAACTTCGTTTTTTGGACTTTAATTCCTCAGCCAACAGATTTTGCGTTGTTTGATCTACTTCTACCGCGGCTAGGTTTCCATTTTTTTCAAACCTGTATTTTAAATAATATCGGCCCGAGAAAGTAGATTTTGCAAATTGTTTTACTTTCTGGGTATCCATTACCACTTGTACATCGTTAAGATTAAATGTATCGGCCTTTATCGACAAAAATTTATTGGATCGGGCCTCTTCCACTATTTTCAATTCACAGGTTTGTTTGCCCGTTTCAAGCAACTGGTTTTTAAGTTTAAATTCATTATTGCTAAATTGGATTAACGAATACGACCACCACCCAAACCCTCCTATTACATATAGAATTATTAAAATAAAAAGAAATTTTAATTTCATGGTTTTTTTAAAAAATTATAATTTCTCGAACGATTGATGGTAGATTGAATCATTGGTTAAAACACGTAGAAGATAATATCCCCTTTTTAAATTTTCAACATTTAAAACTAGACCTTGGTTTAGTTTTAGGCAGCTAACATCTTCTTCAATTATCTTTTTTGCCTTTAAATCATATATATAAATTTTTGCAATACAGGTAATATTTATATTTTCAATGCGAATTAATGCCTCATTAATTAAAGGATTTGGAATAATTAATAATTTCAATTTTTTATTTAGCGGTTCTTGGCTTCCCGCGTTTATAAAATATTTAGACTCTGATAGTTTAGACCAACATCCTTTTTCGGCAATTTGTAATTGAAAATAACCACTATGAAAATGATAAATAGAATAGGTAGTATCGGGCAAAGGTGTACCGTTTAAATACCACTTATAGCGTTCAGATACCAGGCTACTTTTTAAACTATCCTTGCTACCATTCATTACAGCCGGAATTGGGGGTAAAGGAATTTCCGTAACGCTAACTCCATCCGACCAGGGGCTTGGGCAGCCACTTTTGCCAATTATCCTTATCTTATAAATACCAGGTTTACCAATGGTGTTGGTTTTAGTTTTTATGCTGTCTGTCCAAAGATAATTCGTATTGGTTTCCAATACCGACAAGGTGGTTGTTTCCCCTTCACAAAAAGATAATTTTCCTATAATTTTTGGTTTAGCCGGGCTTGACAAAACAGTTATAAAAACTGAATTGGACAAAGGGCTAACACAATTATTGGTATCCTTTACATACACATTGTAAATTCCAGCTTGTTTTACAATCCGCAAGTCACTTCCTTTCCCGTCTTGCCAAATATAATCCTTGTAACCTGATGTTACAAAAAACAAAATGCTATCTCCATTGCATATTGAAGTGTTTCCCATAAATTGAATTACAGGAGCTTTTGGAAAATCAAAAACGGCTACCCTCACCGTATCGGATGATTGGCTTTCGCAGCCGTTACTACCGGTTACTTTTAAGGTTAATACTTCTTTTTTATTGCTATAAATTGTTTGAAGATTACTTCCATTAGACCATGAATATTTTGAATAACTTGCAGGGCCTTCTAATCTTACACTATCGCCTTTACAAAGATTGGTATTTCCTGTTATATTTATTTTTGGTTTTCCAGGTGTATTAAGCATTGTAACGATTACGGTATCGGTATTAATACATCCATTTGTAGAGGTAACCTCTACCATATATTTTCCTGACGTATCTACGGTCAATGTGTTTGAAGTAGAAAGGGAAGTCCCTCCCGGCATTAGTTTCCAGAGATAGCTATTACTCGACAACGACCCTGTAGTTAATTTAATACTTTGACCCTGGCAAAACGTTTTGTCAACTCCAAGATCAACTTTCGGAATATCCAAATATGTTAAAAAAATGGTATCAGCAGCAGTGCATCCATTTCTGTCGGTCACTTTTACCCAAACCTGTTTTTTGCCAAGCCCTAACGAATAGGGATGAATCGTTTCAAATGGCAAGCCTGTTCCTGTGGACCATTGGTATTTTATAAAATTTAATCCTGCATTCAAACTTATGGATTGATTAATACAAAGTGTGGTGTCTTTCCCAAGGTATACTTTGGGCGGATTAGCAATACAAGGTTCAATGGTTCCAATTTTTGCAATCTCCTTGGAAGATAGACAGGTATCAAAAATAGCAACCGATGATATATCAATAGTATCATCTTCTTTGTCGTTATCGGCAAACAAAAGTAATTTTGGCAATAGGGCAAATCGGTCGTCTACTTGCTGGGTATCTCCATCCAGCCAGAGCTTTCCATTTATATAATACCGATAATAATTATTTAAGTTTACCGAAATAACCAGCCGGAACCATTGATTGGCATTAATGCTATCTGGAGTATAGCCCGTAGTGGCAGTTCCTATTCGGGCTGGTTTGGTGCCGATAGGGCGTATAAAACATTCTCCATCATTGGCATTGGTGGTATCGGTTTGAAAAAATGTATGCCAGCGTTTAAAATTTAAAACTTTAAAGTCGAACATAAGTGTGTAGCGGTTCACCGAATCACCGCCGCCGTTAGGCGCAATGCCGTGTGCATACTTATAGTAGCTACCTACAGCTATTCTAATCGCGGTATCACCATAGGCTGCACCTTGAACCTGCTGGTGAGTTCCAACCAAAGTAAGGTTTTTTCCAACCGTGGGCTTGGTAAGGTTTTTTACATCCTGAAATTTCCAGTACCCTACCAGATGGGGCCATTCTTTGGGGATTAAATCCTGGGCCAAACCGATATACCAGGAAAAACAAACAAATAAAACCGTGGCTATTATTTTCATAAAAAATGAAATTGGGTTTTCAATGTTAGATTTTTAAAGGGAGTAATTCAATTAATTTTACTTCATAATTTAAAACAAGGCATGTTTTACGTTTTAGGGACAATAAAAAAGGGAAGCCTAAACTTCCCTTTTTCTAATAAATATAAACTTTAATGAAAAACTAATCCAATGTTATTTCCTTCACTTTACCGTATCCAAGTTTGTTCAGCCCATCTCTAATTTTATAGGCATGGCCTACTACAATAATTGTAATAGTTTCAGGGTGCAATGTTTTTTGAGCTATGGCATCTATATCTTGCTTGGTCAATCTTTCAATAATATTTATTTGCTCAGCTACATAATTGTTAGGTAATTTATATGTAACAATACGGCTAAGAAAACTAGCTTTTTGCCCCGGCGATTCGTACCTTAACGCATCTGATAATATTAACGAACTTTTGGTAAAGGCCAATTCTTCATCTGTAATTCCATTCTTTTTATAATTGGTTATTTCTTTCATTACCTCATGTATTGCGCTATCTGTAGCATTAGTCCTTACATCGGCCTGCCAAAAGTAATTTCCAAAATATTTGTTTCCATAAAATGCTGATTGAGGGCTGTAGGCAAACCCATGCTCTTCACGTATGTTCATGGTTAAGCGGCTATTAAAATTACCCCCTAATGGAAAGTACATAACATTGGTTTTAAAATAATCACCATTATAATCGTAAGGCAGGTGGTTGGCTGCCACAGTTACTACCGATTGAGGGGCATAAGGCTTATCTATCAAATAAATTTGAACCTTATCAAAGGTTGGAAGGGTTCCAAGCGATGGTAATGTAACCGGTTTATTGGTCCAATTTTTTAAAAAACTTAATTTGGCTGTAACTTCTTCCTGAGTTATATCACCCGATACCACAACGGAACTAACAGAAGGTGAATAAAATTTAGTGTAATAATCTTTCACATCGGAAAGTTCTATTTTTTTTACAGTTTTAAATGAACCAAAACTTGGCTCCTCAAGCAATGTGCCTTTGAAAAGAATCCTGTTGAAGGCTATATCCGACATAGCCGAAGGATTTTTGCGGATACTTTGAACCCCCTC
>JBJXDS010000099.1:0-4240 GCA_046154525.1 Bacteroidia bacterium
AGTTGGCTGTTAGAATGGTAGTATATCCATCTGCCTGCAATGTTTTTTCACCGATGGTGTTTAGGTTAAAATATTGTGAATTTCGCAAATGGTTAATATTATCAATACTTACGGGAAGAGATTTGCCGGGAACTAAGGCAACATTTTGTTCGCCAATAATACCAGGGCCGCTTATAAAAAAACCAAAAATATCACTTACGTTTTTATCTACATATTCAATATACTCTTCTGAGGCAAAAATGTAATTAAAAATAATATCCTCGGTTTGGGGTGTAAAATCAAATTGAAGGGTAGCGGCATCATAGGTAGGCTTACTTGTATATAAATCCAAAAGCGAACTTCCACTTGTTTTTTCTTCCGATGTTGATTTATCGCCAACATTGTTAGGACCCTTGGCTCCAACAGCTATGCCAGTGGAAAGAATAATCCCTGCATCCATTTTTAATTTGGATGCCAAGCCATTTTCAAAAAAACCACAGGAACGCTTATGCCCGGTATAAGAAATATTATTGGTAGAAATACCTTTACCTACCAACACATTCGTCACTAAAATATAGGGATCGGCCTCGCCAACTATTAATTGCGCCTTGGCTGAAAATGAAACAGCTATAAAAAATAGGGAAAAATAAATTTTGTTTAGCCTTGTCAACAGAGTATTAATTGTAAATAGGTAATACAAATAAACAAAAAATTTAATAATTCCAGCCTTTTATAAATATTTGATTTCACGGTTTCAGTTTTTATTACAATTATTCTACTTAAAAGTAATCAGGTTATTTGGTTTTTGTATAAATAAAGTATGTTTGTAAAATGAAAAAAATATTTACAATCATTGGACTTATTATTTGCTTCAATAGTTACTCGCAATCTGTTTTTTATCCGGCCATTGCCGAAGATGCCAATCATTGTACCGAATTTGAAATCGTAGTTCATAATCACTTTATCAATAATTTTTTAAGTAAAGATTTAAAATGGGTTCGTATTCAAAATACCTTATCCAGCCCCTGGACATCGGCCTATTGCGATTGTGAGCTTTGCCATAGCGCTACCGATGATTCGGCCACATTTGCTCTTGCTATTGGCGATACCTGCCAACCATCGGGTCATTTTTATACCAATAAAAGTCTTGCAAAAAACAATGGTATTATGAAAATAAAAGTGTTTCCGGTTAATGATAGGTCAAAGTTTGTGATTGGAGAATATAGGGCTACATGTTGGCCAGCCTCTGCCACGTTTATCGAAAATCAAAAATTGGTGGTGTCACCCAATCCAGCTAATACCATTTTAAATATTGGGTTTGGCTCGGGCGAAGATTATATTATTAGTATTATTTCTACCGATGGAAAAATCCTTGTCAATGAAAAAGTGGTGAGCCTCACCAATTCCATGGATATTTCGGCATTTAATAAAGGATTATATTCTGTAAAAATAGAAAGTGCCGGAAAAGTATTTTATTCAAAATTTATAAAAATATAAATAATTGTCATAAAAAAGAAAGGCTGGTAATTTTTTACCAGCCTTTCTTTTTTGAGTTTAATTATTATGAACCAGTCTAATACAATTTTTTAATAATATCAGTAATGCTAATTCCTTCGGCTTCGGCTTTGTAGTTTTTCAATACGCGGTGTCGTAACACGGCTTCGGCTATGGCCTGAACATTTTCAATATCGGGCGAATATTTTCCTTGCATTAAGGCATTGCATTTGGCACCCATAATCAGGTATTGGCTAGCCCTGGGGCCGGCACCATAATTAACATATTTATTTACTTCGGGGGTGGCCATGGCGTATCCCGGACGGGTTTTACTTACCAGTTTTACCGCATATTCATACACATTATCAGCCACCGGTACCTTGCGTATTAAATCCTGAAAAAATAAAATTTCTTTAGCACCAAATACTTTGGAAGGGGTGGTAAATTTGTCAGTAGTTGTGTTTTTTACCACCATTATTTCTTCTTCAAAACTTGGATAATCCAAAAACAGGTTGAACATAAATCGGTCTAACTGTGCTTCGGGTAATGGATAGGTTCCTTCCTGTTCTATGGGGTTTTGGGTAGCCAATACAAAAAATGGATTGGGTAATATATGATTGTTTCCTCCCACCGTCACGGTTTTTTCTTGCATGGCTTCCAAAAGGGCCGCCTGAGTTTTGGGAGGTGTTCGGTTTATTTCGTCTGCCAAAATAATATTAGCAAACAATGGCCCTTTTGAAAAACGGAAATTCTTTTGATCATCTAAAATTTCGGAACCAGTTATATCTCCGGGCATAAGGTCGGGTGTAAACTGTATTCGGTTAAAACTTAAATCCAGAGATTCAGAAATGGTTTTTACCAGTAATGTTTTGGCCAATCCCGGCACACCTACCAATAAACTATGCCCTTTACAAAAAATGGAGGTAAGCACCCCATCAACTACCTCATCCTGCCCAACAATAACCGTGGCTATTTCAGTTTTTAATTTTTTAACTTGTTCTTTAAAAGCTTCTGCGGCTTCTACTTCATTTTTAAAATCCATTTTTTTAATTCGTAATTTTAATTATTGGTTTTCCATCGGGTCATTTCGTTGCATTCAGTATAGGCTTGTTCTACGTGTATATAAACTTTAGTTTTAAATTTTTGAGCCCATTCTTCCATCGATTTTTGTTTCTTTTGCTCTAAGGCAAAGGCTTGTATCTTTTGATAATCGTCTTTCATATTAGCCCTGTGTGGTTTTGTTTCCGATTTAAGGTACAAAATCCTGTAGGCCGAGGTGCCATCAGGCGATTGAATAGGGGTAGGTAGCGAAAAATCGCCGGGCTTCATTTTTTGCACCTGCAGCACCACATCCTGATCCAACAATTCTATTTCTACCTTATTCGAGCCTACATTGGGATCGGCAAAAAAACCACAATTGGATTTAGTCATTTCATCTTCACTGTATTTTCCGGCAGCCTTACAAAAAGTAATTGAATCGGCTTTTATTTTTATAATTAGGTCTTTTAAAAATTTTTCAGTTTCGGCCAGGTCTCGGGTTATTATAGTTGGTTTTATCAAAATATGCCTCACATTTATTCTTTCGCCTTTTCGGTCTATTAATTTAAGTATATGGTATCCATATTGGGTTTCGATAATGGGTGATATGGAATCGGGCTTAAGTTTAAAGGCAGCCGCTTCAAAGGCTGGCACCATTTCACCCCGTTTGAAATAACTTAATTCACCCCCATTAATGGCCGAGCCTTTATCGTCGCTAAAACTTTTAGCTGTTAATTCAAAATTGCGTTTACCTGATATTATTTCCTCCCTGTATTTTTTAAGTGTACCATAAGCATAATCCTTGGCAAACTGGTTGGGTTTTGGTATCATTACTATTTGTCCCAGTTCCACCTCTGCTCCAAATAGCGGAAGGCTATCAGTGGGAATTTCATCAAAATATTTTTTTACTTCTGTAGGAGTTACTTTTACTGCATCTAATAACTTTTTTTGAACCTCCTGAACCTGCATTTGTTGAAGTATACGAGGTTTCATTTCTTCTTTGTATTGAATTATGGTTTTTCCCAAATATTTTTCCAATTGGGCTTCATCTCCTATTTGCGATACGAAATAGCGAATTTTTCGGTCCATTTCATATTCAACCTGGTCATCAGCTATAACCACACTATCCAACTCGGCTTTGTGAAGCATAAGTTTTTGCAATATCAACTGGTTTAATATTTCACATTTAAGGTCTCCTTTAAAATTGGTGTACTGGTCCTTAACCTGAAGATATTCGGCCTGCCATTCCGATAGTAAGATAATGTTGTCACCTACCACCGCTACCACTTCTTCCAGTACCTGTTTTTGCTGGGCCTCAGAGGTTTTACCTATGAATAAAAGACTCAACAGGAGCAAGGCGGCCCATTTTTTTGTAGATATTAGTTTATTCATATTGGGGTAAATAAATTTTAATTTTATTGTCTTTTAAGGCGTTTTTCACCAATTGATTTTCCAGCTTTTCCATCAATTCCACTTTGCGTTTGTTCAACAATATTTGGGTTATATTTTCTTCTACAAATTCAAACGGCGAAACACTGTCTTTTATTCTGAAATCTAGGATATTAATGTACCAAACGTAGTTTTTTTCCTCTATTTTAAATAACCGGTTGTTATTAATAAAACTTTCCTGATTATAAGTATTTATAGGTACCACTTTTAATATATCATCAAAGGCGAGCCATTTTTCCTTATCCATAAAAGCATTTCCTCCATTTTTTAACGCCATCAC
>JBJXDS010000100.1:0-13293 GCA_046154525.1 Bacteroidia bacterium
TAATGGGCAACAGGATTTTATCGACCTGTTCAAAGCCGAATGGGACAAAGTAGCTCCAGGTCAAAAATTGGCACCTCTATTTACCAATAAAGATATTAAAGAAGAATTGCCGTTTGATGCGCCAAATGAGAAAGTATTTACCTGGTTAAAAAATCAGGCCAAACTTTCGGTATCAAGGGCCTATCAAATTATAAACCAACGTATCGACCAGTTTGGTGTGGTGCAACCTAACGTGCAGGAACTTGGTAATGGCCGTATCTTGGTTGAGCTGCCAGGTGTAGATGACCCAAAAAGGGTAAGAAATATTTTACAAAGTTCGGCTAAACTTGAATTTTGGAATACATACCACAATTACGAGGCTTGGAAATTTATAGAAGCAGCCAACGAAATTATAAAAAACAAACAGGCAGCTGTTGAACTATTGAATGGTGGAAACAAAAAAGATACTACTGCAAATAAATTGGCTGGGGCGGCTTTAAAACCTGCCAGTGATACTACCTTAAAAGGTGACACAAGCAAATTAAAAACAGGATCGTTAACAGATAAAAAAGATTCGGCTGCTAAAAAAAGCCCAGAACAACTAAAAAAGGAAAATCCAATTCTTTCTTATATAATTCCTAATACGGTTCAGGATGAAAAAGCACAAACCCAACGTTGGGCTGACGGGGCTGGCATTGGTTATGTGCCAAGAACAGAAATGGCAAAGTTGGATAGTTTTTTTAGAGATAGTGCCGTGGTTAGTGCCATGCCTTCCAACTTATTGTTACGCTGGAGTTTTAAACCAGTGGCAAAAAATTCGCCTTTATACATGCTTTATGCCGTAAAGGCCACTCGTGAAGGTGAACCAGCCTTGCCAGGGGATGCAGTAACAAGTGCCCGTAAGCAGGTAAGTCAAAATGGTGAAATTGGTGTTTCCATGACCATGAGCCCAGAAGGAGCTAACGATTGGAAGCGTATTACGGCTCAGGCAGCTCCAACCAATGATGCTATTGCCATTATGTTGGATGATAAAATATATTCAGCGCCAACGGTTAAAAACGAAATAGCCAATGGAATGTCTGAAATATCTGGTGGGTTTGATGATAGAGAAGCTGAAGATTTAGCCAATATTTTAAAAGCTGGTAAATTACCGGCTCCTACACGCATAGTTGAAGAAAGTGTGGTAGGTCCTACTCTGGGTGAATCGGCCCGTAAGGCTGGTATATTATCCTTGTTCATGGGCTTTATAGCCGTTATTGCTTTTGTATTTATGTACTACGGTCGTGGTGCATGGTATGGTGTTATAGCACTGGTTGTAAACCTTTTCTTTTTAGTATCCATTATGGCAGGATTTAATGCTGCATTAACCCTTCCGGGATTGGCAGGTTTGGTATTAACCATGGGTATGGCACTGGATTGTAACGTACTTATTAATGAACGGATAAAGGAGGAATTGGAAAACGGTAAGAACTATGCCAACGCCGTAACTATTGGATACAAGCAGGCATTTTCGGCCATTTTAGACTCCCACGTTACCCAGCTTATTGCAGCTATTATTATGGCCTACTTTGGATCGGGTCCGGTAAAAGGGTTTGCGGTAGTTCTTATCATTGGTATCTTTACATCCATGTTTACCGGTATTTTAATATCAAGGTTGATAAACGAATGGGATATGCGTCGTGGTCATGATTGTACTTTTAAAACCAAATTATTTACTGGTATAAACAAACGTAAAGTCTATAACTTTATGGGTCAGCGTAAAATATTTTATATTGTTTCAGGTATTGTAATTGTCATTGGATTTATAAGTATGTTTTCTCGTGGATTTAGTACCGGTGTTGATTTTAAAGGTGGTTGGACATATACCATTCAATTTAATGGTAAAACCAATTCGGATGATATAAAACTTGCTTTGAACAAGGTAATTCAAGAAAACGTGGAGGTAAAAACCTACGGTACCAATGGGCAATACCGGATTACCACTGCCTATAAAATTGATGACCAAAGTGCCGATATTGCCGAGCAAGTAGAAGCCACAGTTGTAGGAGCTTTAAAAGACTTTAAAATTGATAAGGAAGATATTCTTTCATCCAGTAAAATAGGGCCTACCATAGCGGCCGATGTAAGGTCAAACTCATTGATAGCCGTAGTATTAGCGGTGGTTGGTATTTTCCTATACATTATTCTTCGTTTCCGTAAATTAGAGTTTGGTATGGGTGGCGCAATATCTTTGATACACGACGTATTGGTGGTGCTAACCCTATTTACGGTGTTCTGGGGAATATTGCCTTTCCCAATGGATGTGGACCAGGCATTTATAGCCGCACTTCTTACCGTACTCGGATACTCTATTAACGATACGGTGGTAGTATTCGACCGTATCCGTGAGTTTTTGGGAATTAACAAATATGATAATCAAACCGAGGTTATTAACGGGGCGGTAAACCAAACCCTTAGCCGAACCGTGGTAACAGCTATTTGTACCATCATTACCCTTTTAATGTTGTTCCTGTTTGGTGGCGAAGGGCTTAAAGGCTTTACGTTTGCCTTGTTATCTGGTATCATCATCGGTACCTATTCATCCATCTTTATAGCTTCATCCATAGCCGTAGATTTTGGAAAAAGAAAAGATAAAGTAAAATAAATTTTTAAAATAGATTTTTTAGAAAGCCTCAAGAACTCTTGGGGCTTTTCTATTTTATAATGTTTTTAATAAAACGTCTTCCTATTAATTCCCAGCCGAAGTCTCAACTGAATGGGTTTGAGAATGGAAGTTGGACTCGGCGGCTGTATTTTTGGCCGCCGAGTCCCCGCCATGCTTATGCCTTTGCTCATTGGCGACTCGGATGGGAAGCATAAATATTTTTCATTACTGTTTAGGGTTGACACTTAATGCAGTTATTACCGTTTGAGATTGACACCTTTTGTTAATAATACTAAATGAGATTAACACCCTTGTCCTCACGCAGAAATAATTGACACTTCTGATAGTGTTAAAGAAATAAGCCCTGCCATAGGTTAATAAAAGAGATTGTAGCTAAAAAATAGGCTCAAATATTTTGAAGCCTGTTTTAGTTGTAATTTTGAATCAATGTCATCCGATAAAACATTTCCATCCAATAATCTGGCACAAGCCTCCAGCCCCTATTTGCAGCAGCATGCCAATAATCCAGTACAATGGTATGAGTGGGGAACCGAAGCTTTGGAAAAAGCAAAAGCCGAAAACAAACCTTTATTAATAAGCATAGGCTACAGTGCCTGCCATTGGTGCCATGTAATGGCCCATGAGGTTTTTGAAAATGAAGGATCGGCGGCCATAATGAATGCAAATTTTATAAATATAAAAATTGATAGGGAAGAACGGCCCGATATTGATCAGGTGTATATGGATGCCATACAAATGCTAACCGGACGGGGTGGTTGGCCTTTAAATATTTTTGCACTGCCTGATGGAAGGCCGTTTCATGGAGGTACTTATTTTCCCAAAAAGGATTGGGAAATAATATTAAACCAACTGACCGACCTTTGGCAAAGCAAACCTGAAACGGTGTATGAATATGCTACACGATTAGCCGATGGTATTAAAATAAGTAATAGCCCTGTATATAAAAAAACGGATTGGACCGAGAGTGATTTTCATTATGCTATTCAACAATTTAAAAGTACCTGGGATATGGAATGGGGTGGCTTTAACCGGGCTCCCAAATTTCCGCTTCCGGTGGTTTATAAGTTTGCTTTACATTATTGGCATCTTTATCACGATCCTGAAGTGTTAGATTGGATAATGCTTAGCGTAAAACGGATGAGCTTGGGCGGATTGTATGATACTGTTGGTGGAGGTTATTCGCGGTATTCGGTAGATGCCAAATGGCATGCCCCTCATTTTGAAAAAATGTTGTACGACAACGGGCAGCTTCTTTGGCTGCTGGCCGAAACCTGTATGGTAACCAACGATGAATTTTTAAAAACTAAAATGAATGAAACCCACCAGTTTATGTTGGATGAATGGCTAAGCCCTGAAGGCGGATTGTACAGTGCCCTGGATGCCGATAGCGAAGGGGAGGAAGGCAAATATTATTGTTACACCTGGGACGATTTGGAACGGATAGGTATACCCAATGAACATATTTCAAAATATTTTAATATTAAACTGGGTGGTAATTGGGAGCATGGGAAAAATATTTTGTTTTCCACCCAAACGCCTGAAGAATTTGCGAAGGTTGAAAATATCAAAATTTCAGAATTTAAAAATGAGTTGGAAGCATTTTTAAAAAATTTAAAAAAAGAACGCATCATCAGAATAAAGCCCGGATTGGATGATAAAATACTTACCTCGTGGAATGCTTTGGCCGCCACTGGATTATTAAAATGCTATCAGGCCACGGCTGAAAAAAGCTATTTGCAAACGGCTGAAAAAATTTTAAATTTTATTGAAAGTAAAGTTTGGGTTAAAGGCCAACTGTACCGAAATTTTAAAAACCAAAAAGCAACCATTCCAGCCTTTTTAGAGGATTATGTTTTGTTAGCTGAGGCATTAACATTAGCCTATCAGTTAACTTTTAATGATTCTTATCTATCAAAAGCAAAAGATATTTTAAGCTATGTTCTTCAAAATTTTGGGCAACAGGAAAACCCGTTTTATGTTTTTAATCCCGACCCGGAAGGGGAACTTTTTGTTAAAAAAACCGATTTGGGCGATGATGTGATCCCCAGTGCTAATTCTGTATTGTGCGAATTATTATTAAAACACAGTTTTTATTTTGATAAACCAGAATGGCGTGAAACGGCAAAATCCATGATACAAAATATTAGAAGTCAGGTATTGCAAGGCCCAGCCTGGTATAGCAACTGGTTATGTGCTGCCATGTTATTTCATTCAGGTATTAATCAGTTAAGCATTGTTGGTAATGCCGAAAATCCAGTAATAGAAAATTATTTGCCCAATACCATTTTGGCAAGGCCGTCCTCTGAAATTCCTTTAACAACAAGTAAACTTAAGGCTAAAGATGGATTTTATATTTGCCGTGATTTTGAATGTTTTGAACCAGAAACGGATTTGGGAAGGGTGTTGGATAGGTTGTTTTAGTTTTTTTTACCAAGGAGACACAGAGAACACGGAGTTACACTAAGAAAATCATTTATATTAATACCTCCGTGAATCTTAGTGCCCCTCGTGGTAAATCTTATTTTTTAATTATTCTTTGAATTGCCGTACCTGCTTCCGTTGCTATTTTAACTATATAAATCCCGCCTGAAAGCTTGTTAACTTCCAGTTCATGAGAGTCTTTAATAATTTCTTCTGATACAAAATCCTTTATTAAAACCAGCCTTCCCATCATATCATAAATAGTTACAGATTCAATACTTCCTCTATAAGCATAAATGGATAATGTATTGCCCACCGGAACCGGGAACAATTGAATTTCAGGACTATTAGTTGGTCTTATTTTTAAAACAGTTGATTTACAAAGTATCCAAACATTAGGGTCAAACTCCACACTTTGAGGTACGAAATTCAGGTCAACTGTAAACGTATTGTCTTTACTTAAAGGGTCCAAAATCATGGCCGAGTCTTTTGTTTTTCCATGAATAATAAATGGTAATGGTATATTGAAAAACGAAACGGAAGAATGCGAAGGGGTTTGCTTTATTCTAATAGCTATATGATTGCCCACATGACTCCAGGTTATATCATAATTGGGGTGACCCTCGCCGTAATACCAATCTTTAAAAAACTCTGTAAGGTTTTGGCCAGAGGCTTTTTCCAATTCCTTTTTTAAGTCGGTAGTTGTACCAAATCCATAGCTGATGCCGGGTTTGGTTAAATAATTTTTCACCCCTTCAAAAAAATCTCTGTCCCCTAGGTTCCACCTTAACATGTGTAATACAAAAGAGCCTTTATCGTAGGTGAGCCGTCCGCTAAAAAGGCGGCTGCGGGTTGCCGTATCATTTACAAATACCGAACCTCCATCTTCTTTTACGATATTACTTCGGGTGGCTGCCATCATGTTTTGAAAATCTTGTTTTGAGATTAAATTTTCGTGGCAAAGAGCTGTAAGGTAGGTGGCAAAACCCTCGTTGAGCCACAAATCTTCCCATGAACCACACGTAGCCCAATCGCCAAACCATTGGTGGGCCAGTTCATGTGCCACCAAATTAAAATTAAAGTGTACCATAAAACTCATGGTTTGGTGTTCCATGCCTCCGCCCCAATTCCATTGCGCATGGCCATACTTTTCTTTTTTAAATGGGTAAGCACCAAACAGGCTGTCAAACAGGTGCATCATTTTTAGGGTTTCAGGAGTTTTGATGCGGGCTTCGGCTTCACTTTCGGGGTACACATAATTTACAATGGGCAAGGTATCATTACCAGGATAAACCATATAATCAGTATAGGCCACATAATTGGTAACAGCCACCCCAACCAGGTAGGTGGCTATAGGATAGCGGTGTCGCCAATGGTAAATTTCCTGCGAATCGTTAATCTGTTTTTCAACTATTAAAACCCCGTTGGATGCTGCTTTATTTCCTTTCTTAACTTTTACAACTACATCCAAAGAATCAATTTTATCACTCAAAGATTCCTTGCAGGGCCACCAGCCTTTAGAACCATAAGGTTCGGATAAGGTCCAGGCAATAGGATGAGGGTTGGCCTTGTTGTGGGCATCAAAAACAAAACTGTTGTAGGGATTATTTAGGCCCGGATTGCCCTGATAATAAACCGTGACAGAATCGGCTACTCCAATATTTACATTATTGCTAAGTTGAATGGTTATTAATTTATTGCTGTGAGTAAAGACTACTTTTTTATATTTAAAAATCACTGAGTCCACCTTTAAATAATCCTCCAAATCAAATTGTAATAAATTAAAAGCGGGTTTCAATGGTTTAAACCCCGTGGTTATTTTTCCATAAACCCAACGCTGGTCAAGCCTTATGTCCAGTTCCAGCCGTTGGTAAATCACATCATAGCCTTCTGTCAATAATGATTTTTTAAATAAAGCTTTCGATTCATACCGCATCCTTTCACTTTTGGCAATGTTTTCTAAATCCGATTGCGAAAACGAAACGAAAGCTATAAAAACTAAGCCGATGAAGGGGCAGAATCTGCAAAAAACCATTATGCAAATAACGAATTAAAGTTGGATTAAGTTTTGGGATTAAAATTTCGATAGGCTTACAAATGATTTTTATAAAACCTTGGCAAAATCGGTAGTAAAATCTATTTTTGCATCCTAATAAAGAAGGTCCTGTGGCCGAGTGGTTAGGCTCAGCTCTGCAAAAGCTGCTACAGCGGTTCAAATCCGCTCGGGACCTCCAATTAATTCATTTTTTAAATTTAAAAAGCCTGTTAAAATCAAAGATTTAACGGGCTTTTTTTTATCTGATCACTTAAAAATAATCTCGGTGGCTCCATACCCAAATTTTTCTTTTTGGGCTTCATAAAAAGTTTTTACCGCAAGGTGGCCGCTTATTTCTTTCCAAATTTTTTGTTTCAAGGCATTGGTTCCTACCCCATGAATAATAGTGATTTTTGAGTAGTTAAGGGCTATGGCTTTTTCAAAACTATTTTTAAAATAATTTATTTGAATTACCATGGCCTCCTCAGCCGATAATTCGTCAAAGTTCTTTACCAATTGATGTATATGAAGGTCAACCACTTCCTGAGGACGGGTAATATTTATAATATCCTCGTTTAGCTTAGGCTTAATCCTTATTGAATCGGCTGCAAGGGTGAATTGTTCAACTTTATCAGGTTTTAGGGCTACTAAAAATGTTGGTTTCCCGTTTACATCTATTACCTTAATAAAATCTTTTGTTCTAAAAGTGTATTCCAAATACCAGGGAGCCATTGGCAATTCTGATTCTTTTTCATGAAAAATTATTCGAAAACAATACGTACCCCATTGGGTTAATTCTTCAAGATTTAGGGTATTAATAAGGTAGGTGGTTCCCTTTTCTATTTTTCCGCCAAACAAGGCTCTATAATTTTTGGCCTGCTTGTTGGTTACACTTAGTAAAATATCATAAGGTGAATTATTTACAAGGCTCGCCTTATACCAGGTTGGCGAACTTTGTTCAAATAAAACCATTATTTCAGAACCGCTATTGACCAAAGAGGGATATTTTGGGGTCTCCTTTTTGTCATAATCTTCCACCAAATTGGCGTTGGAAACAATCATAATCTCGTTCCTCAACACCGGTATTTCAAACCCATCCTCAATGCTTACACCAATCATTTTGGTGTCTATAAGTCTGGTTATTATTCCTTCCAGCGATTCATTTATAAACTTTACTTTGTCTCCTATCTGCATTAAGATACGAAATTACAGTTTTGGTTGAGGTTTTTTTTATGTGCCACCGAATAATATTAGGTCAAATTCGTACCACAAACTCAAGTTCAATAGGAATAATGATGGTAACCAAGGCCTGAAGGCCCGGATTGGGTATAACACAAAATGTAATAATACCCACTTTTTTAATTTTTTATCGAATTTTTTTAAAAACTTTATAACACCCAGGTTCAAAATCCCTTTAGAATAGCTAACATTGTAATCTAAATTTAAAATTACGATGCAAAATTTATTTTCTACCACAATTTTATCTGTATTATCAATGGGAGCCGTAGCACAAACTACTTTAACCCATCAGACCAATGCTCTGCTTATGGGCGAATCATGCACTTACAACGATATTCATTTTGTAGAGCCAGGAAATAGTGGCCCAAAGCAAGTTTGGAATTATACAAACCTTCAGTTTGCCGAAAAAAACCCTGTTACTGCATTTCAACCTGTTTCTGCAGAAAAAATATCTGGTATGGCCGAAGCTAATTTATCCATTTTAGATGATGGGTACAATTACTTCATGAGTGCTACTACCAATTCATTACAAGAATTAGGGTATGTAAACAAAGTTAAAAATATGACGATGGTGTATTCCGATCCTGTATTAAAAATGAAATACCCTTTTTCTTATGGCGATAACTATACCGATGCTTTTAACGGAGTTGCTCTTTTTAGTGAAAATTATAAAATTGAGTTTACAGGCGAAATAACCGTAAGTGCTGATGCTTATGGCACCTTGCTTATGCCCAATAATTTAATCCTTGAAAATGTGATGCGGTTAAAATCAGAAAAAAAAGGAATTCAGATAAACCGATGCGGACAAGTAAAAGTCAATAGTGTGAGATATGCCTGGTATGCCGAAGGGTATAGATATCCGGTATTAATAATCAACATTGTAGAAAATACTCATTCTAACAGTCTGACACCTGAAATTACAAAAACAGCCTCCATTTATTTGCCAGCTGCAAACATCCAAACTAAAAATATAATTTCAGGAAACTCAGAAACCACGGTTAAAAACACAATTAATCAGGGTGTAAATGTTACCTTATTCCCCAATCCATTTAGCGAAAAAATTACCTATAATTATTTTTTAAAAACCGATATGCCCGTGACAATCTCATTGTATGACATTACAGGTAAATACAACCAACCCATAGCCAACAACGAGGCACAAACTGCCGGTTTTCACAGCGGCGAAATAGGAGGGTTAAAACATGCCTTGCCAGCAGGAGTATATTACCTCCGATTTATTTTTGGCGAACAGGTAATCGTTCAAAAATTTGTAAAACTGGAAGCTCAATAGTTTAATTTTAAAATTTTATAAAACAGGCTTCCAAATTAATTTGGAAGCCTGTTTTGTTTTGGTTCAACCTTGTCGAGGTTCAAAAGCGATGCCATACTGAGTTTGTAACTCGGTATACAACTAAAAAAAATAATGGAATGCTTCGCATAAGTTTTATATCTTGAATCACAGACATCAAGACAACTTTCAAAAGACTAAGGAGAGATGGAGGACTTCATACTGCAAATTCAAAAGGAAGTTGCAGTGGCAATCAATTTCAAATTTCGATTTTCAAATTTTATAACCCCTACAAATTATACCCACCAGCAGCAATAATATAATTAGCTACTTCCCTTCTCACGGCAGTGGTATTTATTGGTTCGTATTTGGTAAAGCGTTTTAGCCCCAAAAGCATCATACGCAATTCATCCCCTTCGGCAAAGGCGGTAACTGCATGTTTGCCACTAAGGTGAATTCGTTCAAGGGCATCGCTCATAAAACATTTGGCAATATTTTCAAACAATATGGAGCTTTCAGGCTTAATGCTACGCAATTTTTCCACTCGTAAGATGGTGCTTTCAGCGGCATACAAGTCAATGAGCATATCGGCCAGGTTCATCATTATTTCCTGTTCTTTTTCAAACTCCATCATGAATTTTTGTACCGCAGCGCCGGCTACCATCAGGATGGCTTTTTTGGATTGAGCCAGAGCTTTTTTCTCTTTTGCTAAATAACCTTCGGGTTCGTTACCAAAATCAGGAATACTGGTTAGCTCCTTTGTAATAGCCAACGCAGGTCCCATTAAATCCAATTGACCTTTTAAAGCCCGTTTCAGCATCATGCCTACGGTTAGCATTCTATTGATTTCATTGGTTCCTTCAAAAATTCGGTTGATGCGGCTATCACGGTAATAGCGGGCCACAGGATATTCTTCGCTGTAACCAGTTCCTCCAAATATTTGCACGGCTTCATCCACCACATAATCCAAAACCTCCGAACCCAAAACCTTTAAAATAGCACACTCTATTCCATATTCCTCAGCGGCCAGCAATTTAGCCGAAACCTTATCTGTGCCATCGGCTACCAACTCTTTTATTTTATCATTAATAAGTGCAGAGGTTCTGTAAGTGGCCGATTCAGCAGCAAATGAACGAACAGCCATTTCCCCTATTTTATGTTTTATAGCTCCAAAGCTTGAAATAGGAACCCCAAACTGGTAACGTTCGTTGGCATATTTGACGGCAACAGAAGTAGCTTCTTTGGCACCACCCATTACCATAGCACACAATTTATAGCGCCCTATGTTCAGCACATTAAAGGCTATTTTATGTCCTTTTCCAGCTTCGCCCAAAAGGTTTTCAACAGGTATTTTTACATTTTCAAAAAATATCTGGCGGGTAGAAGACCCTTTGATACCCAGCTTTTCTTCTTCTTCACCTAATGTAATTCCGGGGGTATTGGCATCAATTAGAAAAGCAGTGAATTGTTCGCCACCAATTTTTGCAAACACAGTAAATAAGTCGGCAAACCCGGCATTGGTAATCCACATTTTTTGGCCATTGATGAGGTAATGTTTACCGTCTTCGGTCAAGTCGGCTCTGGTTTTGGCGGCCAAAGCATCGCTTCCGCTTCCTGGTTCGGTAAGGCAATAGGCCGCTTTTATTTTTCCTACCGCCAAATCAGGAAGATATTTTTGTTTTTGAGCCTCGGTTCCAAAATACAGCAATGGCAAGGTTCCAATTCCGCTATGAGCAGCGGCAGCCACCCCAAACGAATGACTTGGTCCGAGGTGTTCGGATAGGATAGTTTCCGTATTGAAATCCACACCCATACCGCCGTATTCTTCAGGCAGTCCTGCTCCCAACAAACCCAACTCACCTGCTTCTTCCAGCAGTTTTACCATCAGGCCGGGTTCGTGCTTATCTAATTTAACTACATTTGGCCATACCCTACTTTTCAAAAAGTCGGCAGCCATATCGCTAAACATTTTTTGTTCTTCCGAAAATTCTTCGGGTATAAATACAGAATTGGCAGGTTCGTCTTTTATAAGAAATTCGCCACCTTTGAGAGTTATTGTGTTCATTGCTTTTTTTAGGATATAAGTATTGAGATGTAAGATATAAGACCTCTTCGCTTAAAATTGAATGATATTTTTTCTGGATATTTTTTTGCTTTCATTTTATTTTTCTTTTTGTAATATAATTAAATGTTTAGAAGTCTTTAATCTTATATCTTAATACTTTTAGTCTGATTTACATTCTTTCTATTACCGCCGCAATCCCTTGTCCTCCACCTATACATGCAGTAACTAAACCATACTTTTTGTTTCTTTCTTTTAATTCACGGCTAATAGTAATTGCTAATCTCGCTCCTGTGCAACCCAATGGATGTCCTAGAGCAATGGCGCCACCGTTTGGATTTACTTTGGCAGGGTCTAAATTTAAGGTTCTTATTACAGCCAAAGATTGGGCTGCAAACGCTTCGTTTAATTCCACCAAATCAATATCATTCAATGTCAAACCTGTTCGTGATAAAGCTTTTGGAACGGCTTCACAAGGACCGATTCCCATGTAGCGCGGATTTACTCCCGCACTTACACAGGTTACAATTCTGGCTTCGGGTTCCAATCCCAATTCCTTCATCATTTTTTCACTCATTACAATTACAAAACCTGCACCATCACTGGTTTGAGAAGAGTTTCCCGCAGTAACAATACCACCCATTTTAAAGGCAGGTTTTAATCCTGACAAGGCTTCCTTGGATGTATCTTTTCGTGGCCCTTCATCGGTATCTACCACAAAACTTCTGGTTTTTCGTTTGCCGGAATCGTAATAGGTTTCTTCAATCGTTATAGGAACTATTTCTGATTTAAATTTTCCGGATTCATTGGCTGCAAACGCTTTCTGATGAGAATTATAGGAGAACTCATCCTGATCTGCACGGTTCACGTCGTACTTTAAAGAAACTTCTTCTGCTGTTAAGCCCATCCCGATAAAATAATCAGGATGTTCGGCGGCGATGGTATAATTGGGAACCGTTTTATAACCAACCGTTGGCACCAAACTCATGCTTTCCACTCCGCCTGCTATAATACAATCGGCCATACCACTTTGAATTTTGGCAGTAGCCATGGCAATGGTTTCTATTCCGCTGCCGCAATATCGGTTAACTGTAACGGCAGAAACACTCATAGGTAAATTGCTCCTTAGTGCTACCCAGCGCGACATTTGTAAGCCTTGCTCGGCTTCTGAAACCGCATTTCCAACAATTAAATCATCCACCCGGCTTGGGTCAAGATTGGGAACCGAAGCCAATAAATGATTAATCACTTCAGCCCCAAAATCTACGGGAGAAGTGAATCTGAAGCCACCCCGTTTTGATTTGGTAACTGCTGTTCTAAAGCCTTTTACTATATATGCTGTTTGCATTTTTTTTTAGATTGTAAGATGTAAGATTTCAGATATAAGACTTTTTACCCGAGATATATTTGTTATTTTTATTCTCATCAGATTATTGTTTAAGTGGAGTTGTTTTTTTGGAAATAAATTTAGATTTAAATACATATAGCATTCTCTTGAGTTCATCAATTTTTGACATAATTTTTTGAAAATTTTCTTCATTAACTAATTGGATCTCGAACGAAATTATTAACTGAGTTTCTAATTCATGAAGGGATCCTGTAGC
>JBJXDS010000101.1:0-3265 GCA_046154525.1 Bacteroidia bacterium
ATGATAATGGCCGAAGCCATTACCCCTGTTGATATAAGCGTGGATGGAGTGGCTCAAGCCCAGGTAGTTTTGGGTCAAAATTATCCTAATCCGGCAAAAGGCAAAACAGTAATTTTGGTTGAATTTACTTCATCCGAGGCTGTATTAAGCATATATAATGTTCTAGGAAAATTAGTGGAACATCGTTTGATATCTGCCGATCAAAAAAGAATTACTCTTGATGTTTCTGATTATAAAGAAGGTATATATCTCTATTCTATTGAAGCTGATGGACAGAAGGTAACTAAAAGGATGACCGTAAGTAAATAATTTAGAACTTCATTTAATTTAAAAATATTTTAATAGCCTCGCAAATTTTGTGGGGCTATTTTATTTATCGGCAAATTCTGTTTTGAATAGTATTTTGAAATTTTATGTCCACAATTTTAAAATATTATAGCATCAGGCTTGCTATGGTGAAGTAGAGAAACAACCCTACCAAATCATTAGTTGTTGTTATAAAGGGTCCAGTTGCTAGGGCAGGGTCAATTTTAAAACGTTCTAAAACAAGTGGGATTAGGGTTCCTAAAATAGACGCAAAGATAATTACAGATAATAGCGCAATGCTAACTACTCTTGCAATATCAAGAGGATTGCCAATGGCTGCGGAATAGGCTAATAGCAAACCCGAACAAATCAAGCCATTTAATAAAGCCACTGAAAATTCCTTGGCCAGTCGGGGCAAAAAGTTTTTGGTATCCAAACTATCGTTAGCCAAACCCTGAACAATGATAGAGGAAGATTGTACCCCTGCATTACCTCCCATGGCTGCAACTAATGGCATAAATAGAGCTAATTGTAAATTGGTGGCCAACTGGTTTTCAAAACCTTTTATAACAAACGAGTTCATTAACCCACCTCCCAATCCAATAATTAACCAAGGCAATCTTGCGCGTGAAAGTACCCAAACCTTGTCGGTAGATTCTACGTTTTCACTAATACCCGATAACAATTGATAATCTTTATCCGCCTCTTCTTTTACAAAATCTATCACGTCATCAATGGTAATCAAACCAATCAATCGTTTTAATGAATCTACAATGGGCAAGGCATCCAAATCGTATTTACTCATAATACTGGCTACCTCTTCGCCTCGGGTATAAACATCAGCAAAAATTACATTGCTGTCAAATATTTCTGATACTTTAGTTTGTGCCTTTTCGAGTAATATTTTTTTAAGTGGAACAATTCCTAAAAGCGTATCGTGGTCATCCACCACATAAATAGCGTTTACTTTCGACACGTTTTCAGCTTGTTTCCTAATTTCTTCAGTGCATTGGGCCAGGTTCCAGTTGAGGTTTACTTTTATTAATTCCTTGGCCATCAAACCCCCTGCCGTATCTTCGTCATGGTGCAATAAAGAGACTAACTGAATGGAATATTCAAGATCAGTTACATAACTAATAATTTCCTGGGATAAATTTTTGGGTAGTTCATTTAAAATATCAACCGCATCATCCGAGTTTAGGTTAACTATAAACCGTGTGGCTATTTCCTTTGGCGTGTAGGTTAATAAAATGTTTTCACGTATTTCATGCTCCAGTTCAGCCAGTACTTCCACGGCTTTATCGTCAGATAAGTGATCAAGGCAATATTTACATTCGGTTAGGGATAGTTCATCAAAAAGTTCGGCAATATCTACGGCATAAAGGCGATTTAAGGTAGCCGTAGCACTGGCATACAAATCACGGCTAATCCATGATTTTAGCTCTTCTACAAAGGTATCTGTTAGCTGAAACTGTGACATTTTTTTTATAATAACAGACGACTTCCAATTTTTTATTTTTTAAAATTAAACTACTTAAAGTCAAAAACTTATGGTTTAATCGACTCAATAAACTTAGTTAGTTCTATGAACTGATTTACCGACAACGTTTCAGGCCGCAATTTAGCAAAAGGATGGTTTAAAAAAACCTCTTTTAAATTAAATTTACTCAAACTGTTGGTCAAGGTTTTCCGGCGTTGGTTAAAAGCAGTTTTTACTACCTCAAATAATAGCTTTTCATTGCAATCCAGTTTATAATTAGATTTTCTAAGACAACTTATTACTGCCGAATCTACTTTAGGTGGCGGAAAAAATGCCCCCGGTGAAATTTTAAATTCAATTTTAACATCGTAAAACGCCTGAACCAAAACAGATAAAATACCAAATTCTTTACTTCCTTCTTTAGAAGCTATTCTTACTGCCACTTCTTTTTGGAACATTCCAGCCATCAAGGGGATAAGGTTGCGGTTCTCCAACATTTTAAAAACGATTTGAGAGGAAATATTGTAAGGGTAATTACCAATAAGAATAAATTCTTTATCAAATAATTTTGAAACCTGTAATTCCAAAAAATCACCTTCCATCAAATTCGGTTTTTGCAAAATACCATTGGCCTGAAGGTATTCCATAGATTCAGAATCTATTTCAATGGCATGAATAATCTTATTGGGTTGTTTTAAAAGATGCTTGGTTAAAATCCCTTTGCCCGGGCCAATTTCCAATACATTTTCTACTTCACTTTTATTTACCAAAATGGCTGTTCGCTCCGCAATATGTTGGTCGGTTAAAAAATGTTGGCCAAGATGTTTTTTGGGTTTTACCACTGTGCAATATTAGTTATGAATTATGAATTATAAATTATGATTGCAAGAACCCAATTACTGCTCACTGTTAACTGATTACTAAATCTTAAAAAAACATTTTTATAAATAATTAATTTACCTATTTTTGCCACCCTTAAAAACGATTACACAATACAATGCATTTAAGTACAGAAGACAAAAAAGAAATTTTCAAAACCTTCGGAGGTAGCGAAACCAATACCGGTTCGGCTGAGGCACAAGTAGCAATGTTTACACAACGTATCACTTACCTTACCGGGCATTTAAAAGTTAACAAAAAGGATTTTTCTACTGAATTAAGCCTTGTTAAATTAGTTGGCAAACGCCGTGCATTGCTTGATTATATCGCCAAAAAAGATATTTTTAAATATCGCGATCTTATCAAACAATTAGGAATCCGTAAGTAATTTCTTTTTCATCTCGCCCTTGGCGGGATGAAATTCACCTTCCCGGTAAAAAGCCCCGTTCGGAAACGACTTTTTTTACTATTAAAAAAAATTAAAAAGAACTATACAGCTTTTACCAAATCATTCGATTTTGGAGACGGACGTACAATAACCCTTGAAACAGGGAAATTGGCAAAACAAGCACATGGATCCGTGGTGCTAACAATGGGCAA
>JBJXDS010000102.1:0-5250 GCA_046154525.1 Bacteroidia bacterium
TTAGGCGGTGAGGCAACCACACTATCGGGCAAAATTTGTAACCAGGTATTAGGTGTCCATACATAATCTTTGGCTCCTGTTACCTTGATGGTGGCACTCTTACCTTGTTCAATGGTATCAGCTGATGTAGTTATATTAAGTACAGGCAATTCATTCACTTTTATTTCAATTTCTGCTGTATCGGCGCATAATTTTGAATCGGTGGCAATTACCCTATACAGGGTTGTTTTATTGGGCGATATACTCACCTGTGAAGGAGAAATTATGGTTAATCCTGTGTTTGGTGACCATTGATAAAAGTAAGAACCTGCGGTGTTCAAGGTGGTTTGGTCTCCCTTACAAATGACTTTATTTCCGGTTATTGAAAAATTAACTTCTGGGAGAACGGTAATTGTAATATTGGCTGAATCATTGCAACCGTGTTTATTTTGCCCTGCCAATTTATAGGTGGTATTTACCTTTGGAAAAACATTTATCATTACTTTATTTGAGCCATTAAAATCGGCTGTTTTTGCCCACATATAATTACTAGCATTTTTTGCTGTAAGCCAGGTACCAGCCCCGTAACATAATTCTGCCAATGAAGCATCAATTCCAATAGATGCCGAAGGAAAATTATAAACGGAAAAGGAAGCAGTATCCAAGCAACCCTGATCGGATGTTCCGATTACGGTGTAAGTAGTATTTTTAGGATACACTATCACCGATTTTAAGGTGGAATCTTTAAGCCCGAAAGCCTTTAGCCACTTGTAGGTAAAAGCCCCGTAGGCTTTTAGAATGGTTGAGTCATTGCTGCAAACGGAATCCCTGTTGGCCGTGATGGTAAGGATGGGTTTTTTATTAACTTTTACCAACACAAAGTTTGAATCTTTACAACCCGACGAGTCGGTTATCAATACTTTGTAATTAATATTATAGGCCGGACTGGCCTTTACTTTACTGGCAAATTCATTATCTAGTCCAGTGGCCGGAACCCATTGATAGGTTTTAGCCCCCGATGAAACGGTTAGTGTAGTGGATTGTCCTTCACAAAACGACGTGTTTCCTGTAATGGTTTTGGAAGGTAAAGGCAATGCTTTTATGGAAACATAGGTACTATCCTTGCATCCCGCTTTGGTTTGCATTACAACCTTGTAGGTAATATTTGTGGCAGGAGTGGTTATCACCTCTCTCCCTGTGGTAACATTTAATCCCGTAGATGGCGACCACTTATATGAAATGCCAACCCCATCAGCAAACAGTTTGACAGATTGGTTTTTACAAACAGAGGTTTTTTCGGCAAAAACAGCAACACGGGGCTTGCAGGTATTTACTTTTTTGCAATCCATGGCCAACTCACTATCCATCCAGTCGCAGCGGTATCTTATCCAGCTTTTTAATGAATCCACTTCCTCTTTCATTGAATAACTCAGTGGCTGTGGGTTAGGCCATATATAAATACCAAATACCGGCCATCTTGCAAAATTTCGGTAGGAGGCCTCCTCTAAAACTTTATACGTGGAATCTATAAATTTATTAATGCTGTAAAGGCTTAGTGTGGATTGGCGCAACTGGTTCCAGCGGCAGTAATAATCTTTTACATAGGTGGTATCCTGCCTAAACTTTTTCCACCAAAAGGGGGCTCCACCCGAAAGATCAATTTCCCAACCTTTAGGATCAGAACTTTGATTATAATCCGCATTGTTCCATGCTAGGTTAAAATCCCAAACCGGTCCCATTTTTAATTTTCCGCCCTTACTGTCCCGGTCTTTAAACAAATAGGTGCTTAGGCGGTAACCATCTACATTTTTACTTATTTCATTAATGATAGACAAGTCAATAAAGGTAGAAGGGTCGGCATATTGTCTCCAGCCTGTGCTTGGATGCTGAAAACCGGAACTTTGTAAAGCTGTTTCAAACTTGCCAATAAAACTTTGGATATAATTTAATTGTTGCTTTACCATATCCTCCCCATTAGGATCGTCATATTGGAAATATACCCCATTGGAAGTAAACCCCCCATGGTTACTTCCAGTGGTTTTATCAATTTTTAAAATATATCCCCCCGTTAAAGCATTACCGGTGCTGTCTTTAGGTTCCAGTTTGCTAATGTCCACACGGTTTTTATCCTGTTTTATTTTTTCCATCAGCAGATAAATACCTTCGTAATTACCATTTATAAATAATTCACAGTAGCGATAGCGTGTTGCATATCTGCCGGTTCTTCTTGCCATTTCATAAGCCAGCACATCTCGCATGAGGCTTTTATCATTATAGGTGGCATTTAGAACCCAATCATTCTCTTGCGGCAATCCCAAAAGCGATACATTGGTATCAGCTTGATTTTTCATGACGGTTGAAAAACCATAAGGTTTTTTTGGAAACGATTGAGAGGAAGAACCACGACCTTCAATGGTAATACCGTATTTAAAAAATTTAGCTGAATCACTTACCGCATTCACATTGTTGGAGTTGCTAATAATCCTCATTTCAGCCCATATTTTTGGCTCATCCATTATCGTTTTACCATGTGTATTAATCAACATAAGCGGTAGATTTGATTTTATAAAAGACTCGATTTTGGAGGGGCTATTACTAAAAATTAAGGACCAGTTAACCAAACTTCCCGTGTCTTTATTCTGTTTGGTATCCACAATTAATAGTTGCCAATTACCATTTGGGTTCATGCTGCCGTTATTTAAAATTCCCAGTGAGCCCTCAGGTTTATAAACACTGCTAAATGGTGCCTTGCCTGCACTTATTTTGGTTCCTGAGTTATTGTTAAAAAGACAATTGTCATAATTTTTTCCGCTACCACCATTTCCGGTAGTAAGTTCAATAACCGTATTGTCTGGGGCTATAAGAAAAACATCTAAATCAGCATCGTAATTATGCTTGATATTTATATTTACACCCATTAGCCCAAAGGTTGGGTTCATTGTGGAGGTAATCCCACTAACTATTTGCTTATAAAAATTTTTTGACCTGTCATCTTTAATTTTGCCGCCATATCCTGTAAACGTTTGGGAAAAACCAAAAAGAGACGCAAGTTGAAAAGTTATAAGAAGTAAAATTTTTTGCATTCTTTGAATTAAAATTAAAACCCAAAGATATACATATTTACGATTTTTGATTTACGATTTACGATTTTTTTAACCTAAAGGTAATTCAGAGATAACAAATTGCAATAATTAGCTTTTCAGTAAACACATTCTATTGCTTATTTTACCCTCTGTATGTACCTCCAAATAATACACTCCGCTTGGCATATCTGAAATATCAAATTTGCAGGAAGAATTTGATTTTACAATTTCTGAATTCAACACTACTTTTCCCTGAATATCGGTCATCACAATTTTTTGGATGGGTTCGTTATTTGGGTTTTCAATGGTTACAAAGTGATTAGCAGGATTGGGGTAAATTTTAAAATTACCGGTTTTAATTTTTTGAGTTGCCCCATTATTGCACATCACCGCTTTGAGCTTTATAAAAATGGTGTCGTTCATCAAAAAGGGAACTTCGTTGCCATTAGGGGCATTACCCATTCGGATTACAATCAAATTTTGGCTGGGTATTACATTTAAAAACTGACCGTTTTTACCCATTGCTGAATACATATCAGCTGGGGCGTTGGGACTTAAATATCCGGGAAAAACAAACTGCAAGCCGGGAACCATAAAATTGGTTTTGCCATTTAGCCACAATAAATAGCCGTATGAATTATTAAGGTTTTGGGATGTATTGGTCATTTGTAAAATATAGGTTTGGTCTTTCAACACTTTGGTTCCATTCCAATCCCCTTTGTTCAACATTAATATACCAAAACGGGCCATGGTTCGGGGCGTGCTGAAATACACATTGTCATAATCCAGTTTTATAAATAGCCCGGCCATCCCTGTTGAGTTTTTTAGTTTGGAGCTTAAATAAGTATTCAAATTTTTGGATGTGCTGTTTTCAATCACCTTGTCGAGCATGGTATAGGGGGCATTATGATACGCCCATCGGTTTCCGGCATCGGCTTTGTATTGCAGGCAGGTGTCAAGGTAGCAATGATTGTCTTTTACCCCATCATCCAGCCCAGTAGTCATGGTAAGTTGGTGGCGGATGGTTATCAAATTTTCTTTAGCCAATGGCTCTTTTGTCCAGCCTTTGCCTAAATATTTAGAAGAGGTATCCGTTATTTTTAAAAATCCATCTTCCTGAGCCATGCCCACCGCAAAGGCGGTGAGGGTTTTCCCTGCCGAAGCCCAATACCACACACTGTCTTTGGTAAATTTTCCAAAATATTTTTCTATCACAATTTTACCATCCTTAAGTACGATAAAAGCTTTTGAATTTTTTGCTTCCAAAAAATCATAAAGAGGTTGGGTTTTATCCCTGCACCAACCGAGGCTTTCAAGTGAAGTAGTGTCCCAGCTTGCTCCGGTGGTAGGCGGAAAATAAAGGGTTTGGCTTTTTGAAAGTTGAAACTGGAAAATGGAAATGAGGAGGAGTAGTTTCTTGAGCATATTTTAAAAAAATGGGTTTACAAAATTAAGGAATTGGGGGTTTGACAATGTGTGTGATGGATTTATTCTTTATTTCTTCAAAGGCCCCAACAACTTTTCCAACCCATTTATCTTTATTTCATAAATAGTAGAAAGCTGCATACCCAGCTTGCCCTGTGGAAAGCCTTTGCTATGGTACCATTCCAAATAATGCACAGGTATATCACATAATAATTTCCCTTTGTATTTGCCATACGGCATTTGGGTTTTTACCAAATCAAGTAGGATGTTAGGGTCGGGGAGAAGGGGGTTGTGAGGCATTGAAAGCGGGAAATTACAAAAAAACTGTTAAATGAGTTTACTTCAATTAGGGGCTGTCAGCCCCTATAACCCTGACTCACTTTTTTATTCACTGATTTATATTTATTTCAAAGGTGTTCATGAACCTTCGGTTTCCTTGATGAAAAAAGTAAGCAAAAAAATAAAGACAAAAATATACTCCCTCCGCACCACCTGCCCACCCCCGTATTTTTGTCAACCCTCCGCACCTTCACCCGAAACTTTCCAGTTAGATAAACATTTTTAGTTATACTTTGAATACACACTTTGTTCTTACGAATAATTTCTGTGGTTTGCAGCTGTGAGTTGGGATGTCAGAAATGCGGGCCACGACCCGGAATGTGGGAGTAAGCGTTTTTCTGACTTGGGTTTTTTGGTTACTTTTTTTTGCCAAGAAAAAAAGTAACTGGGAGTTAGAGAGTGCAAAGCCCTCACAAGAGCTAGC
>JBJXDS010000103.1:0-4253 GCA_046154525.1 Bacteroidia bacterium
TTGACCTGTTAGGAAGAACTGTTTACAGTGAAACCCAAACTTTGAACGGACCAGTGTTTGTTCCTATCAACCTGCCTTCGGCTGCCAACGGACAATACATTATCCGTGCTGAAGTTAACGGACAACTCTTCACCAGATACGTATTGATTAATAAATAAAATTAATCTCTTTAATAAAAAAAAGCCGCCACATTTATTGTGGTGGCTTTTTTTATATTCAATTAATATTAAAAATAATTGTAAGTGAATGAATTTCTGTGTTTGAAATTTACCTTTTATACTAGTTTAGTAAAGTGAGCCAAATTGTATAACGAAGTTGGATCTGTTCCTCAAGACATTTCGAAAAGCTTAATGCCCTAAGATACGTTCGTAAATCTTGAAAAATAAAAACTAATGAGAGTTTTTACAATGGCTTAAGAAAAAATAATTAAATGAACAGCCAGGTCTAAAAAGAATGCAATTACATAATAGCCATCGGGAATACTACCTCCAAATCAGTTTCCCCTATTTCGCAGGAGCCATTTTTAAATCCTGCCTGATGCTTAAGGCTAACTGTAAAATCACCGGTTGATGCCAAGCCATTCATCCATTTAGACTCTAAACCTAATGGAAAGGTTCCATCATTATCAGTGCGTATTATAAATGTATTGGCCGAAGCATTCAAACAAACTAAATGATTTACCGCCTCCGATTTTATTTCGTGGGTTACATTAGCCACAGCATCGGGATTAGATTCATCTAAAAATTTAATAGAGGTAAAATAGGTGGCGTTGGCATTGAGCCGGATGGTATCAAGTTGAATTGGAGCATTGATTGAATCGCCGTCCATATCTCGGTAGTAATAGGTTAAAATCTGGCCTGTTGCTGCATCTTTAAATTCAATTTTGAGGGTAGTAATAATTTCAGGTTCGTTGGTAAATATGGGGGTAAAAGATGCCTTTTTACAACTCTGCAAAGAAGCCACAGCGGTAATAAACCCACCAATAAACAAGAAAACTAAAACGATTTGTTTGCTCAAAATTTTAATTCTTTTTTTAAAGGCTTTTAAGGAAGTTTATTTTTCTATAAAGCATTTAAAAGCAAACAAAGTTAGTTAATCTTATTGCCAGAGTTTTTCTGAATTCAACAGCCGGGCACCAAAAAATGTTAGTACTATATCACACTCCGAACGCAATGGCTTACCATTTAAAGCCTGAGACCTGTCCAGTTCATTTTTAAATTTGTTGATAAATTAACTTTTCCAATGCTAAGTGCTACCAACAATATCAAACTATAGGAATACCCTGGTCTGAAATTTTACTTCCACATCGGTTTCGCCCGGGGTGCAACTTCCATTTTTTACGCCGGGTTGATGCTTGAGTATAATGGTAACATCGCCGGATGAAGTGGCCCCGGTTTTCCAGGTAGATGACAGCCCTACCTGATAGGTTCCATCGGTGTCGGTTCTCAAAATAGTCGTGTTTATACCCACCGGATTTAAACAAATAATGTGTATCGTCTTTTCAGCCAGTATTTCCTGGGTAATATCTACTATGGCATTAGGATTTGATTCATTCAAAAATTTTAGCGACACTTTATAAAAACTACTGTCGGATAATTTAATGGTATCCCACTGGCTTGGATTTTTACCACCTTCACCATCCAAATCGCGGAAAAAATAATTCAATTTTTGGCCCGTTAAGGTATCGGTCATTTCTACTTTCAGGGTAGTAATCAGTTCTTCTTCATTGGTTGGGGTTGGTGGAATTTCAGGGTCGTTACAACTTTGTATGATAAAGGCAATGGCTGCAAAGCATGCCATAAATACGATGGTCTTTAAAATTGATTTGTTCATTTTTTTTATTTTTTTTTATTAAAATTTTCTATTTACCCCTGCGCTTATCATTCGCCCGGTTTCATCAGCATAATACCTAAACCGGTTTAAATAATCGCGGTAGCGGGTGTTCAAAATATTATCGGCTGATAAAAATATAAGCCAGTTTTTGTTTTTATTTAAGTTAGTACTAACGGCTGTATTTAGCAATACATACCCATTAGGTGGTTGCATATAATCGCTCTGGTTGGTATATCGGTTTTGTTTTAATACCTGCAGCAAAGATATTTTTAAGGAGGCATTAGCCAGCAGTTTATTCTTTGTAATTTTATACACCACCGAATGAGTAAATCTATAGGGTGGTATACCATTGATAAAGGTTGAATACTTTTGGTCGGTAACATTTAAAAGGCTCACTTTTTCTATTATTGAAAAATTGGAGAACAATTGTTGATCTAATAACACATCAATACCTACAAATAACGCGTTGGTTTGGACATATTCAAATGCCGGAAAAGCTCCGCGAATGGTTAGTTCGGGCGGAAATTTAGGCCGCAAATAAATATAATTTTCTACCTGCTTGAAGTATGCTTCTATTTCAAAAAGTGTTTTGTTATGGCGATACTTTATTGTACCGTTAATTGAAACTGCCTTTTCTGGTTTTAAATTTATATTTCCATACTCAATAGCAGCGGCCCCATGATGCAATCCTTCGCTAAACTGTTCACTGATATTGGGGTTTCGCCACACCTGGCCTAATTGTATGGCCGATTGCCAATCGTGACTAATTTTGAACAACCATCCTGCCTGCCAGGATAAACCAATATAATGGAATGGATAATGAACTATCGCATTGTTTTCCCATTTATAAGCATCCAGCTGTATGGCCCCTCCCCTATATCCTAATTCCAGTTCATGTCTGTTTTTTTTATACCTTACAATGGCAAATTGGTATAGGTCTGCCTTTTTATAATTTGGAATAAAAAACCGACCAAGGTATGTGTTGGTTTGGTAATACCCATTCAATCCTGTTTTTAAAAATAGTCCCTTTTTAAATGTTTTACTAATTACAAAATCCAGCTGATGAGTGTGTAAAGTAAAATTTAAACTCGGTGTGGTTTTATTAAAATAATTGTGACTGTCAAATTCTTTCCGTTTGTTTATTTGAAATCCATAAACCGCTTCCATATTCAAGGATGGCGATAGTTCATACTTCCATTTGGCCTTATTAAGCCAATGATTTATTTGCTGATAAGGTCGGGCTATGGCATAGGTAAACCTTCCTTTTTCGGGAAGTGTTTCATTATTAATTATGGACTGCAAATCGGTTAAATTGCCAATATGTGAGGTAGAGAGAATCCCCGGTTTATTATTATAAATGCTAGAAAAAATTTCAAAACTTGTGTGTTTTGATTTTTGCCATCTAAAATTAAAACTGGCATTTTGTTCTTCAAACCCCGTGTTGTGTAAATAGTAGTCGGGGGTGTTTAGGTTTCCAGCTTTTTTAAGGCTACCCTGTAGTCTAAAACCTATTTTTTTGGTAATTAATTTTTCGGCCGAGGCACTTAAATTTCCCTGCCTACCATTGTTGGTAAATGCTGTGGTAATGGAAAATTTAAATGTATCGGTAGCATTATATAACGGTTCAATTAATAATATTCCACCAATGGCATCGCCTGTGTAGCGCAATGCTTCGGCTCCTTTTACCAGAGTAATTTGTCCAGTGTTGTAGGGGTCTATTTCCAAGCCATGCTCCTGTCCCCATTGCTGACCCTCTTGTTTTAGCCCATTGTTTAACACAATTACCCGGCTGCCATACATGCCATTTATCATAGGTTTGGCTATGGTAAAACCAGTTTTAAGGCTGCTAACTCCCGGCATTTTATCTAAAATGGATGCCATGGGTTTTGAACCTGAAACTACAATATCCTCATACTTCAACCGGTCTTTTTCCAATTGGATTAATTTATTTTTTTCGCCTACTACTATTAAATCTTCCAATTCGTGCTGATGATGGGCCATTAATATTATCGTATCGGTATTTTTAAAAATGACGATTCTTAAAAATTTTGTTTCGCAGCCAATATGTGAAATTCTTAATTGATTAATGCCTGGCTTCACATTTATTTTAAATTTTCCGTTTTCTGCAGTTTGCACACCTGTTTGCAGTGTTAAATTATAAATATTGGCATAGCCTAATTCCTCTCCTGTCAAACTATCTTTTAAGGTCCCCCTAAGCTCATAGTTCTGGCTGTGTGCTTTTGTAAAACACCAAAGCACTAAAAGTAAAAAAAATAAAATTTTTGTTTTCAAAACTGACAATTCAAGTAAAATTAAAAATGACACCTAAAGGCGCATAAACTCTAAGAACAGAATTTATAAAAAATTAAAAAATATTACAAGAATAATTGGGGGGGCCTTTGTTTTGATAAAATTTTGAA
>JBJXDS010000104.1:0-17703 GCA_046154525.1 Bacteroidia bacterium
ATTTTGTGTTTTGGTTTTATTTGTTATTCCGACGAAAGTAGGAATCTTTAAGGATAGAGATGCTTCGTTCCTCAGCATGACAAAACAAACCAAAAGTTTAACTATTTTAAAAAAATGAAACTCATATCAATCATAGCCCTTACCCTCTTTGGCGTTTTTGGGATTTGGAAATTTTTAATAGCCCGAAAACCGGTGGCTTTAATAAATCTGCCCATCGCTACCGATGCTTCACCCATAATGGAACAGTGCATTGCCAAACTAAATGCCAAAGGCAAAATATGCCTCAATGATTACAAAGGTAAAAAATTGCTTTTGGTAAATGTGGCCTCTGAATGTGGGTACACCAAACAATATACTGATCTTGAAAAATTATACACAACCTACAGGGATAAGTTGGTAATCATCGGGTTTCCATGCAATCAGTTTGGAGGCCAGGAACCCGGAACGGAGGAGGAAATTGAAAAATTTTGCTCTTCAAAATATATGGTTACGTTTCCAATAACCTCTAAAATAGCTGTAAAAGACAGTAACCAGCACCCCATTTACAAATGGCTTACCACAAAATCTCTCAATGGTGTGGCCGATTATCAGGTGCGTTGGAACTTCAATAAATTTATGCTGGATGAAAACGGCCAATTAATTGGATACTTTAACAGTAAAATAAATCCATTGGATAGTGCTATCACCAATCTTTTAAAATAATTTTGTCTCGGTTTTCGTTTTTTAAAAATTATTTAATGTCAACGAACATGGTAAGTGCAATTACTCAAAACATTGGTGTATCGGTTGAAACCTTCTTCCAAACACAGCAATCCAAGCCCGACTTTGATTTATTTGTATATTCGTATCGCATCACCATCAAAAATGAAAGTGAATTCAGCGTGCAATTGCTCAGCCGTTTCTGGGAAATTTTTGATGTGATAATGGAAAAACGCATTGTAGAAGGGGAAGGAGTTGTGGGTGAACAACCAATTCTGATGCCCGGACAATCCTACCAATACGTTTCTTACTGCCAGCTAAAAACCGATGCTGGTAGCATGAAGGGTTATTACACTTTTAAACGCCAGGTGGACGATTTTAGATTTGATGCCGTGATACCTGAGTTTATGCTCCTGCCGGAGTATAGGCGGAATTAATAATAGAATTTATCCATAATTAATTTTTATTCAAATACCTCAATCTCCCCCTGCACTTTTATTAAATCCGAATATTTTCCCCGGAAACGCGTTGTTTTGGCCGAGCGGTCGTCAATCCAATGGTAGTTTCCACCCCTTGGTTTTCCAAAAATAATGCCGTGATATTTAAATCCATGCTCCTTTAGCCATTGTTCGGTGTTGGTTCGGTGTTCTTCCTGCCTCGAAGTAAAAAAAGTGATGATGTGGCCTTCGTCGAACCATTTGTTTACATGCTCTTTGGCTCCCGGAATTTCATCACAGGTAAGCATCCGTTCAGGTTCTTCATTAGGTATATCTTCGGAAACGGTGCCGTCAATGTCAATCAAAAAATTTTTTATACCTCTTGGTAATTTCGGGCTAAGAAGTTTTCCGTTACTATCAAATTTTTCCTGTAATATTTTATCCATCTGTTTTTGAAATATTAAAACGCAAGTTTTACTAATTCATTGTCAAAATTTCAATTTTTCCTTTAAATGAGGTAAATCCACTTTTATTATTTGCCAGACTAATTCCGAGTCAATTCCAAAATATTCATGGACTAAAATATTTCGTAAAGCAATTATTTGTTTCCATTCAATTTCTGAATAATTGTTTCTGGTTTCTGTTGTTAAAGCGTTTGCTGCCTCACCAATAATTTCTAATAATTTGATAGAAGCAAGGCGCATCATCGAATTTGATTCAAATTCTAAAAAATCTACATGTTTAGTAAATTTCTCTATTTCTTCGATAGATTCTTTTATGTGAAAAAGGCGTTGAGAGTCACCTATTTTATCTCTCATAAATTAATTGCTTGTCATTATCTATAAAGGGTTTTATGCCTTTATAAACTGCATTGGAAGAAACTAAATCAACCTTTTTTTTCAAGGATTTTTCAAGTTCCAATTGCATAGTTGCAAACCCAAGGCCTATGTGTTTAGAATAATCCAGTTCAACTAAAATATCGACGTCACTATCACTATCTGCCTCATTTCGGGTATATGAACCAAAAAGGAAAGCCCGTTTTACAGGCTTGCCAATAAAGCACTTTTTAATTGATTCTATTTCTTTTACCGAAAGATTCATAATTCAAAAATAGTTTTTTTGTCAGTTACTTAATCTATTTCATTATTTGCCCCGCATGTTTTTGGGAAAAAACTTTACCAATAATATTAGTAATGATTCCTTTTTCAATAATAAACGTGCTGCGAACTATACCCATATACTTCCGTCCAAAATTTACTTTTTCGGCCCAAACACCATATGCATTTGCTATTTTCAAATCTTCATCGGTAAGCAAATCGAAAGGAAGTTTAAATTTTTCAATAAATTTAACATGGTCTTTCACACCATCAGGACTTATACCATAAATACTAAATCCTTTTGATAATAACATTTCATAATTATCGCGGAGATTACAGGCTTGGTTGGTACATGTGGGGGTATCATCTTGCGGGTAAAAATAAAGGGCTACTTTCTTTCCTCTTAAATCTTTCAATTTTACTGTTTCGCCCCGCTGGTTCAGGGTTTTAAAATCAGGGGCTTTATCGCCCATTTTTAATTTTGCCATGTTATAAGTAAACGATTTTTATAAAGTAATAGTTTGGGAATAGATTTTAATATTTCCGCAATAGTCTTTCACCGTTATTTTAAATTCGTGTTTTCCTGATGTTATTAAATCCGGTATGTTTCCAAAAATAAAATCCAATTTGGGTTCGTAATCAGTTAGTATCCATTGGTCGTCAACGGTTGTTGTTATTTCTTTTATCCCACTTAATTCATCTTTTATTTTTCCTGAAAATTTTCTTCCTGTAACTTTTAATCCACTAACTATTGGAGCCGTTTCGTCCACATCGTAATAAAATTGCCCAAGCATTTTAGCTTTGGTTTTTATAAATCCGTCCTGCCATTTTCCACCTTCAGGCCGTTTTGCCCCCGCTTTGGTCAATCGTAAAATTACATATTTTTCAGGGTTAGCAATGGGGTTGGATGGTTTAAAAGCTAAGGAAAATGAATCGTTAATTGGGATGCTACTGCTCATTATGTCCCATACTCCATTTCCATTTATTTGCTTGCCCGAAGTACTAAGCCTAAACAAAACTGTGTCGTACAAAACTCCTTTTGGAACTTCTACTTTAAGGCTTGCTACTTGATTGGTAAACTCTATTTGGTTTAATTTATCAGGATAAAATAGTTGCGTTTGTTCACCCAGATTTTCTTTTAAAAAAATTCGTTCGGGAGGAGTGTTTGGGTCTGCTTCCTTTTTTCCGGTTATCGTAAATTTTACAGAATCCCTTTGGCCCGAAAAGTCAGTAATTAATAATTTAATATCATACTGTTTTTGACCTTCTATTAAAATTCTTCCCCTGTTTCTAAAAAGTCTTTTCCGGGGAATGGTATCCGTTTTCTTCTTAAAAAGAGCAAAATTTAAAGGGTAAATATCTAACGTATTTCCATCATCAATAAACAGTTTAACAATTATTAAATCCTTTTCTTCCAGCACCGGGTGGTCGATATGACAATTCATTAATCGCCCATCTGCAAAGGGTATCCTCTCAATACTTTGGGTAAAAACCAATTTTCCATTTATGTATAATTTGGCATACGGAATTCCCATTCTAAAACCCCCAGCCCGCAAATAGTCAACCCATGAAGCTCCAAAAGCATAAGTGCCGGGATGTAAACTCAGCTCAGGGTTTGAAATGGTATTCCCCGTTTTTGAAAATTGGGAAAAACGATAGGTTCCGGTTTGCAACCGGTTGGTATTATCCAGCCTGTAAACCGTTATGGAATTAATTTGTGGTTTTACATTATCATTTAATTTTAACCCAAACAAAAGCGGGTTCATGGCATCATCGGTTTCAGAATCGCGTATTTCAAAATGCAAATGCGGCCCTGCTGAACCTCCTGTATTCCCTGAGTAAGCAATTAAATCCCCTTTTTTTACTTTTAATAAATTTACTTCTGGCTGGATTTCTATTTCAAAGGTTTTTAGCTCGTACTGTTTTTTTTCTAAAAACGCTGATATGGCCGGAACGAAAGATGATAAGTGACCGTAAACTGAAGTATAACCATTGGGATGAACAATATAAAGTGCCTTTCCATAACCCTTGGTTGAAATATTAATTCGGCCAACATACCCATCCCCCGCGGCATATATCGGTATTCCTTCTTTGCCTTCTTCCGTTCTGATATCAACTCCCGAATGGAAATGGTTTATCCTCAATTCTCCGAAATTACCCGCTAAATCAATGTTTCCCTTTACAGGCCATTCAAAAAAATCTTTGGGAATTGGTTTGGGTTTTGGAGAAGGTTTGGGTACAACCTCTGGCGAAGTTTTAATTTTTGTATTGCTCAACGTATTCCCTGAAAAATAAATCAAAGTCATTGCCGAGCAACACAAAAAAATAATTGTTAAAACTAATAGCCGTTTTACCATTTTACGCAGACTTCAAAATTACAATGCAAATGAAAAGCCATAACCGGAGGTTATAAACGCTTGTCTAATTTATTGCTGAGTTATCAATTGCCGTTGGTTTAAACCAACGGCACTAAATGAATTTCATAACCCAATATTTAAATCGTGGGCTATAGGAAACTTTTTCATTTTAAAATCTCAGCCACCGAATTAGCCGAAACCGAATGATATCCGGCTTTTGCTTTTTCAAAAACTTTTTTGGCCCAAATTTTTCCTTCAGGGGTTTTTGCCAAAGCTTCATATATTGGCATTAAAAACTTACGACGGCCTACTTTAGTTAGAAACTTTTCTATTTGTGGTCTGTTTTTGGGATAATCAACTTTTACCGATAGAGTATACCAATCGCACAAAATTTCCGCGTTGCCTCTATTTGAAAATTTAAAAATTTGGTCAAATACTATCACTTGTTCCAGCGTGGCTTTTTTGCCAAACTGCCTTAGCAAATATTGCCAGTGGTGGGTGGTAAATCCTGTAGTATCAAATGATGTGGGTTTTAGGGTTTTATTTGAATAATCGATAGATTCTTGATTAAAATATTTAGCCAACATGGCATCCACTTTATTTAATTCAGAAGAAATAGGTTTCACCGCTCCTTTAGGCATTCCTTCGCCATAAACCCATTCCTGAATATTGGCGGCCTTTTTCCAATCCGGGTTTTTATCTAAAAGTTCTTTGTTTAAATAATCAATAAATCCTTCGGTATCCATGTAGCTAAAGGCATTGGTTTTGAAATATTTATTTAAAAATTCATCCCAGTTTTTTTTGCCTACAATTTTTTCCAAGTGGCACAAAAAGAAACGGCCTTTATCATAAGCCACATCGCTTAATCCTTCATCCGGGTCTCGGCCTCTCAGGTCGAGTTTCAATTTTGTGTCAGTCATTAAGCTATCGGCTTTCATTTCGGCTATGGTTTTTTCCAAATCGTTCCATGCCAATACCTGCCTCATTTCGTCATACGGTTTACCATAAATTTGTTCCATAATTCGTTGCTCAAAATAATTGGTAAAGCCTTCGTTCAGCCAAAAATCGTCCCAGGTAGCGTTGGTTACCAAATTTCCACTCCACGAATGTGCCAGCTCATGGGCAATTAATGAAACCTGGCTTCTATCCCCAGTTATTACAGTAGGTGTGGCAAATGTCAATCGTGGATTTTCCATCCCCCCAAACGGAAAACTTGGAGGTAATACCAACACATCGTAGCGTTTCCACATATAGGTTCCGTAAAGTTTTCCTGCTTCATCTATCATTTTTTGCATGTCGGCAAATTCCCATTCAGCCTTTTCCAACATACCCGGTTCGGCATAAATGCCGCAATCTTTACCTAGAGATTTAAAAACTATTTTACCCGAACTTAAGGCTAACAGGTAGGAAGAAATGGGTTGCTCCATTTCAAAATTATAAATCCCAGATTCGTTCGACTGTTGTGGATTAGTAGCACTCATTAAGGCCAAATAGCCTGGTTTTGTTTTAATTTTGGCGGTATAGGTAAATTTCACTGCCGGGGCATCTTGGCACGGCACCCAACTTCTGGCTAATATGGCCTGGCTTTGGCTATACAAAAACTCTTCTTTTTTATCGTGTGTTTGAGCAGGACTTACCCATTGCAAAGCTGCCGCATCCTTATATGTTTCATAAACTATTTTTACTTTATCGTCCACCTTGCCTAAAACAATATATAGTGGAGCCCCAAAAATATCTTTGCTGTCGCCTAACCAAAAGTTTAATAATTTGCCTGAACTATTTTGAACAACAGAAATTTTGAGTTGGCGTGTGTCTAATATTAGGGTATCGGCGTTTTCTTTTTTATCCAAAGTTAAAGTAACACTCCCTTTTAAAATATGAGTTTCCCACAAGATTTCAAGGTCCAAATCCATGTGTTTTACCCTTATTTTAGTAGGGTTTGAATACGAATGTGGATCAGATACTGAAAAATTTTTTGATTTTTTTTCATCACCCACATATTTTTTTTCGTTTCGGCACGTTATTAACAGGATAACAAATGAAACTGCAAACACAAATGAGGAAATATTTTTTAGATACATACGATAATACAGCATCCAAAATTAAGGATGTAAACAATACTAAACTAACTTTTATGACGTGGATAAAAATGACAATTTTACGTTCTAAAATTCAAACCCAAAATTTTACTTTTGCATACTTAACACAACTACAAAAAACAATAATGATATATTACGCTAAGACGATTGCATTTATTGCAACTATGTTTTTAGGTCTTTCTCTTTCAGTAGCTCAAGATTATTTATCGCCAGACACTTCCTCAGTTTTCGATTCTTATTTTATGGATACGAGTTCTGCGGTATCTAGCGAAGCCAACCAGCCGGTTAAGAAACCTTATGTGAGATACGTTGTACCTTTTGATACACTTACCGAGCTTGTAACCTATGTGGCCGTGGTGGAAGAAGAAGAGGCCGGAACCGATTCGCTATATTGGCGTGCCAAACGCTGGATTAAGCACGAATTTAAAGGCAACAAAAAGCAGGTGATAAAAAAAGATGATAAAAAGGAATTTAAAATTGTGATGGAATGCGAATTTCCCTTATTAATTGAAGCCAATAAATTTTCAAAAACCCAAAATGGTAAGGTTGTATTTGATATGGAGATAAGGTTTAAGGAAGGAAGGTACAAGTACAAAATTAATAATTTGGTGCATGTTTTGGAACCACCACCAGGTGAAGAAAAAGAGATACGGACTTATTTCGAATTTTATCGCAAATCTACCATTAACCCCAAAGGTAATGACGCCGTGCTTATGGCTGCTGATAAAAAAATAATTATAATGCTAAAAGACCTTAAAAAATACTGTAAAGAGCCAGTGTTTGTTGATGATGATGATTGGTAGGTTTTTGAAGATATGAGATTGCGAGCTCTGATTAAAGAGAAATTCAATCTCAAAATAAAAATATTAAGGCTGCCAAAAGCGGCCTTTTTTTATAATAATACACAAAGAGCTTTTTCTATTTCTCCGCTGTTTATTAATTCAATAGCAAATGAATCTCTATCTCCAATATTTGTTATTGAATTTTTAATTTTTTCAATAGTCTCGGGCGAAGGAAAATGTTCCAAATTTCCTAATCTACCCAGGTGATTTCCAGTTAATTTATTACTTAATCGAATATGTTCGGGTAACGAGTCAATACCAATTCCGATGGTGGTTAAAGGTTTTTGTACCTCGAACAAGGCATCACCATGTGCCCTGCAATACCAATTACCACCCATGCGGGCTACCTGGTCTATTTTAGTTTGGTCTATATCTTCATTAGCATCTAATACCTCTTCATCAATATGGATACATTTAACTTTGCAAATGATAAGATTTCCTGCCGCTCCGGCATCTCCCAGTTCTGTAACTTCCAATACTTCACACTCCATCTGCACCGGGCTTTCTTTTACACGCCAGGGTTTCACTGTTAATGACTCAATAGGCGTAAACCCTGATTTTAAAAATTCATCCACCCCTTTTGGAAACGGGCTGCTGGCCAAACTCATTTGATGAACCATGGAATAATTAACAATATTTATTACTACTTCTGGCACATCCTTCACATTGTCGTGGGTGTGCTTGGTTTCGCCGGTTCGGCCGCTCCGGGCTGGTGAAAAAATTAAAATGGGTGGGTTAGCACTAAACACATTGAAAAAACTAAATGGTGCCAAATTCCGGTTTCCGTCTTTGTCTACGGTGCTGGCAAATGCAATAGGCCGCGGGCCAATAGCTCCCAACAAATAATGATGAAGTTTTGGAACGGGTATTTCGGAAGGGATGATTGTTTTCATTTTTATATTTAAACCTGACAGGTTTCCAAAACCTGTCAGGTTTATTACCAGAATTAAAGTTTAAACCAACAATTTCACCGGCTCCTCCAAAAGTTCTTTCAACGTATTCAAAAACTTAGAACCAACCACTCCATCCACCACCCGGTGGTCGCAGCTTAGGGTTACTTTCATAGTTTTCACAGGTTTTATTTCACCATTTATAACCCCAACGGTATCTTTTACTCCTCCTACTGCCAATATACAAGCATCGGGGGGGTTAATAATAGCTGTAAATTCTTCTATTCCAAACATACCCAAATTACTAATGGTAAATGTATTTCCCTGCCAGTCGGTTGGTTGAAGTTTTTTATCTTTGGCTTTTATGCTGTAGGCTTTTATTTCGGTGCTGATGGTTGACAGGTTTTTATTATTGGCAAATCTTACAACAGGCACCAACAAACCATCTTCCACAGCCATGGCCACCCCAATATGAATATGGTGATTGAACCGGATTTTTGTCCCCAGCCATGATGAATTAACCGCCGGGTGCTTTTGCAACGCAACTGCCGAAGCTTTTACTACCAAATCGTTTACCGATATTTTAACAGCAGCATATTCGTTCATTTTTTCGCGGGCTTCGGTGGCTTTGTCCATGTTAATTTCCATGGTGAGGTAAAAATGCGGAGCCGTAAATTTACTCTCGGCTAATCGGCCGGCAATAGTTTTCCGCATTTGCGAAACATTTACCTCCTCATAACTTTCCTCCCAACCAGTATTTATAGAACCGGTTTTAGTTACAGGGGCAAAGTTTTCAATATCTTCTTTAATAATTCGCCCGTTAGGCCCTGTTCCTGATATAGAATTAATATCAATGCCTTTATCCTTAGCCAAACTTTTGGCCAAAGGACTTGCTTTTATTCTTTCGTCAGTATCGTTTGCTGTATTTTTTTCTTCTTTTACGGGAGGTGCTTCTTTTATAGCAGCATCCACCGGTTTGTCTTTTTCCTCGGCTACCGGGGTGGCATCTTTTTTTGAAGATTCTGCTGGTTTTGCTTTAGCTCCACCTCCATTTAATAATGCTGAAAAATCTTCTCCGGCTTGCCCTATCACAGCAATAATACTATCCACCGGAGTAGCTACTCCTTCCTTGGCTTCCAAATGCAAAATAGTTCCTTTTACAAAATTTTCAAGCTCCATAGTGGCCTTATCCGTTTCCACATCGGCTAGTATATCGCCAGTTTTCACAGTATCCCCCACCTTCACATTCCACTTCACTATTACACCTTCTTCCATGGTGTCGCTCATTTTTGGTAATCGAATTAATTCAGCCATAGTATAATACCGCAAAAGTATAAAAATTAAGCGGCTATAAAATGAAGAAAATTTTAAAAAAACAGAGAAAGAATTTACCTGAACAAACTCCGAAGTATATATAAAAATGAAACAAAAAATCCTTCTTTTAATAGTTGCTTTTTACTTTTCATTCCCCTCTTTTTCTCAGCCTATAATATTGCCAAAACTATACACTTATAAGGATACCACCACCAACTATTATCTTACCTTTTGCGAAAAATATTATTCCCTATTCGAACGACATTATGGTTACGATAATTTTAATTATGATACCTGTAAAATTGATTTTGAAAAATATGACTTGAAAGGAACCAAAGAAAATGACGAGATAAAATGGGAACTCGTTTCCCCTAAAAAATACACCTTTCTAACTTATACCTCCTTGCCTCACTTTGATACCTTGCAATGGAAGGGGTTTCACCAAAGTACCCTAATGGATAATGCGGCTGAATACGGTGAATTGAAAAAGAAAATGAAGTATCCGCCTAATGACACATTTGATTTTGAAAAAACCATCCTAATTTATAACGATATATTTATAGACTGCAATGCCAGTTTTTATTATAAAATTGAATACGACATTGCCAAAAACACCATTATTTGCAACTTTATAGAACTGTATGGCGGTTGCCGTGGCATGAAATCGGAAGATAGCTGGATTACAATTGATAAACCCAAACCAGATACCAAAATTATACTAAGGGGGTTTTGGATTAATTAACCTCACTTCCAGTCCCTTTGACAAGTAACCTATGTAAATTTAAATTATGGTCTTATAGAATGCTTCGCTTTTCTTAAAAGGAGAGGGGTGTGATACTCTGAGTAATAAACTAAAAATTATTTATACGCATAATCCCCTTCCCTATTCAATGGGTTTTGATTAAGCATTTTGCAAAGAATATTAAAAATTTGAGGCAGTGCATTTTTTAAAATTTCGGGGGCTTCAAAAAAATATTCAATACACACGGCAAAAAATTCTTCGTGATTGGTTTTGGCATAATCGCGCAATAGAGAAGGCACATCCCGTTTCATCATATACATTTCCCTATGTGCTTTGGCATCAAAATCAATGTGGTAATCGGTAAGTTTAAAAGAATATCTACCATCGGCCACGTGCAGCCTAAAGGCATGGGCCATTTCGTGCAATCCCAGATTAAATTTATCATCATTTACTTTATACCCTTCTTCAAAATCGGCCCATGAAAAGGTTACAAACCCAGCCCGTGAGGTAAGCCCTTTTAAATCCCTTTGAAAAAAATTGGAATAAAATGTGGTTGGGTAAAGGATGTATTTTTTAAATTTTTTAAAATGAAAGGTTCTCAGCCCATAGGTTAATTGAATTTGAGAAAACAACACCCTTATTTTCATGTTTTCTTTCACCTCCAGACCACTATATCCGACAAATTCAACCTCATTATACAGTTTCCAAATTCGGGCTATAAATTTTTGTCGGGCCATGGGTGATAAAGGTTTAAAATACACAAACTCCTGTTCGAGCATAGCCTCCAGCTCAAATTGCCTACTCCGGTCATCGGCTTCAATGCCATATAAAACGTAATAATTTTTAGTTATTAAAAACCGGGAGGTACGATAAATTTTTGGGCTGTAAAAAATTAAAATTCCTGCAAGAATTATTGTTAATTGAACCATTGGGGAGGTTGCAAATCTATAAAAAGAACGCAGCTATAAAAGTGAATTTAAAATTTGAAACACCGTGAAGCCATTTTTTCCTCGGCAAACTCCACCCCTACCTAATTTAAACCGAACTGATAAAATAACCCGCTACCTTTGAAACAGTAAATTTCTCAATTAGCCATTTGAAATTCCGTTCCCCATTTTTTAAAAATCTGATTTGCCTTGCGCTAATCCTGGGTGGGAGTTTTGCATTTTCACAAGCCACTTTTATAGCCGGAAAGGTTATTGATAAAATCTCTCAACCGCTTGTTGGGGCTACCATTAGGGTTTTAAATAAAGATTCGGTTTTTATAAAAGGAGCTGCTACCAACGAAAAAGGATTTTTTAAAATTGAAGATTTAAACCCCGGATTTTTTATAATTAAAATTTCATATTTAGGATTTGAAGATCTATTCCTGAACAAACAATTAATGGATAAACCTCTTTTTCTTGGGCCTATTTTATTAATTGAAAAATCGGCCGACATGAAAGAAGTAATTGTGAAAGGCGAAATAAAAATGGCAGAGCAAAAAGGCGATACGACTCAATACAATGCCGGTGCTTTTAAAACCAACCCCGATGCCACTGCCGAAGATTTGGTGACCAAGCTGCCGGGTGTAACCAGCGAAGATGGAAAATTAAAATCGGGAGGGGAAGACATAAAGCAGGTATTGGTGGATGGAAAACCTTTTTTTGGGGAAGACCCCAGTGCGGTTTTAAAAAATCTTCCGGCTGAGGTAATTGATAAAATCCAGATTTTTGACCAAAAAAGCAGCCAAAGCCAGTTGACAGGTTTTGATGATGGCAACACATCCAAAACCATTAATATTATTACCAAATCCCAATTTAAAAACGGGATTTTCGGGAAAATCTTTGCAGGCTATGGTTATGAGGATAAATACAAAGCCGGCACAAGCATTAATTTTTTTAAAGACAAACGCCGGATAACCATTTTGGCCAATACCAATAACATTAATGAACAAAATTTTAGTGCCGAGGATTTGGTTGGGGTAATGAGCAGTTCGAGTAGCGGCGGTGTAAATCGCAGACCAGGTGGCCAAAGCGGTAGCATGCCATCGGGTGGAGGAAACCGTGGCGGGGGAAGGCAATCGGGTGGCCAGGGAAACGATGCCAACAATTTTTTGGTGGATCAAAAAAACGGGATTAGCACCACTCAGGCTTTTGGGATAAACTATGCCAACAGTTGGAAAAAGCTTGATTTTACAGGCAGCTATTTTTTAAATTATACAGAAAATAATTCCATAAGCCATCTCTACCGCCTGTTTATAAGCAACGAAAACCAAGGGGTAACCTATACTGAAAAAAGCACCTCGAAAACCCAAAATACCAACCATCGGATAAATTTGAAATTAGAATGGAAACTGAATACTGCCAATTCCATTACCATTCAGCCACGTGCTTCCTACCAGTATAATAAAGGTAACAGCGACATGCTGGGACAAAACAAACTTTTAAATTTGTCATTAAGCCGGGTAAATAATAATTATAAAACTAATTTGGAAGGCATTAATCTTTCGGCGCCCATTCAGTACAAGCATTCCTTTGCTAAAAAAGGCCGTTCCCTTTCGGCCAACATAACCCCGGGTTACAACATTACGACTGGCAACAGCCAGCTTAATTATTACACTACACTTTACAGAGATTCGCTACCAGCGGATACTATTAATCAAACGGCAGATTTGATTAAGGATGGATTTACCTTGGCTGCCACGGTTTCGTATTCCGAACCAATAAATGCTAAAAGTCAGGTGCTTTATACTTATGCTACCACTTTTAATAAATACGATTCGAAGAAAAACACCTACAACCTATCGGATTCAAATTACCCGGAAGCGTTAGATTCATCCTTGTCGAACACATTTAATACTCAATATTTTTCACAATCATTGGGTTCAAGTTACCGCTACCAAATAGATAAATGGAATTTTAATGGGGGAATTGCTTTTCAGCTGGCCAATCTTAAAAATGTGCAGCAATTTCCAACCGATTCTGTATTAGAAAAAACATTTTACAGCTTGCTTCCCAATGCCTCGTTTCAATATAAATTTACCCTTCAAAAAAATCTGAGGGTAAGTTACAACAGCAGTAACAATGCCCCGTCAGCCGACCAATTGCAGGAAGTGATAAATAATAAAAATCCTTTATTGCTAACAACTGGAAACCCCGACCTCAAACAGGATTGGCAAAATAACCTGAGCCTTCGCTACACAAGTATTGATACTAAAAAGAACACGGCGTTTTTTGCCTTATTGGGAGGTACCCTAACCAAAAATTATATGGTAAACAGCACGTATATTTCCTCTAGCGATACATTAATTGCTACGGGAATTACTTTAGCACAGGGTTCACAAATTTCAAAACCTGTAAATATTGACGGGTATTATAATTTACGGTCGTTTTTAAATTATTCGTTTCCGGTAAATAAATTAAAATCAAAAATCAACTTCAATCTGGGTGGTTCTATAAACCGTACCCCTACATTAATAAACGAACGGATGAATTATTCCAACAGTTCCAACGGTAGTTTTGGGATAGCCGTTACCAGTAATATCAGCACCAAATGGGATTTTACACTTTCAACCAATTCCAATTATACCACTATTACCAATACCCTTCAAACCCAACTGAACAGCAGTTTTATAAATCAAAATACCCGTTTTAAAATTCAGGCCATTCCATGGAAAGGATTGATATTTCAAACCGACCTTAGCCATCAATATTACACCGGGCTTTCCTCTAATTATAACCAAAATTTTTTACTTTGGAATGCCGCTATTGGTTACAAATTTTTAAAAAATCAGGCCGCTGATTTACGCCTGAGTGTGTACGATATTATGAAACAAAACAACAGTATAGCCCGAAATACCACTGAAACCTATTACGAAGATGTTCAAACCAATGTATTGCAACGGTATTTTATGCTGACATTTAGTTATAATCTCAAGTTTTTTAAAGAAACGAAAACAACGGCTACCAAGCCCGAATAAAAATCTGGTTTAAAATTTTTACTTCCTAATCTTTAGTGCTTTAATGCACTTTTCAAAAATAAATTTGGAAACGCACCATTACTTGCCATTATCTTTGCGGCTCGTTCTTACAGAAAATTACTTATCAAGAAAGGCAGAGGGACAGGCCCTGTGAAGCCTTGGCAACCAGTAGAAATACACGGTGCCAAATCCAACCCGCCTCAGGCGGGACAGATAAGTTAGACAGAGAAAATTAATTATTCGCGATATTTTAATAGCTCTTCTGACTTATCAGGAGAGCTATTTTGTTTTACAACAATATGGTTTTCCTGATAATTTCTAAAAAGATTTTTATACTGATAAGTGGTTCTGAAGGAACTTTTTTTTAACAAAAAGTTTAACAATTTAAAAAAAACAGAATCATGAAACACGACAACACACTAACCATCCATTCCATCCCATCGGATCCATTAACAGGAGCTATTTCTACTCCCATTTATCAAACATCTACTTTTGAACAGGAAGCACCAGGCATAAACAAAGGCTATGATTATGCCCGAAGTAATAACCCTACCCGCAAAGTTTTGGAAGACCTTATTGCCACCCTGGAAGGAGGCAGCAATGGTTATGGATTTGCCAGCGGCCTTGCAGCCATTGATGCCGTAGTGAAATTATTAAAAACAGGCGACGAAGTAGTAGCCGTTGATGATATTTACGGCGGGGCTTTCCGTTTGTTTACCCATATTTATGAAAAATTCGGAATCAAAGTAACTTACGTTGATACTTCTTACGTCAGCAAAATAATTGATGTTATTACTCCGAAAACGAAACTGATTTGGTTGGAAAGTCCTACCAATCCTACTCTTAAAATTTCGGATATTGAGGCTGTTGCAAAAATTGCCCATGCCAACAATGCCTTGCTCTGTGTCGACAATACTTTCGCTTCTCCTGCTTCACAAAAACCAATTGCATTGGGCGCAGATATTGTGATACACAGTGCCACAAAATACCTGGCTGGCCATAGCGATGTAATAGCCGGATTGGTTGTAACCAAAACGCCTGAACTGGGCGAAAAAATAAAGTTTATTCAAAATGCAACGGGCGGCATTTTAGCGCCGTTTGATAGCTGGCTTGCCATAAGAGGCATTGAAACATTGCATTTAAGAATTAAGCAACACAGTCTGAATGCTCAGGCCATTGCTGAATTTTTGGAACAACAACCCGAAATTGACAAGGTGTATTATCCTGGTTTAAAAACTCATTTCAATCACGACATTGCCGCACGGCAGCAAATATATTTTGGGGGAATAATTTCTTTTACCCTGAAAGAGGATCCCGAAGAAGCGGCCATAAAATTTGTCTGTAGTACCCAACTTTTTAAACTGGCTGAAAGCTTGGGTGGAGTAAAAAGTTTGCTTTGCCACCCTGCTCAAATGACTCATAAAAGTATTCCTGCCGAACAAAGAAGAAATGCAGGAGTAGCAGATAGTTTGATACGACTTTCGGTTGGGCTGGAAGACGTGGAGGATTTGATAAATGATATTAAACAGGCTTTTGAACAAATAAATTCATCCATTCCTGTTGGCTTAAGCCAAAGGCAATGGTTACAAAACAATTAGAAAATGACAGAAACACTTGAAAACGAAACAAAATTATTAACCCAAACAGTGGCGTTGCATAGCTTCACGGTTTTTCCGGAGGATATGAATTATGCCGGAGCTTTGTTTGGGGGGAAAATATTAGCTGAAATAGATATTGCGGCAATAAAACCAGTAAGACGGATGCTTTACAACACCGATTGCGACACCGCAGTTACGGCAAGTATAGATAGGGTTGATTTTTTAAAACCCGCCGACCTGGGCGATATTATTGAACTTCATGCAAAAATTGTGAAGTTGGGCAAAACCTCTATCACCGTTGCTGTTCATGTAACCAAGGAAAATCACAAAGGTGAAATTTCAACTATTTGCGATGCCACATTAGTTTTTGTTTCTTTAAAACAAGGGAAACCGTTTCCACACAACCATCAATTAATTTAAAAAAAAAGTATGAAATGCCCATGGAGAATTCACGCCAACGGCGTATGAAATTAGGGCATTCCATATGGCAACTAAAAAAACAAACATAAATTACATATGAAACATTTAAAATTAGGAATATTCGGATTTGGCTGTGTAGGCCAGGGTTTATGGGATGTAATAAACCAAACCAGGGGCATTAAAGCCGACATTATAAAAATTTGTGTAAAAGATGAAACAAAAAAAAGAAGTATCGCTTCTTCAAATTTCACTTTTGATAAAAATGAAATTCTCTTTAACCCCAACATAGATGTGGTGGTAGAGTTAATAGATAATTCTGAAGATGCCTATCATATTGTTAAAACCGCTATGCAAAACGGCAAATCGGTGGTATCGGCCAATAAGAAACTGATAGCAGAACATTTGGAAGAATTGCTGGAATTGCAAAAAAAATATAAGGTTTCGTTTTTGTACGAAGCCTCTTGTTGCGCCAGTATTCCCATTATCCGCAACTTTGAGGAATATTATGACAACGACCTTTTACAATCATTCGAGGGAATTGTAAACGGCTCTACGAATTATATTTTAACCAAAACAAAGGAAGAAAATTTGAGTTATACCCAGGCCTTGAAACAAGCCCAGGAAAAAGGGTATGCCGAAACTGACCCACGATTGGATGTGGATGGTTATGATGCTAAGTACAAACTCACAATTCTATTGGCTCACGCCTTTGGCATAATTGCTAAACCTGAACAAATTTTTAATGTTGGCATAAGCCGTTTGGGGAATTTAGAATTTCAATATGCCCGTGAAAAAGGTTATAAAATAAAACTGATAGCTATTGCCAATAAAGTAAGTGAAGATGAAATTGCAGCCTTCGTACTTCCTAAATTTATGACTCCCGACAGCAAATTTTACCATGTGGATGACGTGTTTAACGCAGTTCAATTAGAAACAAGTTTTGCTGATAAACAGTTCTTTGCTGGTCGGGGAGCCGGGGCTCATCCTACAGCATCGGCTGTGCTATCTGATATTTCGGCTTTGTCGTATAATTATAAATATGAATACAAAAAGTTGGGACAAAACCAATACACTTTAAGCAATGAAGTATTGATAGAACTATTGGTTCGCTACCAAAACGAAAGCGATATTGATAAAGATGATTTTGAATCCATTTCAGAAATTTACTCGGCCAAAAGCCAACTTTACATCATAGGCAAAATTTCCTTACAAAAACTTCTTAATTCCTTTTGGGTAAATAACAATAA
>JBJXDS010000105.1:0-10807 GCA_046154525.1 Bacteroidia bacterium
ATTGTTTCACCGTTTCTTAACTCACCGTTTGGGGGTTAAGAGCTTTAACCCAAAAATTATGATAACCGCACTTATTGTAGATGACGAAGCAGCTAGCCGCAATGGTTTAGCGCAGCTTATCAGTGAATTTATTCCTGATGTAAAAGTGGTTGGAAAAGCGGACTCCGTTCGCAGTGCCGTAGACCAGATAAATGCCTTGAACCCGGACATCGTGTTTTTAGATGTGGAAATGCCGGGTAAAGATGGGTTTGATTTAATACACGAAACCGAACCCGCTGATTTTGAAGTAATATTTACCACCGCCCATGAGCAATATGCCCTCAAAGCTATAAAAGCCAGCGCTATTGATTATTTATTGAAACCTATAAATCCTGATGAACTGGCCAATGCAGTAAAAAAGGTGATTGAAAAAAAGGAATCAGGGAACAAAAAATTAGAAACTTTTATGAGCCACGTTGGGGACAAAAAACGGGAACCTCAATTAGCCATTAGTACTATGGAAGGTTTAATTTTTATAAAGCTTGCCAATATTTTGTATTGCCGTGGCGACGGAGCTTATACTTTTTTCTTTTTAAAAACCGGTGAAAAAACAATCGCCTCCAAAAACCTCAAAGAATTTGAAGACATTCTTTGCGACAATGGTTTTTTCAGAACCCATAAATCATATATCATCCAATTGGCCGAAATGAAACGCTATGTAAAGGGCGATGGCGGACATGTAATAATGAGCAATGGCGAAACCGTGGATGTTTCAAAACGCCGGAAAGAAGGATTTATTCATGCTCTGGCTAATTTTTAAAATTTTAAAATGGCCACAAAAACACCAAAACTCAAAATCCACACAAAAATTTTAGTGGATTTTAGTGACTTCGTGTTTTTGTGGCATAAATTGGTTTTTGGAATTTGTTTCTTGTTATTTGCCACTAACTGATGCTAAAAAAAGCCATCCTCCTCTCGCTAATACTATTCTTTGGGCAAATATCACACGCTCAAAAAGACCTCATACGTTTTCAAAATATTACCATAGATAATGGCCTGGCGCAGGGTTCTGTTTCGGGGATAGTTCATGGAAGCGATGGTTATATGTGGATTGCCACGGCTGATGGTCTTCACCGATACGATGGGTATAATTTTAAACTCTACCGGAACGACCCACAAAACAAAAATTCGTTACCCGATAACTATATCAGTTGTCTGTTTGAAGACAGTAAAGGAAATTTGATAGTTGGCCTGTTTAGTGGTGAAGTTTGCATTTTAAATAAAAACAATTCAACCTTTAAAAAACTCAATATAAATCAGGGCGAGGAATTGGAAACCGCCAATCCTGTAACCTGTATTAACGAAGATGGAAATGGGAACTACCTTGTAGGATTTGATGGTGGAGGAATATTGAAATATGATACCACAAAGCATCAGGGCAAAATGTTTAAAACCAATGTAAGCAAGGGATTAAGCAGTAATTTAATCCGGTGCATTATAAAAGATACTTATACAGGAAAATTTTGGATAGGAACATCTATTGGGTTGTGTGAATATAACCCTGCCAAAGAATCATTTGAACGGTTTATCACCACCAGTAAATTGGATTCTCAAAATATCACTACTGTTTTAACTCCTGAGCCTGATAAAATTTTTATCGGGACATACGGCCAGGGACTTTACCAATTTATTAGGGGCGGTGATTCAGCTGTTAGAATAAAATTACCAAAAAGCAAAGGCACACGTTTTATTTCTTTTCTTAAAAAAGTGCCAAAGAGCAATGAAGTATGGATAGGCACCAATGGAGGGATTATTAAATGGGAAGAATCAAAATTTACATTATACAATAATAATCCGCTTAACCCTGAAAGCCTGGTTGAAAATCAGACCCAAACGGCAACTATAGACCGTTTTGGCTCGCTCTGGATAGGTACTATGAACGGTTTGAGTAGGTTCGACCGAAGACTAAAATTGTTCAATTTGTTCCGTGAATTTAGATGGAAAGACACTCTGCTAAATAACAATGTTTACTACATTTATGAAGACCCTTCCAAAACCATTTGGCTTGGTACATTAAGTTCAGGAATTATCAAATTTAACCCCGAAACGGAAGAAATAACAGCCTGGCCCGTAATTACAGCCCCTGGAGTAGAAACCAAAATGGTAAGGGCTATTTATAAAGACCGCTCGGGGCAGTTGTGGGTGGGTTCGCGCGATAAGGGTTTGTTTAAATTTTATCCTGAACAAAATCGTTTTGAACAGATAAACGGTGCAAAAGGGCATGAGATAAGCAGTATTACTATTTATTATATTTTTGAAGATAAAGATGGTAAACTATGGATAGGAACCCGAAACGGTTTAAATATTTATGATAGAAAAACCAATCAATTTGAAGTGTATAGAGCGGTAAAAGAATCGCCTAATAACAACAGCATTTACCAAATTAATGAATCTGCCGATGGTAAATTTCTTAATCTGGCTTGCTTTCGCGGGGGATTTCAAATATTTAATAAAGCTGATAAAACCTTTAAATTATACAGCACCAATTTACCCCTGAAAAAAAATGCAGGAAAAAGCTATGCCATGTGTTTTGAAATGATGGGCGAAGATTCGGTATTGGTGGGAACTTACGGCGGCGGGCTTTGCATAATAAATTTAAAAACAGGAAAATCACGGAACATTACCGAAAAGGAAGGGTTGGCCAATAATTCGGTTTATGGAATATTATGGCAAGGTGATGATTTTTGGCTTTCTACCAATCGCGGATTATGTTGCTATAACATACGAACCCATCAAATTAGAAATTTTGGAATAAAAAATTATATTCAAAGCAATGAATACAACGAAGGGGCTTATTGCAAAACATCTGACGGAACCTTTTATTTTGGGGGGGTAAACGGGTTTAATTATTTCAAGCCCATTAATTTTCCAACGGGCAACGAAACCTATAAAACCGAAATTACCGCCATTAAAAAAGGAGAAATTGAAGTTCCGTTTTTAACCAATGCCAAAGGCGAACGCTACATTCAGATTAATTATAACGATAATCTTATTTCGTTTGAATTTGCCACACTTAATTTTATTTCAACTCAGGCCAATCAATATGCTTATAAACTGGAAGGCTTTGATGATAACTGGATAAAAGCCGGAAACCGAACCACAGCCTACTATACCAAACTTTCGCCCGGTAAATATACGTTCAGGGTAAAAGCCTTAACGGCAGATTCCTTATCCAATAATCCGGATGCTTTTATAAAAATAATTATTGAACCGCCCTTTTGGCAAACCTGGTGGTTTTATTCCATCATCGTATTAATAATTCTTGGCATTATTTATATGGTAATTAAATGGCGCACCAGTGTTATCAATAAAAACTATGGTCACAAACTGGCCGAACTGGAGCTTAAAGCTTTGCGTAGCCAAATGAACCCGCATTTTATTTTTAATTCGCTCAATAGTATCCAATATTTTATACTAAAAAAAGAACCAAAGGATGCCTATAACTATCTTACCAAGTTTAGCAGCCTGATGCGGATGATCTTGCAAAATTCCAAACACAAATCCATTAGCCTTCAAGCTGAACACGATTGGCTTAAAACCTATCTGGAACTGGAAAACCTGAGAATGGAAGGCACGTTAGATTTTAGCATTACGATTGATAAAAATATTCAACCTAATCAAATTTTCGTGCCTACCATGGTGCTGCAACCTTACGTTGAAAATGCAGTTATTCATGGATTATTGCCCAAAGAAGGAAATCAAAAACTTACTATTGAAATTAAAGTAGAAGGCCAAAAACTAAAATGTATAATTACCGATAATGGCATTGGCCGTAAAAAATCTCATGAGCTCAATATAGCCCGCTTAAAAAACCATGAAAGCACCGCCATGAACCTTACAAAAGACCGTTTGGCCATATTAAATATTGAAACAGGGGATGGAGTAGGGCCTAATGTTATAGATTTATTTGATGAAAATGGAAATTCTATTGGAACCAGGGTGGAGTTGGTATTGCCGTTGATAATTCAGAATGATGTTTGAGAAATTTGAAAATGTTATATTTGCTAAAGTTATTGATATGGAAAACTTAATAAATCGAATTACAATAAATCAGGATATATGTCATGGGAAACCAACAATAAGAAATATGCGTTATCCTGTGGAATTGATATTGGATTTGCTTTCTTCAGGCATGACCAATGCTGAAATTATTGAAGATTATCAGGAAATTGAAGAAGATGATATCAGGGCGTGTTTGTTATTTGCTTCCAAATTCACAAAGATTAAATCCATCCATAAAATTGTAGCTTGAAATTTTTAGTTGACGCTCAGTTACCTTTTGTATTATCCCTATTTCTTGAAAGAAGAAATTTTGATGTAATACACACCGATAATTTGCCTAATAAAGAGCGGACTTCTGATACTGAAATACGCGAAATATCCGTAAAAGAAAACAGAATCGTAATTACTAAAGATTCTGATTTTGTTGATTCATATTACCTTAAGGGAATTCCTCAAAAGATATTGCTTATATCAACCGGAAATATTAGCAATAAAGACTTATTGGAAATATTAGCACGGAATATTGATTTAATAAGCGAAATGTTTTTAGAATACTCGTTTATAGAGCTTGATAATTTTAATATCAAGGGGCATGAATAATTAGAGGATTTTTTTGAATTTATGGCAAGATAAAATTTCAAATTTCCAATTTCCATTTTCCAACCCATGAGAAGAGCCGTAATAGTAGATGACGAACCAAAAAGTATAGAAGTACTTAAATCCCTGGTTGAAAGTTTTATTGAAGGACTGGAGATTGTAGGTACTGCCAATGATATTGAAACAGCCATACAGGTAATTGAAAGCACCAAACCCGATATTGCCTTTTTGGATATTACCTTAAAAGAAGGAGATTCATTCCAAATTTTAAAACGGCTTAAAAAAATTGATTTTGATGTCGTGTTTATAACCGCTTATGATGAATATACCACCCGTGCTTTACGATATTCAGGCATCCATTGTTTGTATAAACCCATTGATATTGCTGAGTTTGAAAATACCTTAGCCCAGCTAAACAGAAATAATGAACAAACGGGCGATGCTATTGAAATAGCCCGTCAGTTATTGCAAAGTAAATTTACACGCATCCCGGTAATTACGGAGAAAGGCTTGCTTTACATTTCTCCTGAACAAATAAATTATATGGAAACCCATGGAGAAGGTAGCCAGATTTATTTTAATGATTTTAAAAATTTGGTGACCAACAAACCCCTGGCCGACCTTGCAGCCGTAATGGAAAACAGTTCGTTTGTTTTGGTAAGAAACGATCTGTTGATTAACCTTAAAAATATTACGATAGAAAAAACCAAACCCGGCAAAGTTATTTTTAATTCAGGGGCCGAACTGCGAATGGAGCCTGAGGAAGTGAATAAATTGCTGCGGATGCTGGGGTGATGTCGGACCTGAGATTATATTTTGGAGATAGAGCCAAAAAAGTTTCTCTTCTTCTTTTTCCTTGATGAAAAAGAAGCAAAAAATCAAGACAAAAATATACTCCCTCCGCACCGCCCGGCCCACCCCCGTATTTTTGTCAGCCCTCCGCACCTTAACCCGAAACGTTTCCGGTTAGGTAAACATTTTTAGTTTTCCCTTCTTAACAAACTTTGTTTTTACGGATAATTTCTGTGGTTTGCAGATGTGCGATGGGATGTCAGAAAGGCGGGCCGCGACCCGGAATGTGGGAGGAAGCGTTTTTCTGACTTGGGTTTTTTGGTTACTTTTTTTGCCAAGAAACCGAAGGTTCATGAACGCAAAAAAATAAACTGCAAATAAGTGAATAAAAAAAGTAACTGGGAGTTATAGAGGGCTTAGCCCTCTAATCGAAGAAACTTTCTTTTCACATACCCCTCCAATTTATTCACAGCTTTAACATATTGAATTCCATTTAATTTAATTTCACAACAAAATTATTCCAAATGCGAATTATAGGTATTACCGGAACTTTGGGTGCGGGCAAAGGCACCATCGTAGATTATTTAACAACCCATCACGGGTTTCAACACTTTTCAGTTCGGGGGTATTTAATAAAAAGAATAAACCAAAAGGGATTGGAAGTAAACCGCGATTCGATGGTAAGTGTTGCCAACGAGCTGAGAGCCAATAACAGTCCCAGTTTTATTGCAGAGGAATTATTTAGTGAAGCAGAGGAAAGCGGCACTGATTGTATAATTGAAAGTTTAAGAACCATAGGTGAAGTAAATGCTTTAAGGGAAAAAGGCAATTTCAATTTGTTTGCGGTGGATGCTGATAGAAAGCTAAGATATGAACGCATTACAGAACGGGCTTCTGAAACCGATAAAATAAGTTTTGAAACCTTTGCCGAAAACGAAGAACGGGAAATGAACTCCACCGACCCCAACAAACAAAACCTGGGGGCTTGTATGGATTTGGCCGATTATGTTTTTACCAATAACGGAAGCATGGAGGATTTGTATAAAGAAATTGATTTGGCTTTGGAGAAAATAAACAGACAACGGATTTCGGCAGCATAAATTTTTAAAAAATCACCACGTAGACACGTAGAACACGAAGAAACACAGAGAAAATAAAATATTAAAAAAAAATAACTCTGTGCAACTCCATGTCCTCAGTGCCTCCGTGGTAAAAAATAAAACTATGACAGATAAAAAAGAAGTGCACTACATGCGCCCCACCTGGGACGAATACTTTATGGAAGTGATGGAAGCCATCAGCAAACGGGCTACTTGTGGCCGGGGCCGCAGCGGCTGTGTTATAGCCAAAGACAATCAGCTTTTGGTTACGGGTTATGTTGGTTCGCCGGTGGGTTTGCCGCATTGCGATGAGATAGGACACCAAATGAAAAAAATGATTCACGAGGACGACAGCATTACCGAACATTGTGTCCGCACGGTGCATGCCGAGCAAAATGCTATTTGCCAGGCGGCCAAAAATGGCGTAGCTTTGGATGGTGCTACTCTTTACTGCCGTATGACCCCCTGCCGGGTTTGCGCCATGCTAATAATTAACTGTGGCATAAAACGGGTGGTTTGCGAACGGAAGTACCACTCAGGCGGCGAAAGTGAACAAATGTTTAAAACCGCCGGGGTTACGCTGGAGTTTTTCCATCAGGAGGTGCAAACGTATGAGGGGAGTAAGTAGCTAACGCTATCCGCAATATGCCATAAAAACTATTTTAAAAGCTAATTTGGGCATTTTTTTACTCCCTTTTTTATATCTTTGAATTATCATTGCAGGCATAACAAACGCGATTGAGGAAAGTAATTGTGAGCAAAAAGGATAAAAAAATTCACCTCGACTTTGTCATAGACAAACTGACCAATTCTATTGCGAATACTATTTCGGGTGATAGTTTTGCTACTGAAGTTAGCCGCTTAACAAAAGCCGACCTTAAACAAGTAACCAAAAAAAATGGATGGAACTTTAATTGGAAACAGGAACTTGATAATAATTCAAGAGAGGTTTTCAAATTAACTATCTTAAATAATCCTACAATTATTCAGGGTCTGCTCAGTTTCTCTATTATGCCTGACCATATTTATATGGAATTGGTTGAAAGTGCCCCTTTTAATTTGGGGCGTAATAAACTCTACGAAGGGGTTCCGGGAAACCTTGTAGCATTTGCCTGTAAGGTTGCTTTTCAGCAAGGATTTGACGGATTTCTTTCATTTACTGCCAAAACCAAACTGATTAAACATTATGAGAAAAGCTTAGGGGCATACCATTTTGGAAACCATCTGATGATTATTCATACAGAAGTTGCAAAACAATTAATTGATAAATATTTTAAAAGCTAAAATCATGGGATACATTAAAGAACCGGAAGGAGTTGACTTTATAATCAACAGCAGACCTTTAACAAAGGACGAACAAAATGCAATTAGCGAATACATTCGTGCATACAAAGAAAAACATTCTCAAAAAAGAGTTTCGGCCAAACGAATTGTAAGGATACCAACGACTCGAAAAAAAGTAATTGCCTAAATCTTATAAAACAGGTGGTTTGCGAACGGAAGTACCACTCAGGCGGCGAAAGTGAACAAATGTTTAAAACCGCCGGGGTTAAGCTGGAGTTTTTCCATCAGGAGGTGCAGACGTATGAGGGGAGTAAATAGTTGTTGAAATTCTCGTACACGGAGGGAAGATTTAATTACTTTTCTACTCTCTATCAATTTTCTTTTTTTCTTTTGGCGAGGGTAAAAAATTTTCAGAAGTAATCACATCTTTTCCGGTTCTCTGTTCCAGTGCCATACGGGCATCTTTAGCTATTCTTCCTCCTTTTTTTCCGGCACTTGCATTTTGCTTTAAACCTCTGGCTTCTTCGGTTTCTGCTATTTGACGGGTTGAAAGTTCTGCCAAAGCAGTAAATATAAGTTCGGCTTCACTCATATGGTCGCGAAGGTTTTGGGTCTTCAACCCTTTCAAATCCTTGTGTTTCTTTACAGTTAATCCGGTCCATTCCTGATGGATTATATTTGTTAGAAATGCGAATTCGTCTTTTTTTTCTACCCCGCTTTCCTTCCAATAATCTGTCAGTTTGTTCCTGGTTTAACTCCAATTATATTTACTTTTTAATGGTGTCGTTGAATAACCATTCATTTTAAAAAAATAAGGCCGAATGGTTATTTCCTGACCCGTCATGCGTTGCTGAATCCACTTTTCACTTCGGCCAAGGCGTTGCCAGTTTTCTCTTGCTCTGTCAAGACTTTGTTCCGGATCAGCAATTTCCTGCATTCTTTCATATCCTGTTTTTGCCAACCATTGCTTAAATGGTTCTGCTTTAGGCGAAGGGATTGATTGAATAATGCGAAGCAAGGTTTCCGTATCGGCTACATCTGTTTCGCGCAACTTACGATCAGAAGCTTCCATTTTCAACCGTACGATTTTTTCGTACGCTTCACTTCCCTCTGATAGTAACTTCTTTTTTAAATCACTCCAATATCTTTTAGGTATAGAACTATTCGTCAATATTTCAATAACATCAATAACTGAAAACAACCAAAGTTCTCTTTCCGTATCCCAATGGGTTCTCACTTTTTTACTCTCAAATAGTTTTATTGCACTCATTAGTTAATTTTTGTTACAAATCTATTTATAGTTTAAGAAAGTAAAACGTTTGTGGAAATTCTTTCATAACCCAGGCTGAATAGCCGCTAAAGAACACTGAGCTTGCCGAAGTGTATCTCAATACTATGGCATCTTTCAAGCTATCTGCACTGCCTTTTCATTTATCATTTTCAAGTTACAAGAGACAGCAATGAGGGAAAAACTGATATGAATGAAAATACCACTCGGGTGGCGAAAGTGAACAAATGTTTAAAACCGCCGGGGTTACTCTGGAGTTTTTTCATCAGGAGGTGCAGACGTATGAGGGGAGTAAATAGAATTAAATAGTCGTATCAACAACTTCATTTTTATTATAAAGGTTTGGCAGAAATTGCGACTTAATTCTAAATTGACTTCGTTTTTTAATTTTTGGTATTGTTGAAACATTTTCCATTTTTATTCCGGGGTCATAATAAATATTACCGTTTGCCATTTGATTAAGAAATAGTTGAAAGTCCGTCCCGGATCCAAGAATAATATTATTACTATATTTATATTTCCTTTCCACTTCTATTTCTGAAAGTGATGGAACATAACATGCCTGATTATGTTTCCTATTCCAATGTAAAAGCATTGATGCAAAACTCCATGAAGCGGTCTCATTGCCATTTATGTCAATTAATGAAATTCGCCCGTTGCTATTTCTAATTTTTCCGGTTTCAGCATCAAAGCCTATTAGTTGCATTTCCAAATTAGTCAAGGGATGTCTAATCCCTGTTTTGTGAACTCCTCCAAAATTAATTCTATCCTCTCTGCCAGTTCTATCCGCGTATCCGTACTTTCTCAAAAATGTTTCTGCACCTTCTGTTTTATAAATCCCATCTGTAGGTTCAGGTGTCATAAGTGTTATAACCGCTGAATTAATATTTGCAAAATTTGTAACCCCAAATTGCTTCACCTCCCAACCTAAAAAATCAGGTTCTGAATATCCATTGGGCGTAATTCCTAATTCAGCTTCTAAAGTATAACCCCCACAATTAGGTGCTTCGCATGACAAAACATTTCCTTGGCCATCCAGTCTTTTTGACTTAATCCAACCTAATTGGTGGATTCGAAATAGTTCATTAATTAATTTTTCTTTATTATTTGCTACTTGAGGCAGTTCAATTATTTTGAAAACACCATGCTCCATAATAGACTCTGTTTTTTCAAAATCACTAGCTATTTCAGAATTTGGGGAAGCAACAAAACCTAAAACTGTTCCGTTTTTAGCAACACTAAAAAACAAAAGTCGATCGGCAAGTCTCTGTGTCATTAAATCAGACGGAGGGTTTTCGCACCTAGCTAAGAAACCTGAAAATCTGACTTCAGGATATTTAGGATATAGTATTAATTGTGATTGAGGTGCGGGAAATAAATTTCCATCTTCACCAATCCAAGAAAAATTTATAGTAGCCTTAAACCTTTCCTTGTTCCAATCCCCTGCTTCTTCAGTTTTGATTTCCGATATAGGTAGTATATTTAAAATCTCAAAACTACCACCGAAATAAACTTGATTTTTTGAGTTGTCGTTTGGTGAAAGTTTCTTTATATAAATTTTTTGACAACCGTTGTCAATAAACAGCGATTTGAGTTTTTTTAAGTTCATTAATTTTTAAAATTTCTTTTACAATACTTTCACCAACGGCTTGAATCAAAGGTGTGACTACAGAATTTCCAAATTGCTTGTATGCTTGATTATCAG
>JBJXDS010000106.1:0-3540 GCA_046154525.1 Bacteroidia bacterium
CAATGGCTGGCGCAATGTTTACAACACTAAATCCGGATTTATGACTCCTCGCAAAAATGGCGATTGGTTAACGCCATTTGATCCTTCGCGGGTAGATAATAACTACACAGAAGCCAATGCTTGGCAGTACTCTTTTGCAGTACCGCAACTAAGCCACAAAATGAATGAAATGAATAAAGTTTCTCGGTTGTTTAATTCAGATTCAAAAACGACCGGTCGTGAACAATCTGATATTACAGGAATGTTAGGCCAATATGCACAAGGCAATGAACCCAGCCATCATATTCCATATTTGTTTGATAATTTAGATTCGACAAAAAAGTATGTAAAAAAGATATGCAATGAACTTTATAAACCAAAATTTGACGGGCTTTGTGGTAACGAAGACTGCGGTCAAATGAGCGCCTGGTATGTTTTTAGCGCCATTGGGTTTTATCCAGCAGAACCTTTTCATACTTCTTTTCAATATGGAAATATACTGTTTGACAGTGTAAAAGTTAAGAGTGATAATTACAATTTTACAATTTACAAAGACCCAAATATTTTTACAAAAAGCAAAAAATTTCAAAAGTATTTAGATGACAATGGTTTAGAGTTTATCCCATCAAATTCATTTTACCTCATGAGAGATGAATTTACAATCGTGGTTGGGTACGATAATTTCTCAGGTCCTAGTTTAAGTGATAAAAGTTACAATTATTATTTTCCAACCCCTATACTCGTTCAAAGCAGCCAACGGATAAGCGATTCACTAAACATTCAGATTTTTTCTAATTTTGATCAAGATCTGGATACTCAATTTAGAATTATTTATTATCAATTAAACAATGGTCCTCTTGTAAAATACCGATCACCATTTATATTAAAAAACAATGTATCTGTTCGTGCTTTCGAAACTTTTAACGTAAAGCATCCAGATTATGATTATTACTTCGGTCAATATAAAATAGGGTATACATCAGATACTGTAGTTGGAAATTTCTATAAAAAACCAAACAACTTCACCATAAAAATCAACAGCATATACAATCCTCAGTACACCGCAGATGGCGATGAAGGCTTAATTGACGGGCTATTGGGTGAAACCGATTGGCGCAAAGGAAGATGGCAGGGTTATCAAAGTCAGGATTTTGAAGCCATTGTGGATTTGAAGGAAGTAAAAAATGTAAATTGCATTATAGCTAGTTTTTTACAAGACACCCGATCATGGATATTAATGCCGACTCAAGTTATATTTTATGGTTCTGTAGATGGTATTAACTATAAAGAAATAAATACAAAAGAGAATGAAATAACCGATTCCAATTATACCGCTCAAAGGATAGTATTTCGGGAAAATGAAATTGAAGACTCATTTCGATTTGTAAAAGTTAAAGCTATCAATTATGGCAAACTTCCTCAATGGCATCAAGGTGCAGGTGGCGATGCTTTTATATTTATTGATGAAATTACCATAAAATAATTTCATACTAAAATTTAGGTGCTAAAACTCACCATCACCTCCCTTCTCTTTTACTAGACACGCTTATCCACAATTTTCAAAATCGTTCAAATTTGAATAGTACCGCAAATTTTATTGCAATTGCACTAAGTGCTTAATTCTCAACATAAGCAATAGCGGTAAAAGTCTAAAAATTTAAGCACTTTTTATGTCCCGATTCTGGATGACATTACTTTTTTTAGATTTATTTTCAAAAAAGGTATTGTTTTTTAGAAATAAGTTTTTATTTTTGCCTACGTTTTTTAGAATAATTTTTAATTAACGAATACTAAAACTACATAAAATCTGATTTAATACTACTTATTATGAACACGACTATTGATCGAAAATTCGACTACATCAATTTTTTCTATGGTGTAGGGGCGGCCATTATTCTAATAGCTGCCATGTTTAAATTTCTTGGATGGAATTTTGGTGATATCCTTTTTATTATTGGATTAACGACGGAAGCCACTATCTTTCTTATTTCGGCTTTTGAATATAAATATTTTAAGAATGACTATGAATGGGACAAAGTTTTCCCTCAATTAAAATCGGATCAAGAAAACTATGAACCTGATCTTAAAATGCTGGAAGGCACGCAAGAACAACAAATCAATAAGATTATGGAATCCTTGGTTGTACTGCATTCATCTGTTGTGAGCCTAAACACAGCAACCAAAAGACTTAATGATTCAATAGAAAAGATTGATAAAAACTACGATATTATTTCTGAAACCACCAATTCGTATCAAAAAGAATTAAATAATCTTCGGGATAAATTAGCCTCTGCCAATGATCATTTAAAAGATTTTGAGAATTTCAGAGTAAAGAGCTAATATCTTTCTATTTAACTACCATACATGGAGATACAAAGTAATGCCAAAGCACTTAGGCAAAGAGTTATTAATCTTCTTTACCTGGTCTTTTTGGCGTTTATTTTTATCCTAATTCCTTCCGATTTTGTGGATACAAGTTTTCATAGCAATCAAAGTCTTGAACAAATTACTTCTGAAATTGACAAGCTTAGCACAACCAATAACCTTTATTTTCTCACAATTTTAAAAAATGATGAGGCCGTATTTGAAGATACGCGGCAAAAATTTATTAAGATTGAGGAGCTTGCTCAGCTTCCGTTAAACACTATAGAGCGGATGAAACGAGAATTGATAAATATTGATGGTATTAACGAATTTGTATATTACGACAAAGGTAAAAGTGAGGTTGTAGCCACAAGGCTTATGATTTATCAAAAAAAATCGGATACTCTTTTTAAAATTCTTAAAAATTTTAAAATTAGTATGAGTGATTTTATTTCGAATACTGAAATTGATTATCTGGACGAGTTGTTACCTCTCAAAGACTTTCAACAAAGTTCGAATGGTAATTACCAACCTATTAATAAATTTTTCTTTAGTAAAGCACCTCTAAACATCTCTTTAATTAATTTATCTCATTTTGCAAGTCGGGTGCAAAGGGTAAAAATATATACCCTTCAAAAAATAATTAAGCAGGTAATACGGGAGGATAATAACATCATTCCCGAAGACCTTGTCAAGGTAATTAGTAAAACCCAAATAGAAAACCCCACAGGGTTTCAAAGTGTTAAAAAATTTTATGAAGAATTAAAAAAAGAGTTTGAATTAGAAACTATAAAAAAGGCAAGCAGCACCCCAGTGGATACTGCTATGGAAAATGAAGTGCCAGCAATACTCCCACTTTTCATCGAAAGCCTTACAGATAGCGTGCATCCAATGGGCAAACCTATTAAATTTAACATTGCCTTTGACGAAAAATCTAAGCAAAGTGTAGAAGTAACTGTAAAATCAAAAACAGAAACCAAAATGGTAACATTTACACAACCTACCGAATTTGTTTATTTTCCTTCAGCCAGGGGATCTTATAAATTTTCATTTGATAATGGGATAAAGAAAATCACCAAAGAAGTAAGAGTGATTGATATTGAGCCTATAATTCAAAATACCAAACTCCCTACTTTATTTATTGGAATTGATAATCCATTGAAAATAAAAATTACCGAGTATGGAGAAGGTGATAAT
>JBJXDS010000107.1:0-12519 GCA_046154525.1 Bacteroidia bacterium
ATGACCTGTTACCAACATATTGAATAATTTTAAGTACATTAAAAAATTAACAAACTAACTTGGTTTTGTAACAAACTGTAATATTTCAGAACACTTTTTTATCAAAAAAATTAGGGTTAGGTTTATACAACACCTTTTTTAAATATTTATAAACAGGGGTAAAAAAAAAGGGTAACATTGGTTCATTTAATAAAAAATAACTTCGACCCATTAATTAATGTTACAGGATTGTATTACAAAATCCGATAAGTTAATTTCCATTAAAAATCATTTAATACCCTAAATAAGGAATGGCAAGTTATAGAATTTTTATTGTAGAAGACGATACCTGGTATGGTGAAATACTTCAATACCACTTATCCTTAAACCCCGAGTATGAGACACACCTTTTTGCAACGGGAGCCGATTGTATTAACAGTATGCATCTTAATCCAGATATTATTTCTATTGACTATTCGTTGCCCGATACCAATGGGAGTGAGCTATTGATAAAAATTAAAGAGATAAACGATAGTATACCGGTTATAGTTATTAGCTCTCAACAAGAAGTAACTGTAGCTGTAAAACTGTTAAAACTTGGGGTGTATGATTATTTTGTAAAGGATGATAATACAAAAGACCTACTTTGGAACAGTATAATAAAATCGAGGGAAAGGGATATTTTAAAAACCGAAATTGATAGCCTGAAAAAACAATTAAAGGTTAAGTATAATTTTAAAACAAGTATAATAGGTCAGGGCCCTGCCATTACCAAAGTGTTTGAATTAATTGAAAAGGCAGCCTTAACGAATATTAATGTATCGATAAATGGGGAAACAGGAACTGGCAAAGAAGAGGTGGCTAAGGCCATTCATTATAATTCGCCCAGGGCTTCGCAAACATTTGTGGCCATTAATATGGCAGCCATACCCCATGAACTGGTGGAAAGCGAATTGTTTGGACATGAAAAAGGTTCGTTTACAGGAGCTGGAACCCGTAAGATTGGTAAATTTGAAGAAGCTAATAACGGTACTTTGTTTTTAGATGAAATAGCCGAAATGGATTTAAACCTTCAAAGCAAAATATTGAGGGTAATTCAGGAACGGGAATTTTCAAGAGTAGGTAGCAATGAATTGGTAAAATTAAATATCAGAATAGTTACAGCCAGCCATAAAAATTTGCTGGACGAAGTAAAAAAAGGAAATTTTAGGGAAGATCTTTATTATAGAATTATTGGTTTCCCTATCCAATTGCCACCACTACGCGAAAGAGGGAATGATGTATTACTGCTGGCCCGGCATTTTGTAGATGCTTTTTGTGAAGAAAATAACCTTAATCATTTAAGTTTTTCAACCAAAGCCTCCAAATTACTTTTAAAATATAACTATCCTGGCAATGTTCGCGAGCTAAAATCGATTATAGAACTTGCCGCCGTTATGTGCAATGGAATAGAAATTGACGAAACCGATATTCAGCTACCAACTAGCAACAGCAACGAAATGGTAATGGGGCAAGATAAAAAACTAAAAGACCACATTGCTGATATTATAGCCTACTATCTTAAAAAGTATGATAGCGATGTATTAAAGGTAGCTTCCGAGTTGGATATTGGAAAATCGACTATTTACAAAATGTTGAAAAATGAAGAGATAGTTTTAGGTAACCAATTGAATTAATTTTAAAAAAAGGATAAACATTTAAACAAATATAAGCATGCAACAAATAGAGAAACTGTATGACATTCAAAGAATTTATGACCTCGCCTCTGGCGATCATAATTTTGTAAAACGACTGATCACAATCTTTGTAACCGAAACACCTGAAACAATTAACGCCATGTTTGAGGCCCACAAAAATGGGGATAATGATACATTGAAACGTTTGGCTCATCGCATTAAACCTAGTATTCAAAACTTAGGTATCAATAGCATTGTAAATGATCTTAGGGATTTGGAGGCCGGCACGGAGTCGCATAACAATGCTGCAAAACTTACCAAAATTGCGAAAGTATTGATAGAAGTGTTGGTTGGACTTAAAGAGGAGATGGAATTAGTTCCTGCCTGATAAGGGGAACCAACAGGTATACATTGGATTTAACTATTTTTCAAAAGCCTTTAGTAGAAGGGGTAATTAAGTTTATCCCCTTTTTTATATAAAACGTTCACATATTTCTTTCAGCCTAATTCTATATAAGGTTGTTATCCCACTATTTTTATCACTACGTTGCCAGTTTTTTGCCCGGTTTCCACATATTTATAGGCTTCCACAATTTGGTCTAATTTGTAATGGCGGTCAATTACAGGTTTGAATTTTCTTTTTTCTACCAGTTCTTTTAAAAAAATCACATCGTCCTTAGATATTTCTGGTATGGGGAATAGAACTTTTTTACCGCCTAACAGGGCTGTAGAAAGAGCCAAAAAAATATTCTCTGAATTCTTCCCTAATTCAGTGGATACATAAATTCCTTTTTTGGTTAACAAAGGCTTGCACTGCCCAAAGGAACTTTTGCCCACGGCATCAAAAATCAAATGAAACTTGGTGGCTGTTTTTGTAAAATCCTGAGTCTGGTAATCAATCACGGTATCAGCACCGAGTGATTTTATGAGCTCAACATTTTTAGTGTTACAAACTGCGGTAACCTTTACCTCAAAGTGTTTTAAGAGTTGCACTGCAGCGGAACCAATAGCACCCGTTGCCCCATAAATCATGGCATTTTGTCCTGGTTCTATTTTTGATGCCCTGATATTATTTAAGGCATAATGGGCACCTTCAGTAATAGGTGCGGCTTCATCAAAGGTTAAGTTATTGGGCAATAAGGTAACAGCATCATTTTCGGCTATGGTTAAATATTCTCCATGTCCCCCGCAGGTTTTGTCATTATAACCAAATACCCTATCGCCTTTTTTAAAGGTGGTTACACCCTTTCCTGCTTCCTCAATCACCCCGGCAAACTCACACCCTAATATGGTGTTTTTTGGGCGTAGAAGCCCAGTCCAAAAACGTGAAATAAAATATTGGGCACTCCTAAAACCAGCATCAGTACGGTTTACGGTAGAGGCATACACCTTAATTAATACTTCATTATCTTTGGGTATGGGTTGAGCTACCTCCATTAATTGGGCAACTTCGGGAGGTCCATATTTTTTATATACTACAGCTTTCATTTTTTTATTGTTTTATTGAACTCTTTTGGCGGTGCTTGTGCTAATCAAAAGTAACCTCTTTTGAAATTATATTGGTAAATATATACTGTCACATGCACCGCCGTGCTAGGGTATTTTATGACAGAAACAAAAATTATTTTAGCTTACTCCAATATATCGTCTTTATATTCTGGCATATCGGGTGGCAAAAAATAAAGAACAAAGCTACCCAGTATCATGCACAGCGATACCATTGGGTAGTAGAAAGAAAGTATAAAAGCAAAAGTGAGCATACCAATTGACATGAATAATTTAAACATTTGCTTTTTTAAAAATGCATCGGTAAGCCGTGTATCTATTATTTGCTTATTATTAATGGCATATAAAAAAATGATTAATACGGCAGGCACCGGTAACAAAAACCCAAGGCTAAAGGTGCTGACTGCCGCCCCAAAACTTTCGGCATCCAATACATAATCGGCAAATACAGCCGTGGTAAAGGGCATAAAAGCGATGGTCATTAAAAATAAAATATTGAGAAGATTAAATGTATGGTTGGTTTTTTTTACTATGTAGGTGTAAAAATGATGCAGATTGCTCCAATAAATGCCAATGGCCATAAAACTCATGATATACGATAAGTAAGCAGGCCAAATATGCATTAAATAATTATAAAGTCCACCGGCATGATGCACCTGCTCATGGTTTGGTATTTTAATTTCGAGCACCAGTAAAGTAATGGCTATGGCAAATACGCCATCGGTAAAAAACTCGAGGCGGTCGGTTTTCATTAAGGGGTTTTTTCTTTTTTGGATCATCGTATTTTTGGGGAGCGTTTATCTAAATTTTTGTAATAACATTTTATCCTTTTTTTCTGTTAAGCCCCAAAGCCTTCAAAATCCAATTGGGCAAAGGTGTTTCGGGATTTCTTTTTCTCAGGTTCAGGTACCAGCCCAATTTTTTTAATATGGGTATTTTGTGGGTTTCCACAAATTCAATTAAGGTTCCGTCGGGGTCTTCAATGTAGGTGAAATGACCTGCCGCCTCTCCCATATCAAAACTTTGGCTGCTATCCACAGTAAAAGGAAATCCAGCCGCCTCACATTCGGCTTTTAAATCGGCCATACCGTTAATATCAAAACACAAATGAATAAAACCCAAATCACCCCAAAGGCGGTTTTCAAAAATTTTTCGGGGGGTGCGGCTAAGGGTTTGAATCAGTTCAATTTGGGTAGGGCCCAATAATTTACTAAAAGCACCTACACGGGTTTCGGTATGTTTTAGAAGTACCCGTCTAAATTTATCATCGCCTCCCGGCAAGCCTGTTAAATCGGCAAAATTATCGGTTTTATCATACACAATATCATCATAGCCTAAAATATCCTTGTATAATTTTAAAGATTTCTCAATATCCGAAACGCCGATTGTAGCCCCACAAACACCGCCTGTTAACGCACCTGTATTGCTAAACCAGCTATCAAATTCTACTATTTGAAAAATATTGCCATAAGGATCTTTTACCCCAAAACATGAATTACCTGCCGGGTCGGTTACTACCTCGCTTACTAATTCTACCCCACTCTTAAGCATTTTTTGGTGCAATTGTTCTGCATCGCGGCATTTTATTTTTGGAAATTGGATTCCCAGATCGCCCAAATGGTATTTAAAATCCGATGGTTGCGGGGTTCGGCTTGTGTACTGCCAAATTTCAAATCCACCCCCACCTTGCATACTTATGGCTAAAATAGCGTGACGCATATGAGACACCCCTGCAGTGTAAGGCAACATTAAGTTGGCTTCGGCAGCTTCTTCAAAAATGGGAATATCCATCGCAAAATTCTTACGGTACCAAGCCCAGGCGTCATGCACATTGGGTATTCCTATGCCTATTTGTTGTATTCCGGCAATGCGTTTTGTCATTTGATAATTATTTTATTTATATTTTTAGTTAGCGGTATTATCTAATCTTCGATTTGTAATTTATATCAATTTTTAAGTATTGGTCGTATGGAATGCCTAAGTGCATTTCATGTGGCAAAAATAAGTTTTTTGCAGTTTAACGTTGACGTGGTTTTAAACCTTGTCAACGATTCGATTACCTCCTTGGATCCAACTTTATGGCAATTTTAAAAAACAAAGCCGGCCAAAAGCGTTTGAAAAAAACCATCACTTTATCTTTTTTACCAATTAGGATTTCCCGTTTTTTTTTAGCAATGGCTTTAATAATAATATTGGCACATACCTCTGCTGGTATTCCATATCGTTGTCCATCGTCCATGGCATTTTGAGCACTACCATTAGCAGTTATGGCATTCAAAGAAATATTAGTCAATATTCGCCCGGGGCAAATCATGGTGACATGGACATTATTTTTAAAATTTTCGATAGCCAACGATTCAAAGTATCCATGAAGTGCATGCTTGGATGCGGCATAGGTACTACGTAAGCCATATCCAAATTTTCCGGTAAGGCTGCTCAATACGGCGAACTGGCCTCCTCCTGCTTTTATAAAATGGGGCAATAAACTACTACTCAAAGCAACATGGCCAAAAAAATTAACTTCCATAATTTTCCGTACCACCTCTATGCTGGTTTCGGCTGCCAGACCTCGTTGAGAAACCCCGCCGTTATTAATCAAAACATCTATTTTTCCGGTAAAGGCTATTGCTTCATTTACCAAATTTGCAGGACTTTTAATATCTGCTAAATCCAAAGGCAAAACATAACATGTTGCTCCTAAAACTTGGCATTGTTCAGCTACTTTTTCCAATTCAGTTTTCCTTCTGGCCGATAGTATTAAATTATAGCCTAAGGGGGCATATTGTAAAGCCAAAGCTTCACCAATTCCGCTACTGGCACCAGTTATCCATATCGTTTTATTATTCAAATCCATGTTAAAATATAGCGTTCGTTAGTGGTCATTTCTTCATCAGTAAGCAAAGGAGTTTCAAAAACATCGTAATTAATAACCTCGTAAATTCTGAAATATACTTTTAAATTTTGCTCAGGTTCAGTACGTGTAAAACAAAAATCCATGGTTTGGTTCTCAAAATCAATTCTCTTAAGTTGAATCTGTGTTTTAAAATCAACTTCATGAATGGAACCAAATTTGAAAACAGATTCTTTGGCGCACCAGTTAAGACAGGTGCAACCAGTTTTAAATTTTTCGGGGAACAACCAGTTTTCTGCATGGGTTGTAAACTTATGTGCAATACGTGTAATGCGGCTGTCAAACAGCTCCAAATCAATGCCGCATGAATTTGTTGTGTTAAAAATAGCTGCCGACATATTGCCCGAATGGGTTATGGAAATATGCCCATCCTTATCAGCTAAAAAAGGTTTTCCTTGATTATTTTTAATAATTTTTGAAGATGAATTTCCGATGGCTTCCTGCAAAGCTAGCCTTGCAGCCAGCCAATGGGTGTTTCGCCGCTCGGTTTTAAACGGCACAAATTCATCAATGGTAAGCATAGCCTGCAATTGCTCGGGCGATTCGGTTATATGCCAAAGTGCAATGGTACCAAGGGGATGTTTGTGTTTGTTGATTAATGGCAAATTATTCAGTATGCAAATCTAATATCTAACAATCTAATATCTAACTATCTTATTTACCTTTGCCCCATGAATAAAATTCAAAAAGCCATCCTTATAATTATGGATGGTTGGGGACTTGGAAAACACGATATATCGGATGCCATTTATAATGCCGATACCCCTTTTATTGATAGTTTGTATAAATCCGTCCCCAATTCACAGTTACTCACTTATGGCTTAAATGTAGGCTTGCCAAGCGGACAAATGGGCAATAGCGAGGTTGGCCATTTAAATATCGGGGCCGGACGAATCGTTTATCAAATGCTAACCCGGATTGATAAAGCCTTTGCTGATAGAGAAGTTGAAAAAATAGCGGTTTTAAGAAACATTATTGAAAAAGCAAAAGCCCAAAATAAAAAAATTCATTTAATAGGTTTGGTCTCGGATGGCGGAGTGCATTCATCTATGGAGCATTTAATAAATCTTTGTGAAATTTTGAAAAACAATGGTTTGGATAATCAGACTTTTATTCATGCCTTTACGGATGGCCGCGATACCGATCCAAAAGGCGGATTGGAATACTTAAAAAATGTAATGACTAACCCAAAAATTGGTCGAGCAAAAATCGCCTCTTGTATTGGCCGCTATTATGCCATGGACCGAGATAAACGCTGGGAAAGGATAAAATTAGCTTATGATTTATTGACCGCAGGAGTTGGTAAAAAGACAACTGATTTATTAAATGCAATTAATGAATCGTATAAAAATGAAGTGACGGATGAATTTTTAATGCCAATTTCTTTAACGAATATTGACGGCAAACCTCTTGCTATTATTGAAGATGGAGACATTGTAATTAATTTTAATTTTAGAACGGATAGAGGCAGGGAGATTACATTAGCTCTTACGCAAAAGGATTTTCCCCTCCATGAAATGAAACGCCTGAATTTGGATTATACCACGTTTACCGAATATGATAAAACCTATGAAAATGTAAGAATCCTTTTTGAAAATGATGATCTCAACAATACGCTTGGTGAAATGGTTTCAAAAAATAACCTGAGACAAATCCGGGCTGCTGAAACCGAAAAATATCCCCATGTTACCTTCTTTTTTTCAGGGGGAAGAGAGAAAGAGTTTGCAAATGAAAAGCGTATTATGATTCCTTCGCCAAAAGTTGCTACTTACGATTTGCAACCTGAAATGAGTGCCATTCCATTAAAGGATGCCATACTTAAAGAAATAGAAATGGCCGAAGCGGAATTTATGTGCATCAACTTTGCTAATGCCGATATGGTGGGGCATACAGGTGTTTATCCCTCCATTGTAAAAGCAGTGGAAATAGTAGATTCATGTGTAAAACAATTGGTGGAAGCAGGTTTGAGAAAGGGCTATCAATTTGTAATAATCGCCGATCATGGCAATGCCGACCATGCCCTTAATGATAATGGAACTCCAAACACAGCACACAGTATGAACCCTGTTCCTTGTTTTTTGGTTGGGAATAATGAAGCCATCATGAACGATGGAATTTTGGCAGATATTGCCCCAACGATTTTAAAAATTATGGGATTGCAACAACCAATTGAAATGACAGGGAAAACTTTGTTTTAATTATATGAACTTAATATTTGCCAGCAACAATGCCCATAAATTGGATGAAGTAAAAGCCATTCTTGCTCCGTCAGGTATAGAAATAAAAAGTCTGAACGATATTGTTTTCTTTGAAGATATAGAAGAAACTGGTTTAACTTTTTATGAAAATGCGGCAATAAAAGTGACTGCCATTCATTCTTTAAAAAATGTGGATTGCTTTGCCGATGACAGTGGCCTGGAAGTGGAAGCTCTGGATAATCAGCCAGGAGTTTTTTCAGCAAGGTATTCAGGCGAACATGGAAACCACGAAGCCAATAATCAAAAATTATTAAAGGAACTGGAAGGCGAATCCAACCGCAAAGCGTGTTTTAAAACGGTGATTGCTTTAATGCTTGATGGTAAAATTCATTATTTTGAAGGAAGAGTGGATGGGGTAATTGCAGAAGGACTAAGTGGTAGTATTGGCTTTGGGTATGACCCTTTATTTATTCCGAACGGGTATGACAGGACCTTTGCCGATATGCCTGCTGAAATTAAAAACAGCATAAGCCATAGAAAAAGGGCTTTGGAGGTGATGTTGGAATTTTTGAAATAAATTGAACCACCTAGGCACATAGACATTTAAGGATTCACATAGTATTTTAATCTATGTGTTTTTCTATGTTCCTATCCTCCTATGTGGTTCAGAAAAAATCTACGTTAAACAAATCAACAATTCCTTATACAAATTCTCATCCCCCGTATTGGTCATAATACCTTTACTTCGCAAGTCAAGGGTGTTTAAAGAATGAAGAATATGTTCCACTTTGGCAGATGAATAGTGTTTTAAGGTGGATTTAAAATCCTTTACAAAATAAGGGCTAACACCAATAATAGAAGCTAACTCGGCATCCGATTTTGAACTGTTTGGTGCAGCCATATATACTTTTGTAAAAAAGGTATTTAATGAAGAAATAACCATGATGATGGAATTATTCTTGGTGTCGGAAGCAAAGAAATTAATAATTTTTGAAACCTTTCGCACATCATTTCGTGAGATAGCATTTTGAAGTTCAAACACGCTATACTCCTTACTAATTCCTATGAATTTTTCAATATCGGCCAGCGAAATAGATTTCCGGTCGCCAATGTTCAAAAAGATTTTGCTTAATTCGTTTTCTATGGTACTTAACTCATTTCCGCACGATTCGGCTATCAATTGCAATCCGGCGGTATCAGTTTTAAACCCTTTGTCTTTTAAATATCCATCTATCCATTCGGCCAAATTATAATCCGGTATTTTTATACTTTCAAAAACTGTGTATTTGGATAAAAGTTTAAAGGTATTAGTCTTTTTTAGTTGCCCGTTTCCGCGAAATAAAAAAACCAAAACCGAACTTTTTAAAGGGTTTTCAAGATAGGGATTCAGAACATCTAAATTTTTGAGGTATTGAGCTTCTTTAATAACAACCACCTGTCTTTCGGCCATCATGGGGTAGCGTTTGGCGGCACTAACTATAGAAAGGGTGTCAATGTCTTTTCCGTAAAAAACCGATTGGTTAAATCCCTTTTCGGCATCGTTCAAAATTTCAGCTTCCAGCCGGTCACAAATTTTATCATTAAAATACGGTTCATCCCCACACAGGGTGTAAACCGGACTGTAATGTTTCAAATCCAGTTCGGTCATCAAACCTTTAAACGACATACCTGAAGTTTGTTTTGCCATGCGCTGCGAAATTGCAATTTTATGCTGATTTTTTACTGTTATTTTGCTAACAAATTATTAGATCCTGAAATCATTTTCATTTCATAATATACCTTTAAAAATAATAGAAAAGGAAGGAAAAACTTTTGTTTATGACCCACTTCGTAAAAAAAATATTTTGCTTACCCCTGAGGAAGAAGTAAGACAAAAACTCGTGTTCTATTTAGTAAATGAGAAAAATATTCCTCTGGGATTAATTGCAGTAGAACGAGCTTTAAAAATAAACGGAATGCTTAAACGCTTTGATATTGTTATTTATAATACTTCGGGAAATCCCCACATGGCTATTGAGTGCAAAGCCCCTTCCATCAAACTTACCCAAACCACTTTGCAGCAATTGGCGGTTTATAATCTTCACTTAAAAGCAGAATTTTTAATGGTGAGTAATGGGTTGGAGCATTTGATTAGTCAGGTGAATTTTGAAACAAGGGAGATACGGTTTTTGGAGGAGTTGCCTTTTTGAGTTAAATCCTATCAAAACTTACTTTACAAAAACCAGCTTAGGAGTCCGATCTGTTTTAAATACTCCCCAATGTTTTTCAGGTTCCAGAGGGTGGGAAGAGCCCTTCCATTTCTCATCAAAAGCTTCAAAAAAGAACGTGAGGATTTGATGTTTTTGCGACCAATCCGTAAGATCGTCAAAATAAATTTTTTGATTAACCTCATTTACATGTTCAGGATCAATGCCTCTTCCATTGGAGTTGGTTGCCCAACCGGCTTCGGTAATAACTACTGCCTTATGAGGATACATATCAGCAACTGCTTTGTAGTTTGCCATCGTATATTCAATTGCTTCATGAATATGCTTGTATTCCCAAACAGGATAGGTGTGAATGGAAATAAAATCTACAATTTCGGCAAGTGGTTTGAGTTGATTTAGCCAGGGAACATAGTTCTCGCAAAACGTAACCGGTTGTTTTATATTTTTCTTTACTTTTTTTGCAAATTCCACAACTCTGCTAACCGGCACAAAATGATCGGTCCAGTCCACGCATGCCTCGTTTCCGACAGAAACCGAAAAAATGATATCCGGAAATTGATTGGCCCATTTAATAAGTCTTTGAATTTTTGCATCGTTCTGTTTTTGGTTTTTAACTAACTGCTCTTCTTCATAAACACCTCCGTTCCAGGGGCAACCGTAATTATTCATCTCCGCCTCTATGTATGCCCCAAGCATTAATTTTATTTTTAGATTCTCTTTTTGAATCACATTAATTACTGTTGCGGCATGTTCATCACAATCATATAATCGTAGGTAACTCCAATGCATTTTCAATAACAATAAATCTTCCTTTACCTGCTCGTAGGTAGGAACTGAACCTCCCGGCTGTTGTCCCGTTCTAAATCCCGAATAACATATTGCCTTAGCATAAGGCAAATTGAATTGCTTAAAAAAATCTGTCATTAAAATTTGAGTTGTTCATTTTTATCCCACAATCCCCAATAAGCACCTACATCCCCTTCCGGACCCACTTTCCACGACTCATCAAATGAAGAAAAATAGAAACTTTCAATTCCATTGAAATTACACCAGTTTTGGCAATCTATAAAGTATCGCATGGCATTTTCTGAACTAGCCAATGACCCTTTAAAAGCACCGCCTTGGCTAGGCCAACCTGTTTCTGTAATGATTATACGCTTGCCTTGACCTGCATTTTTAGCAGATTCAAACATACTTAGCATGTGAGCAAAAGAATATTCAATAGGGCATCCTTCCCAATAAGGGTAACAATTGGTTAAAATAACATCGCAAATTTCTGTAATTCTTGGTCTGTGAGAAAACTCATAATATGCATCTACATAACCTACAGGGATATGGGGAATAGCGTCTTTTACTCTTTGAATATAGGCTAATAATTGATCCTCAGTTAAATCTTTTCTATACATCACTTCATTTCCTACCGCTGCAACATCAACTAAACCCTGTTTTGCCATGGATATTAGACTTTCAATTTCTCTTTCATTCAACTCCAGATCATCTCCCAGCCATGCACCTACAAGCGTTTTCATACCGTGTTTTTTGGCCACGCTTGGTACATGTTCATTGCCTTCGATACAAGAAAACGAACGAACCCATTTTGAATAAGGTTTTAAAATTTTAATACGTCTTTCAACTTGAGCTTTTGTAATGATTGATCCCGGCTTTTGGCCATCTTCATAAATACTAAAGCAAATGCCATGGATGCCATTTTGAAGTGTTTTGTTCCACAAACTTCTTAAATCATCCTTTGAAAGTTCAGGATAATCAACGTGAATAGGTTGTTGTTGAAAATTAGAATCGTTTTCTTGTTGACTATGAGAATACTTCTCTTGATTCAGTTTTGTAAATAAATGACCTTCTCTGTATGACATATTTTTGAGCTTTATTTTTTATACTTAAATTTTTCGTTTTTATCCCATAATCCCCATGACGTTCCCAATTTTCCTTCTTGAATAACTTTCCAAGATTCATCAAAGGATGAGAAATGGAATATTTCTAAATTATTGTTTTTTGCCCATTCTTGTGATATGATAAAATATTTC
>JBJXDS010000108.1:0-22383 GCA_046154525.1 Bacteroidia bacterium
CGATCTCGAAATATTCCTTATCCAATCTGCAACAGGCAATTTATCTATTGAATCGGTTTTGGAAATAATTATTTTGTTTCTCTCTAGTATCATTAGATATCCCTTTTTGATCAATGAAAATAAAAAAAAATTACAATTTCACACACACATTTTTTTGTTCTGTAAAAAAGTTCATAGCATTCCAACCTCCTTCGCGGCCTACTCCGCTTTGTTTCATTCCACCAAATGGAGTTCGTAAATCGCGAAGCAACCAGCAATTAATCCAAACTATTCCGCTTTGAATATTGGCTGCCACTCTATGTGCTGTTGTCAAATTCTCAGTCCATACAGAACAAGCCAAACCATATTGAGTGCTATTGGCCATTTGCAAAGCTTCTTCTTCGCTATCAAAAGGAGTAAGAGTAACCACCGGGCCAAAAATTTCTTCCTGATTACAACGGCTATCAGGGCTAAGGTTTTCAATAACCGTTGGTGAAATATACCACCCGTTTTCTAATCCATTAGGTTTAATAATTTCCCCGCCAATAATAATTTTTCCACCTTCCTGTTTGGCTAGTTCAATATAACTCAATACTTTTTCAAAATGTGGTTTGCTCACAATTGCGCCTATTTTAGTTTTATCTAATAAAGGGTTTCCAACCGTATAATTTTTAACTTCTGCTAAAAAAGCGATTTTAAATTTTTCATAAAGGCTCCGTTCAATAAAAATTCGTGAACCACAAAGACAAATTTCACCCTGATTTAAAAAACTGGAACGAACCGATTCTTTCACAGCTTTATCAAAATCACAATCAGCAAATATCAGGTTGGGATTTTTTCCTCCCAATTCAAGCGATAATTTTTTAAACATTGGTGCAGCCACAGAAGCTATATGTTTGCCTGTTGCTGTTCCACCTGTAAACGAAATGGCTTTTATATTTGGGTGAGAAACGATGGCATTGCCCACCTTAGGCCCAAGCCCATGTACTATATTTAAAACTCCTTTGGGTAAACCAGCCTGATTACAAATTTCACCCAATAAAAAGGCCGTCATAGGTGTAATTTCACTAGGTTTGGCTACCACACAATTACCGGTAGCTAAGGCCGGGGCTATTTTCCAGGTAAATAAATACAAGGGCAAATTCCACGGACTAATGCAACCCACCACACCAATTGGCGATTTAATAGTATAATTAATAGCATGGCCTTCCATGTTATTACTTTCGCTATTAAACTGCATAGCAGCAGTAGAAAAAAACCGGAAATTTTGTGCCGAACGGGTCATTTCTGTTTTGGCAAGCCATACAGGTTTTCCCTGGTCAATGCTTTCGGCCAAAGCCAATTTTTCATTTTTTTCATCAATCAACTCAGCTATTCGATTTAGTATTTTAAATTTTTTTTCAGCAGGGGTTTTGCTCCACCCTTCAAAAGCGGCATTTGCTGCCTCATAAGCTTTTTCAATATCCCGTTCATCCGAATTTGGAAGTTGGGAATAAATTTCACCTGTGGATGGATTATAATTATCGAGATATTTTCCGCTTTCAGGCTTGGTTTCCAAACCATTAATAAAGTTGGTTAATTGCTTCATAAATTAAAATTCAAAGTTAAAGGCAAATTTTAAGAATTAATTTTTTGTTATTCAGTTTATTCTAATATCATTGCCACCTAATAGTTTTAGCCTGAAACCAAAAATTAATATCGCCATAGATGGTCATTCAAGTTGTGGTAAAGGTACTGTTGCCAAGTATCTTGCCAAGGCATTAGGTTATATTTTTATTGATAGTGGTGCCATGTATAGATCTGTTACCTTATATCTAATGCGAAACAACATCAGGTTGGATGATATAAAAAATGACGCGTCAATTTTGAAAGATATCCATATTTCGTTTAAATATAATTATGCTTCTGATTTTTTTGAAACCTATCTCAACAATATTTTAGTAGAAAAAGATATCCGCACCATGGAGGTGGCTAACTATGTTAGTGAAGTTAGTGCAGTAAAAGAGGTTCGTGATTTTTTAGTAGTTCAGCAACAGCTTTATGCAAAGGCTAAGGGTGTGGTAATGGATGGCCGTGATATTGGAACCAAAGTAATTCCTGATGCCGAACTGAAACTATTTATGACTGCAGACCCAATAATTAGGGCTAGGCGACGATTTGAGGAATTAGAGCATAAGCAAATTCCAGCTTCGTTTGAAGAAGTTTTGGAAAATATTAAAAAACGAGATGTTATGGATGGCTCGCGAATTGAAAGCCCACTGGTAAAAGCAGATGATGCCATAATATTAGATAACACGAATATGAGTCTGGAAGAACAAGGCCGTGTAGCACTTAGTTGGGCTAAAGGAGTAATTGCAATAGCCTCCTAAATTTTAAAATTTTACGGCAGTGCCACTAACTGTAACCATAAGCATACTGCCACTTGACCCCACAGTTTCGTAGTCCAAATCAATTCCAATTACACCATCGGCACCCAAAGCTTGGGCATTTTGGCGCAATTCATTTAAGGCATTTTCTTTAGCTTCGCGCAATACTTGTTCATAAGTACCGCTTCGGCCACCAAAAAAATCTCGAAGTCCGCCCATTATATCTTTCATAAAATTAGCCCCAATTATAACCTCGCTGGTTACAATTCCTAAATAGGTGCTCACAGGTTTTCCTTCAATAATGTTGGTTGTGGATAGTATCATGTTTTGTTAGTTTTATGTTTTTATTATGCGTTTGGTAATTACTTTTTGAAACATCCTGTTCAAAACCATTTCGGCCAGTTGATGATAGTAATGTACGTTCATTTCAAGCTGGTTCATTTTGGTTTGTGAAATATCTACCCGGTAAATGAGGTGCATAAACCGGGTTTGGCTTTGTTCCCCAATTTTTTTTAAATAAAGTGCCAAATCTTTTCGCAATGTTTCTAAAAAAATACGGTTTTCAGCATCCACAGGAATTTGAGTATAGTCCAAACCTGTATCTTTTTCCAATTGAATAATAATGGCCGCTAATATTTCTTGTTTATCCTGGTATTTTGATAAACCCTGAAAAATTTCAAGATTATTTGAAGTTTTCAAAATGGTGATGCAAAACTATTTAAAAACCATAAATCAAAACGTAAATAATCGTTAATAGTTTAATTTTGTTGGATGCAAACTATTGTAAGATGCCAGTGGTGCGAAAAAGATGATTTGTACCGCCATTATCATGATACCGAATGGGGAAAACCTTCACGAGATGACCACCATTTATTTGAGCATTTAATATTGGAAACATTTCAGGCAGGATTAAGTTGGTACACCATCCTGGCCAAACGCGAAAATTTTAGGAAGGCCTTTGACAATTTTGATGTAAATAAAATAGCAAACTATAAGGAAGAAAAAATAAATGAACTATTGCAGGATGCTGGCATTATACGTAGTATAAATAAAATAAAAGCTGCAATTAATAACGCCCGGCTCACTTTGGAATGTGCTAAAGAATTTGGAAGTTTTGCCAATTACATGTGGCAGTTTACTAATAATAAAACCATAACAAATGAATTGGCCGAAATGAAACATTTACCCGCAACTTCACCTGAAAGTGATGCCATGGCAAAGGATATGAAAAAGCGTGGTTTTAAATTTATAGGCAGCACCACGTGCTATGCCTATATGCAGGCTGTAGGTATGGTGAATGATCATTTGCAAACGTGTCATTTATCTTTGACACAAAAGCATTAAGACACAAAAGTGCACAAAAACATTTAGTGAAATTTAGAGTTTTTGAGATTTAGTGGCAAAAGAGAAGTAACAATTTTACTAATTTATAAGTTATACATACATTGCCTTTAGTATTAAAAATTAGCGTTTCAAAATCCTTTTATAAAAAAATCGGGTTACTAAGTTTGCTATTTTTTTTAATAACCATCCAATTAGTAACTGCGCAATCGTATGTTTTTAAAGCCTGGCTATATGAAGCAGATAGTTTTTCGCGGGTGCCATTTGCGGTGGTAAGTATTAAAAATAAAATGACGGCTACCACTTCGGATGAAACAGGGTATTTTGAATTAGTCTGTGATATGAAAGACACGCTTGTGGTAGGGCATATTACCTATATTAAAATGTATATTCCTATTAAAAATTTAGTGGATTATTCGAAAGGGAAAATTATGATTTACCTAAAACGAAAGGAGGTAGAACTGGTTCCGGTAACAATTAGTGGAAAACGATTGACCAATGAAAAAAAGGAAGAATACCAACGGCACTTAGAGAGGGTGAGGCCATCTATTTCAAACCCTATTAGCATGATATATGAAAGCCTAAGCCGCCGCGGAAAAGAACGGAGCCAAATGGATGAAATTTATTCAGAGCTGTTGCTACGCGACCAACTGGAAACCCGGCTGCCACCCCGAAAATTATTTTTAATTACCAACGACCGCTCCGTAAAATTGGATGATTTATTAATGCTATGCCCCGTAAGCAGCTATTTTGTATTGAATGCTTCCGATTATGATTTTTTTCTACATTTCAGTGGGTGCTGGGATGAGTATAAGAAGAGGAGGTGAGGATTCTCAATGCCACCTATCCGCCACTTTCAAACTATACCTCACAAAATCTTCTAACCCTTTATCAAATTCGTGATTGCCTAATGAATATCCATTTTCATCCAAAGCCTCTGCGATAAAACGAGCTTCAAATTTTTTGGGACTGGTAACCGAATCAATATTAAAAACATTTAAAATTTTTCCAAAAATATTGTCGAGATGAATAGTGGGGATGCGGCCACCGGCACCTGAAGATACCCCACAAAAAGCAAACACTTTATTATTAAAAACATGAATATGCTCGCGAGTGGCTAGTTGATGGATCATATTTACCAATTCGGCTGAGGGGAACCAATTATACTCAGGTGTGAGCACAAAAACCAAATGTGATTGTTCAAAAGCATTGAGTAGATTGGATTGAAATGGTGTTAAATTAGTGCTATCCACACCGCCTTTATTGGGGAATGGAATATCGTATTCTGCAAAATCTACAATCTCTGCCTCTGGTATCAGGCGACGTATGGCTTTGGCCAATCGCATGGTTTTATTATTGAGGCGTGATGAACCTGAAAGAATTGAGATTTGCAAAATTTTAAGTGGATTTGGTGGCCAGCAAAACATTTAAAATATTTCTGTAATTGCGGCCAAAATCAAGAAATATATACGATTGAAGGGGTTTGCTGGTAATTGTTAGTTGGGTTTTATTTTCGGCCATTGTTTCGGTTTTAAAATTTACCTCATCGGTTAAAATTAAATTTTTCACCTTAAAAACGGCTGAATTTTCATTTTGACTTTTTAATGTCCAAAATGGTTTTTGGCCAAGGTTTTCGATAGTATTTTTTAAAATAACAGAGGCTGCATTTTCAATAATTACCTGATGTTTGGGTTTCGATTTTAAATAATACTTCAAATCCATTTTATCAAAATTGGCAAATGAAAACGCATTGGCCACCACAAACGGCATGGCAAAAGCTACAGCAAAAAATAAAACCCGGATGAAATAAATTTCATCGGTATTAAATTTATATTTTAACAAATGAAACAAATAAACAATGGGAAGAAAAATGAGAATTAGCAAAATGTATTGAAGAAAAATAGCAGTGAGTTTGAACAGAAAACGATTGGGTTCCATTTAATTATATTAACGATTAAGAATTGATTTTGTTTAAGGCTGCAAACCAACGTTATAAAAATTGAAATCCCTTGTTTTATTTGTGAAAGAAATGATTAATTTCGATTTTTTTAATAATAAAATTATGAGCGTAAGACGACCTTTTAACATCAAACAATGGATTGAAGAACATCGCCACGAGATGAAACCACCCGTAGGTAATAGAAATCTTTATTCAGAAGCGGGTGATTATATAGTGATGATGGTGGCCGGCCCCAATGCCCGCAAAGATTATCATTACAACGAAACCGAAGAGCTTTTTTATCAATTGGAAGGGGATGTTTCCGTTAAAATACAGGAAGATGGTAAGGCAGTAGAAATTAATATAAAAGAGGGTGAAATGTTTTTGTTACCCGCCAATATTCCTCACTCCCCAATACGACCAGCCGGAACCATGGGTTTGGTGATAGAAGTAAAACGTTCAGATAGAGATATGCGGGATGGCTTGCAATGGTATTGCGAAAAATGCAATAATAAACTGCACGACACCTATTTTGTACTCAACGATATTGAACAAGATTTTTTCCCTCGGTTTAAAGAATTTTATAGTTCCGAAGAAATGCGTACTTGCAAAAATTGCGGCCATGTTATGGAGGTAGATTCAAGGTTTGTTTAATTCAATTAGGAATCTGGAATCTGGAATTACGATAAACCAAGTAATTTCTAATTTCTAATTTCTAATTTCTAATTTCTAAATGTTTTGCCAAAACCAACCATCCCTCCCCACATAAAAAAAATAGACGGCCACGCCCATATAATGCCTGAAAACTGGCCAATGCTGGCTGATAAATATGGTTACAAAGGTTTTATTTATTTAGAAGATGAACCCTCAACCGAAACCAAAAAAATGATGCGGGATGATGGGGTGTTCTTCCGCCGGGTAAGCCGCAATTGCTGGGATCCCAAAGCAATTATCGAAGATATGGATGAAAATAGGGTGGACATGATGGTGCTTTGCACCATACCTGTTTTGTTTAATTATTGGGCCCAGCCTCAACATACGTTGGATTGGAGCATGTTTTTAAACGACCATTTATTGGGGGTTCAAAAACAATATCCCGAACGGTTTATTGGTTTGGGAACATTGCCCATGCAAGAGCCCGGATTGGCCATAATGGAGTTGGAACGCATAGCAAAATTAGGGATGCCGGGTATTGAAATAGGTTCTAACATTGATGGGGTTAATCTGGATGATGAATCCTTGTTCCCTATTTATGAAGCCGCCGAAAGTTTAGACATGGCCATATTTGTGCACCCCTGGAATATGATGGGCGAAAAAGAAATGCAAAAGTATTGGTTGCCCTGGCTGGTAGGTATGCCAGCTGAAGAATCACGGGCTATTTGCAACATGATATTTGGGGGAATTTTTGACCGTTTTCCAAAACTGCGGGTTATGTTTGCCCATGGTGGAGGTTCATTCCCAATTACCCTTGGTCGCATAGCTCATGGCTACGATTGCCGCCCCGATTTGGTAAACCTTAATAATGTTAAAAATCCAAAAGACTACATGGGCCGCTTTTGGGTGGATGGAATTACCCATGATTCCAAGGCTTTGAAATATATTATTGACACGTTTGGAATTGACAAAATAGCCTATGGCACCGATTATCCTTTTCCTCTTGGTGATTTGCAACATGGTAAATTTATTGAAAGGGATAATTCGATAGAAGCGGGAGATAAAGAGAAAATTTTTAGAAATAATATTTTGGAGTTTTTGGGGTTATAATTTTTGAACACGATTTATATAATTTTTCCTGATAAGCAGGATTTTAATTGCCCTTAATCTTGTTCAAAACATGAATGGAATAAATCACCAATTCGTTTTGTCAAACCCATAATATAAAATCAAACCAATGAACACAAAATTAATTTTAACATTACTGGTGAGTATGGCAATGGGATTTATTACAAATGCCCAGGAGAAAAAAGCAAGGGGAACCCGCGAAAGTATTATTGATTACAAAACTGAACTGACTCTTACAGATTTGCAGGTTGAACAAATAAAAACCGTTCAAATGGAATATTTGCCCAAAATGAAGGAAGCACGAAAAGCTGAGAATAAGGAAATTTTAAAAAAATTAAATGAAGAACGAAAAACCAGAATTGAACAAATTTTAACTCCAGAACAACAAGTTAAATGGAAAGCCATTATTGAAAAAAAGAAAGCCGAACTAAAAAATCCTGAACTAAAAAGAGAACTGAAAGAATACAAAAAGCAAAATATAAAACCTGTAATCCTTGAAAAAAGAAAGGCTTTTGAAAACGAATTGTCATCGGAAGAAAAAGAAATAATTGCCGACTTACGGGCAAAACGCGAAGCCTTTTTAAAATCGGCCAAAGGAGAAAATAGGGAAGAACGAAAACAACGCGGCAAAGAATTAAAATTGGAAGCCCAAAATGCTTTGAAACCCATTATTGAAAAACACAAACTGGCTTTGGAAAACATTGCGACTGAACTTCAGCCTTTACAAACCCAATGGAAAACCGATATGGATGCCATTAAAGCTAAACACATTTCTGATTACAAACCTAAAGGAAAACGAAAAGGGAAAAATGAAATGCAAATGGTTATTCATTTCTTGTTGATGGATATAGAAAACACAAAATAATTTTTTAATCTAACACGAATTTCACAAATAGTCACTAATAATAAAATTAAAGCATTCGTGGTTATTCGTGAAATTCGTGTCACAATGTTTTTATTTTATTTTTGTTGTTTACGAATAAATCCGCAATTCAAGTTGTCATACTCATAAATCAATCCATTATTTGAAAAACCTGAACGATGAGCAAATAATAGAACTCATAAAAAAGAACGACCAACAGGCGTTCAGGATATTGATTGACCGATATGAAAAAAAAGTGGCAGCCACAGTAATAAATATGCTTGGATATACCGATGAGGCCGACGATGTGGGCCAGGAAGTATTTATCCGGTTTTATCAAAATATTCATCAATTTAGAGGAACATCTGCCCTTGGCACTTATCTTACCCGCATAGCCATCAACCTAAGTTTAAATGAACTGAAACGTCAAAAAATAAGAAACCTGCGTTTTTATTTTTGGGGCAATAAGGAGGATGATGATGAAAGAACCTATGAGATTGCTGATTCCACCAATTTTGAAAATAAAAGCGATGCGCGCAATCTGGTAAAAATAGCCTTGCAAAAGATAGAGGCCAGCCTGCGAAGCGTTATTGTTTTACGGATGATAGAAGGCTACGACACCCGCGAAACTGCCGAAATATTAGAAATACCTCAGGGTACCGTTTTATCAAGACTTAGCAGGGGGCAACAAAAATTAAAAGAAGTAATATTAAAATTAGGATACCAACCATAAAAAGTAAATTATTATGCAAAATATTGACTTAGAAAAATTATTGAACCAACAAGAAAAACCTGAATTCAGAGCGTTTTTCAGCACACGGGTTTTGGCAAAACTGGAGCGCTACCAAAACACACCTGTGCTTGGGGCATTAATACTGAATACGCTTTATTTTAGAAAGTATATTTATGCGGCCTCGTTTTGCCTTTTGATTTTGTTGGGTGTTAGTTTTTATCAGGAAGGCAGTATGACTTTAGATCACTTATTAGGATTGGGAGGCTATACCGATGAGGAAATTTTAAACTTTGTAAATCCACTGATATGAAATGCCCATGAAAAAGCTAATAAAAAATTCAAAAATTAAAATGGGCATTCCATTTGACCTTAATTTTAAAATTAATATAAATTACAAATGAAATTTTTAAAACCACTTTTAATATTTTTAACCATTTTCATAATTGGATTTGGTTCAGGGTTTTTGGTATCAGGCCGGTTAACTAAAAAAAGTATTGAGGCTGTGAAAGAAAGAGAAAATCCGTCCGGATTTAAAAGGGATTTATACAATTACCTGAATCCTGATGAACGGCAAAAACAAATTATTGACTCGATAGTGGCCGATTATATTCCTAAAATAAAAGAAGAACGCACGTTGAGCCGATTGTATCAAAAACATTTGCGTGATTCCATGTTTACCAAAATCCAATCATTATTGGACAACAAGCAAAAGGGGAAATTGAAAAAATTTGAGGAAGAAAAAATTATTAAAAAGCCCCAACCAACTGTTGCAAAGCAAAAAAATGATACCACAAAAAAGAAATCTCTGGTTACACGAAAAGAGCGAATGGAAGATTTTAAAAATTCATTAACTCCTGAACAGAAAAAAGAATTAGATACCATAATGGCCGAAACAAAACCACTGCCCCGAAACCCTGCCATGAATAAAGAATTGAGGCAGTATGCCCGCTCTAATATTATGCCGGTATTAATTAAATATCGTTCCGAATTTGAAGCAGAACTTAGTGAGGAGGAAAAACAAACCATTGCCGACTTAAGACAAAAAAGAAATGCGCTGATAAAAGCAGAACTGTTTGGAATAGATGATGAGGAAAGCATGGAAAAACAAAAAGCGCTGATAGCCGAAGCCAAAATAGTCTTAAAGGAAATTATTTTAAAACATAGGGTTTCATTGGAACAGATGGCCGAAACCCTGAAACCCGAAAGAGAAAAATGGGAGGCGGATATGGATGTAATAAAAGCTAAATATATTGAAGGCTATAAGCCCGGTCAATCCAAAAATTTTAGGAGCAAGGAAAAAAATGCTATTGATTTTTTGTTAATGAAGGGTGATAGAAAGCCAAAAAGAGGCAGACGATAATTCTTTTATAAAAAGAAACATTTCTTTGGGAATAAAACTGAAATCGGATTTGTCAAACGGGTAATAAATTAAAAAACTATGAAAGCAATTAAATTATTCGCAACAGCTTTGATTTTAGGGTTAAGTTTTATTAGCAATGCCCAAATCATGGTAAAGGTAAAACCGATGGCCCCTCGCCATGCGGTGGTAGTGGCTCCGGCCCGCATTCCTCAGGGGAAAGTATGGATAGGTGGGCATTGGGTAGTAAAAGGAAACAACTACCTTTGGCAGGATGGTTATTATGCTAACCATCGCAAAGGTTACCGGTTTGTAGAGGGATTTTGGAAACACAGCCGCCACGGTTGGGTTTGGGTTCCCGGCAAATGGAGAAGGGTTAGATAACAGAATTAAAAACAGTTAAACAATTTAAAACATAAAATCATGAATCTTAAAAAATTAATGCTAGGAGTAGCTGTATTTGCTACAATGTTTATGACTTCATGCCGAAAAGACAGGTTAGAAGCCCTTGAAACCATTACCTCAGCCGAGGATAATTCTACTGCTGAGAGTGAATTTACGGCCGCCTTTGATGTGGGGGATGATGTGGCAGCCAACGATGGCAGATTAAAAAAAGCAGGAACAAGTATCTTGCCTAGTGGTGCCGTATTAACCATAACCGATAGCTCATTTACCGATGGCGATGGCAAAGAATTTAACGTAGATTTTGGCTCCTTGGGAACTACCGCTCCATTTGGAAAACTATGTGGAGATGGCAGGTACAGGGCAGGGAAAATAAATTTTACTTTATCCGCTCCTTACCTTAGTATGGGTTCAATTTTAACAATAACCATTTCTGAAAATGATAAATTTTTTGGAGGAAATGGGGCCGAAATGACCCAGATTTCTGGAACCAAGGTTATTACAAGAACTATGGCTAACCAATTTACAGTAGCCGTTTCAAACGGAAAAGCAACCAACGACAAAGGAACAGTAACCTGGGCGGCTAATCGTACTATTACACGAATTACTGATGCCGGTCCCGGCTTATTGGGTGATGTATTTGAAATTACAGGAAGTGCTTCCGGCACCAACCGAAAAGGGGAGGCATTTACAGTAACAATTGCACTCCCTTTAAAAAAGAAAGTAGAAATTGGATGTGCCCAAACATTTGTAAAAGGAAAATTAACTCTTAAAAATACCGACTCAGGTAAGGAGATAATGGTAGATTATGATCCGTTTGGCAACGAGGCCTGCGACCGGACTGCCAAAGCTACAATCAACGGTAAAGATCATATTTACACTGTAAGATAAAAATAATATAAAACGGAACGGCTTGGTAATAGAATATCAAGCCGTTATTTTTGTTAGGAGGTATAACAATAAAAAAAAAATGAAAAAGAATTTTATAATCCTTTTATTATTTGTGGCCATAGCCAATGTTTCCAAAGGTCAAACCCCAACATGGAGCGAAACCATCGCCCCAATAATGTATGCCAATTGCACCAAGTGCCACCATCCTGGCGGATTGGGCAATGGATCGCTTTTGGACTATGCCGATGTGGTAGCCAAAAAATACAGTATAATATATCAGGTAGAAAATAAAATAATGCCACCCTGGCCCAGTGATCCTTCCTATCGCCATTATGCAGATGAACGGATATTAAAACAATCGGAAATAGATGCGATAGTAAACTGGTCGAATAACGGAACACCTGAAGGGGACAAAAGCAAAGCTCCAGCTAAACCTGTTTATAATAATACTTCTAAAATAGGAGCCTATGATTTAAAGGTAAAAATACCAACCTATACTTCCACTGCCAAAACAGGCGACATTTACAGATGCTTTTCTATTCCTACCAATTTACCTGCCAATAAATATATAGCTGCGGTAGAAATAATTCCCGGCAATCCTAAAATAGTTCATCACGTATTGGTTTTTCAAGATACCACGGCCACTACCGATAATTTAGATAAAGCCGATCCATTACCGGGTTACACTAATTTTGGAGGAACAGGTTCGAATAATTCTGTATTAATTGCCCCTTATGTGCCGGGTGCCGAACCCATAGTTTTCCCAACTGGAACAGGAGTAAAACTATTTAAAAATACCCGAATTATTCTCCAAATTCATTATCCGGCTGGAACGGACACCGAAAAAGATAGTACCTATTTGATAATCCGGTTTACTACCCAGCCCTCGGTTCGTGAAGTATTTATTGCTCCCATGCTCAATCATGAAAATATAAGCAATGGCCCTTTGATTATACCAAAAGATCAGGTAAAAACCTTTTATCAAAGCTATACAGTTCCTATAAACGCTACTTTACTTTCGGTAATGCCGCATATGCACCTGATTGGAAAAAGCACAAAAGTTTTTGTAAAACCAGCTACTGGAACGGATACAATACCATTAGTTAAAATTAACAACTGGGATTTTCATTGGCAGGGTCAATACAGATTTCAGTACCTTCAAAAAATAACTCCGGGTTCTAAAATTCAATCCATTGTAAGCTACGATAATACCATAAACAACCCTAACCAACCCAGCAACCCAACCAAAACGGTAACTTTGGGTGAAGCCACTACAAGTGAAATGATGTTGACCTATTTTTACTTTATGTATTACCAAACCGGAGATGAAAAAATATTGCAGGATAGCAGCTTGCTCCAAACCGGAGGGGTTTTTAAACCAACAACTAATAAGTTTACTATTCACCCCAATCCTGTAAAAGATATTTTATATACTGGTATTGATTTACAGGATGCCAATGTAAGAATTATTGATAATTTGGGTAGAGTTGTTATTGAAAAAAATTATCAGGATTTCATAAGAACCACTTACCAATTATCACTATTGTCGGTTGATATAAGAGGATTAAATCCGGGTTTGTATTCAGTAATAATAAGAACCGAAAATAACGGCAAGATATATCAAAGCAAATTTATTAAAGAGTAAAAACCTTTGCGCTTTAGCGTCTTTGCGTGATATTTTTTTAAAGCAATTTATCCCCTAAAGGCGAATTAACCCTTTCATGTTCCAATAACCATCTTTTTCGCCAAAGGCCACCACTGTATCCACTAAGTTTTCCGTTGCTGCCTATTACCCTATGGCATGGAACTAATATAATTAACGGGTTTTGCCCATTGGCATGGGCCATAGCCCTAATGCCCAGCGGCTGTTTTAGCCTGTCGGCTTGCTGCTTATAGGTTTGGGTAGTACCATAAGGTATTTGTAACAGTAAGGCCCAAACGTTTTTCTGAAAATTGCTTCCAGTAATATCCAGATTTAGAGAAAATTCTTTACGTAAACCTGAAAAATATTCATCCAACTGAATTTTTAAATTTTCTAAATGAGGGTTATAACTCCTGTTTAATTCAATTCTGAAAACATTAGAAATGATTTTTAAAGTTTTTTCAGAATCGTCGGTAAATTCTAAAATGCAAATTCCTTCTTGGTTAGCGCAGCCTAACATGCGGCCTATTGGAGTTTCAATAATTTTAAATTGAAGGATATCTTGGGCCAAAGTTGCCATTGTTTAAAATGGTTTTTGGGCCACAAAGCATAATGACTTTGGAGAAAAATATTCGCCGTTAAATTCAATAGGGGGTTCTTCAATAGTTTTAACTTCAATAAAATTAAAAAGATTTTTTACCAATTGATGTTTCCAGCTTTCCTCGTCATACATGGTAAATCCGTATTGGGTAAATGGCATATATTTCATGCTATCCTTGTGGCGTATTCCAGTATAAAATTTACCACCAGGCTTTAGTACCCTATGAATTTCCATCAGGTTATCAGTTGGGTTTTGCCAAAAATAAGCCACATTGATACAAAAAACTTTATCAAACGAATTATAGTCGAACGGCAGTACATCACAGTCGCCATGCCAGAGGTCCAAACTATCGTCGCTTATGGCAGCGTCGTTAGTTTTTTCGGCCACTTTCACCATCGTTTCCGAAAAATCAATACCTGCAATTTTAAGATTTTTAGCTCTTGAGAATATTTTTTCAAAAAATTTTCCATTGCCAAAGCCTATTTCCATTATCGAGTTGTTGTCTTCTATTTGCATGGCATCCAACACAAAGTCATACAAAAACCCATTGCTTTCATTCATTTTTTTGCCTACCACCTCACCAAATTTACCTTTAGGTTGCCGCAAGTGTTTGGCAAGCATTTGTGGAGTAATGGCCGGCTTTAGTAAGGATATAATTTTTTGTAAAAACCCGGGTATTTTCATCCGTAATATTCAATCGCAAATGTAGACCACAATTTCATTCGGTATTCAAAATTTTTTACCAATGGAGGCACCCAGCCAAGGGCCAATACCATTCTGATTAAAAACACCCAACATATTAATACGCCACATAATATTTTTTGTTTGTCGTCGGTAACCAATGCTTGGCATAAAACTTCCATATTTTTCGCCTTTTACAATTATACTGGCGCCATCTGCTGTTTCTTAACTTGTGGTAAAGGTGGCACTAAGTCCTGCATCGATAAAAGATTTTTCATTTTTTAGTTGGAACAAATAATTGATACCTAAGGGAACAGTAAAATGAAAAAGAGCATTCTTATAAAAACCAAGCCCAATTCTAAAACCAAGTCCGGGTTTTTCTGACAATTGACGTTCATAATTTAGAGATCCAAAAAACCCATTGCCTCCTGCTTCAAAATAAATATAACTCTTTTTAATATGGTTTTGACTAAAGGAAAAAGTCATCAAAGCAAATGTCAAAATGGAAAAAAGATATTTTTTCATAATTTGGAGTTTTTATATGTGGAGGTGCAAATGACGGTAAATCTAACCCAAAAAACCCCGCACAGCTTCCCCAACCTGCCACACATCTTCCATTGAATTGTAAAGTGGCACAGGAGCCATTCGTATCACATTGGGTTCACGCCAGTCGGCTATGATACCTTGGTTTTGCAAATGCTTAAACAAGGCTTTTCCATTGGCATCGGTTAATATAGAAAGTTGGCAGCCGCGCTGATCAGGAGGTGTTATTATTTTTAAATTTTTATTGCTTTGTTCCAATACAAATTGCAAATAGCCGGTTAAAAGTTTGCTTTTATTACACAGGTTTTCGATACCCGCTTCTTCAAAAATTTGGAGCGAAGCATTATGAACCGCCATGCTAAGCACAGGGGCATTGCTCAATTGCCAGCCAGGGGCACCGTATTCGGGTATATATCCCTTTTTCATCAAAAAACGCTCGTTTTCCTTATGCCCCCACCAGCCTGCAAACCTTGGCAATTCGGGGTTATTGGCAAACCGGTCGTTTACAAAGATTCCTGAAACCCCGCCGGGGCCTGAGTTTAAATATTTATAACCACACCATACCGCAAAGTCCACATCCCAATCGTGTAGTTTTAAATGTAAATTTCCGGCCGCATGGGCCAAATCAAATCCAACGGTAATCCCTTTATCATGTCCGGCCCGGGTGATGGCTTGCATATCAAAAGCCTGCCCGGTGTAGTATTGCACCCCGCTAAACATTACTAAAGCGGTTTCATTGGCATTTGTAGTAATGGTGTCAATAATATCTTCGGTTCTTAAATGGTATTCACCTTCACGTGGCGATATTTCAATAATGGCATCGACGGGATTAAATCCATGAAACCTTACCTGGCTTTCCATGGCATATTGGTCGCTGGGAAAAGCCCCGGCTTCCATTATTATTTTAAATCGGGTGGGTGTGGGGCGGTAAAAACTCACCATCATCAGGTGCAGGTTTACCGTAAGATTGTTCATCACCACCACTTCATGTGGCAAGGCCCCCACTACTTTGGCGGCTTTTTCGGTTAAAAATTTATGGTAATAAAACCACGGGTTTTTACCTTCAAAGTGGCCTTCTACGCCCATATTTTGCCAGTCTTGCATTTCTTGTTCCAGGGCAGCCCGGGCGGTTTTGGGTTGCAGGCCCAGTGAATTTCCGGTTAGGTAAATTGCTTCCTTACCATTTAGGATAGGAAAATGAAAACGCTGCCGAAAATGGGCTAAGGGATCTTTCTTATCTAAAGACTTGGCAAATTCAAGGGTGTTGGTATAGGTGGTCAAAACTTAGTTTTAATTAATGGGGGGTAAGGATTTCATGAGGGCATTAAATAGTTTATTTCGTTCGGTTTCGCGTTTTTTTATAGCCAATTTATACGATTTTACTACCCCTCCTTTATAGTATCGGTTAAACCAGGGGTAAACGGTTAACAAACCATCCAATACTCTATATTTCATTGTTACATCCAAATATAAGGCCACAAAAGCACTGGTTAAAATAAAGGCATTGGCACTTTCTTCGTAATACCCGCACCAGGCTTGCCCCAAGCCGGGCACCAAGCTCATCCATTCCACCATTACGGGGTTATATTTTTGGTTTACGCGTTTTGTTTTTTTGAAAAATGTATTTATATACTTTTTATCGGCTGAATCGAGGGTGGAAATGGCCAAAAAATGGGTTTTTGCACGTTTATATCGCTCGGTTTTATAATCGAGGGTGCCAATTAGCAGGTGTAGCTTATTGCTAATTCGACTGCTTATTTTTGTTTCAGGCACATTTAATAATTCAGAATAGGCCAGGGCTGTATCGTTTGCCAATAAATAATTTAAGGCACTTTCAAAAAGAATTTCATACCTTAGGGTATCCACAGATTGGTTGTTGTAGGCATTGTTATAATTAATGGATGCCCTTTCGTATTGCCCGGTGGCTGTGTAGGCCCTGGCCAGGGGAAGATATATTTTTCGGGAACGGGAATCATTGCCAAAAAATAAAAGGCGTTCGTACACGTCGATGGCTGAGGAGTAGTTGGCCGATTTATAAAAATCGTCAGCCAGGTTTTGGAATTTATCCAAATCATCTTGTGCCACTAATTTAGTACCCATGGCCGAAATAAAAAGGAGGAATAAGGCTATTCTCAATTTCATTCTACAGGGTCGCTATAAAGTCTTTTTTCATAATCAATGCTATAATTTTCAGGGCTTAAAGGGTTGCATCGGGTAAAACGGTCATAAAAATCAATAAGTCCTATAAAAAATCCATGCCGCTTGATGCTAATAAATGCGAACTCTGAACAGGAAGGGGTAAACCGGCACGACTGCTGATCTTGCGATGATATATAATGTTTGTAAAGATGAAAAAGATTTTTAATGGTGGTCATTCCATCCTGGGTGTTGCCTTGTAAAAAAGCAAAACTCTTTTTGGTCACTGCTACGGTGTCGTTAGAAATTAGGGATATATTTAGCGATTGACCAATGCTACTTTGGCTACTCCAAAGCATGATCATACATAGAATCGTTGCCGGCTTCATTTATTTCTATATTTTTAAATTCAGTTATTTGTGTTGATTTTACCTTGCCTAAAAAGAAAAATGAAACCACCCTACTGGGTACCAAAAGGTTTTTAACGGTTACATAATTTTCAAAAAATTGCTTGGTAAGCACCGTTCCTTTTTCATCATAAATAATAACCCCAAACAACTTTTTATTGACATTGGATACCTTAATCACCCCCTTCTTTTTTTTAAGTGCTGATGGGGGGCTCCAGGTAGTAATAATCATTGAATCTTCTTTTTCTGTTTTACTAATGGTATAGGGTGAGCCTTTAAGGCCATAGTAATCTAATTTACCCGTAAGGCAAAGATTAAACAATGAAAAATCTAAAAATTCCTTGGCTGATTTGGAAGAAGAACGTTCGCCATTTTGTATGGATATGTAAGCTGTATCTGTAATTATAACGACAGCTTTTTCGGGAAACGTAATATCATAAACGGCCTTTCTGGTATTTATATCGTAGTACAATGTGCCCCTGGTTAGGTTAAATGTACCGTCTGGCTTTTTTTCTTTTATTGTTACCCCGGCTTTAAAACGATGGTTTTCCTGTGCATAGCCTGCTATGGCCAGACAGGTAAAAGTTAAAAACAGGACCTTTTTAAATGCAATCATTTTGGTAATTGCAAACATACTATAAAAATAGATTTGAGCATTGTTATTCAGAAATCAAAAATCGTAAATAGGGTTATTTTTGTGGCCATGAAATTAGTTACTTTTCAAAAAGATAAGGAAGCCAGACTTGGCTTATTTTTAAACGAAACCGTTTATGATTTAAACGCTATAAATCCTGCCATCCCTAATAATATGGCTTTGTTTTTAAAAGCAGGAGAGGAGGCTATGGAAATGGCCAGGGAAGTTGAAAATAATTTAAAAGAAAACACTGGCAGCGGATATCCTTTGGAGCAAGTTAAATTATTAGCCCCTGTACCTAATCCCACTAGTTGCAGAGATGGATATGCCTTTAGGCAACATGTGGCATCGGCCCGCCGAAACCGGAAGGTGGAAATGATAGCTGAATTTGACCAATACCCCATTTTTTATTTTACCAACCACAATGCCATACAAGGCCCGGGTGAAGTATGGTGCATGCCCGATCATTTTCAAAAATTGGATTTTGAACTGGAAGCCGCCATTGTAATAGGTAAAAAAGGCCGCAACATAAAAGCGGCCGAGGCCGACCAATACATAGCCGGGTATATGATAATGAACGACATAAGTGCCCGAACCCTGCAAATGGAAGAAATGCTTTTAAATCTAGGCCCGGCCAAGGGTAAAGATTTTAGCACGGTAATAGGCCCTTGGTTGGTTACACCTGATGAATTGGCACCCTATAAAATTCCCTGCAAGCCTGGCCATATTGGAAATGCCTATAATCTGGAAATGAAATGTTGGGTAAATGGAATAGAAGTGAGCCGTGGCAACATGGGCGATATGGATTGGACCTTTGCCGAAATAGTGGAGCGCTGTGCCTACGGAGTAGATGTGCTTGCTGGAGATGTAATAGGATCAGGTACAGTTGGTACTGGGTGCTTTTTAGAACTAAACGGCACAGGATTATTGAACGATAACAATTTTAAACCTCAATGGCTTAAACCAAGTGATGTGGTAGATATGGAAATTACAGGCCTTGGTTATTTGTCCAATACTATAAAAAAAGTAGAAACCGATTTTTCTATATTGGCATTGAAAAAGATGGGATAAAAGAAGTAATTTTTTTAAAAAAAGGGCTTAAATTTCTGATCCTAATAATCTTGCAACTTTTTAAAAGAATACTGTAACATAAATCTTACAGTAAATCATAAAATTTGTTGCGTCAATTTAATATAATAAATGGAACAAACCAAACTTAGAAAGAACAGCCTAATCATTTTTATACTTATAGCTCTGGTTTACCTTCCATCTTGCAAAAGAAACAAAAAGGTGGAGGCCGAGAAAGATCCAACCGAAGTAGCAGAAACAAAAAATGAAAAAATGTTTGATGCAAAAACGGATTCAGTGGATGCCCAGTTTTTAGTAGATGCCACCGAATCCAATTTAATGGAAATTAAAATGGCACAATTGGTTATCAGCCGTTTTAGTATTTACGATGTAAAAGACTTGGCTTCTATGCTATTGGCCGATCATACTAAATTGAGCGAAGAAATGACTAACCTTGCCCTTCGCAAAGCAATTGCCATTCCTACTGAGGTAAATAAATTGAAGGATGCGGATTATAAAAAACTTGATGTTAAACAAGGCAAAGGTTTTGATAATCTATATTGCGATATGATGATTAGCAATCATCAAACCTACATACGTACATTTGAAAAAGCGGCCAAAGAATGTGCCGATATAGAAATTAAAGAATGGGCAGCTAAAACTCTTGCCACCTTTCGCGATCATTTGCAGTTTTCGAAAGACTGCAAAATGAAGTTATCAAAAATGGAAAAAATTAAATAGGATTAGCGTGATGTACAGCATCACAATGGACTACTTTCTCCAGATTTTTTTTTATAATTTTTCACTATTTATGGTTTCATTTTCTGATACGCGCAATTATTCCAATCGTATTATAAATTTCCTGTACTAAAAAGAAATAAACGCCTAGAACAAAATTACCCAATAGCCATAAAGTAATGAACCATGGCTATTTTTTTTACAAGAGATACTGGCGGGCTATAAAGCAAAACCGCATTCACATTTTACAGGTATTTTTAACGGTAATCCTTTTCCTATAATTATGAAATCAGATTTATTAAAAATCTTTGAAGGAAATATGGTGAGGGATAGCTGAATTATTAATTCATTGAAAGCCTTAAACACAATAGAAAATTAAAACAAAATAGCAGAGGATGTTTCTTCTTACACGGTCGGTTAATTCTAATATCTATTTTTAAAATATATTCTAATCAATTGTTGTCTGCAAAGGTTGTTAAATCTGTGAATGATGTAAACTATTCTGAGGATTGTATAATGTAACCCTGAAATAGCACATCCATCTTTTTGATATAAAAAATTAATTATTATGTCATTCAAAAAATTATTAAAATTTATAATAAAAAAATAAATTCAACTATTAAAAAAAAACAAACACTATGAAATCAATCAAAAAATTTAAACCTGCATTATTTAATTCCACCTTGTTCGTAATTATTCTATTCGCTGTTTCATCATGTGGTGAAACCAAAAAACACCAAGCCGAGGATGATTCGAAAGAAGCTGCTGAAGAAAAAAACGATGAAACGTTTGAAACACGAACAACCGAAAAGGATGCCCAGTTTTTGGTAAATGCAGCCGAAATTGGACTTGAAGAAGTGAAACTTGCCCAATTGGCCCTTACCCGTAGCAAAAATCCAGATGTAAAAGAGCTGGCCACCATGATGGAATCAGAACACACCAAAGCCAACAAAGATCTGGTTGAACTGGCCATAAAAATAGGGGTTACTATACCAACTGTGCTAACTAAAAATGGCGAAGATGCCTTTAACAAACTAAACGATAATGGAAATAAAAAGTTTGACAAAGAATACTGTGACATGATGGTAAATGGCCATAAAAAGGTGATTGAATTATTTGAGAAAGCATCCGTTGACGCCACAGATACTGATATTAAAAACTGGGCTGGTACAATGTTACCTACGCTTCGTATGCATTATGAGCATTCCAAAACCTGTAAAGAAAAGTGCGATAAAATTTAAGGTGAACTATTAAACAAACCTAAGATTTTAACGATCAATAAACTTTAACATAAAATGAAAGCAATATGAACCTGAAATCAACATCCGCAGCTTCGGCAGATGCCGGAAACGAAAATCCGTCGAGAGGTGTAAAAGCAAAATCAGATGCGGCTACCGAATTGCAGGGACTTTTTGAAAATCAATTAAAAGATATTTATTGGGTCGAAAATGCCTTGGTAAAAGCATTACCAAAAATGCTTAATAATGTGTCGAGTTTTGAACTACTGTCAGCTATTGAAAATCATTTAGACGAAACCAAAGAACATGTAAAACGGTTGGAGGAAGTTTTTGATTTGATAGGATTAAAGGTGGAAGCTAAAAAATGCGAGGCCATGGCGGGTTTGCTAAAAGAAGCCGAAGAATTGTTAATATTTGCCAATTCTGGAGTGGTAAGAGATGCAGGTATAATATCTGCTGCACAAAAGATAGAGCATTATGAAATAGCCGCCTACGGCACATTGTGTTCGTTTGCAAGAACCTTGGGCCATACCAATGTTGCTGCTTTATTGCAAGAAACCCTTGACGAAGAAAAGGAGTGCGATTTAGGTTTAACCAACATAGCAGAGGCGTCAATAAACCATGAGGCGGCTGGTGAAATTTAAATTATTGCTTTAATAAATAAATAAATATTTTCCAAAAACAAACCAATCTAAATTCAAACAAAAATGTCAGAAAACAATGAAGATCAAGAAGGTCAAGGTAACCCAAATGATCAAAAAAGCAACATCAGCCATACGGCCGAAAGTAATCATGGCAACACGTCCAATTTGAAAAATAGAGGCGAGGATTGGAAAGATTTACTAAAACCTGAAAATCGCCTGGACGAAAATTTGGGTAAAGTCAACTTAATAAGAGTAGGAAGTAAGGTGCACACAGGTATTGAGCCACAGCAGGATATTTCAGATATGACAAGATTACAAGCAGAAATTAATGCTGTTGACTAAGTGCTGTTAGTTCAACCCACTTTACACCATAAATGATTAAGAAATGGACGAGCAGAT
>JBJXDS010000109.1:0-3156 GCA_046154525.1 Bacteroidia bacterium
TTGGCGGACCATATACTTCAGGAGGATTTAAGTTTATAACCAAAATTTTTGTAGCCAGCGGAAGTTCTGCCTATTTTAATTTTCAGGGAGGTTCTGTTATTGGCATAAGCTGGCCAATTGAATTTTATTTGAATGATAATGGCTCCTATAGTGTAGGATCTATTTCTGGAAATTACCCCCAAGGCAAATGGTTTGAAATAAAAATTGATATTGACCTTACCAATAATAAATGGGAAGTCTTTTTCAATAATGTATCTCAAGGCTACTGGAGCAATGCCATAAACAGTGTTTCATTTCTCAATATTTTTGATGCCGACCCAAATACTGAATTTTGGATTGATGATTTGAGTTATTGTGTTAATAATGATTGTAACCCAGATTTGTCTGTAGAAAAACTAACCATACATACAAACCCACTTTGCTCCAATCATAAGGCTGATGTAAGTGTAAAAATTAAAAACAATAGCTCAATACCTGCCACACAAATGGATTTAGCTATTGACCTGGCTGGTCAATCAAGAATATCAAAATTATTAAATTTAAATGTATTGGCTTCAGGAAAGGATACAACGATTACCCTCCAAGGTTTATTTAAATCAAACCTTAGTGGTACTGGTAAGTTGATAAAAGCAATCAATATGTCGAAAGACCCCGTGGCCACAAATGATACAGCTAATACAACTATCACTATCCTGCCTTCGCCCAGCGGCTCTGCAGTTTTGCAAGGATCACCGTTTCAAGGAGTTTTTAGAGCAGGAATAATTACCCAACCAGATTTGTTAGAACCTGGTAAAACAAATACTTATGAATTAACTGCCCCCAAAGGGTATACCAATTTTAATTATAATTCAGCCTGGATAATAAGCGCTTTTACTCTTAAAACTCAGACTGGAATTGCCTTACCGTCAACAGCATACAACCTCACTGCGCCCAATACCACATTAGGTACCAATGGATATATTTCGTATAAAGGTACCCCTAATTATCTCGACAGTACACTTGTGTTTTCTGTAACCGTACAAAATAAGTCAACAAGCTGTGATAGTACAATTAATAGAATTTTGAGAATTGTTCCAACCCCAAAACCCGATTTTAGATTTACCAAACCGGCCTGCGATGGAACCCCAATAATTTTTGAAAATAAGTCATCCATTAATTCCGGTACCCTAAGCTATGTTTGGTATTTTGGAGATGGAGATAGCAGCGATTTTGAAACTCCTGTTCACGTGTATCCAACATATGGAACTTACTGTGTCAAATTAGTTACTACAAGTTTACCTTATTTAATAAAGCATGATACCACCATTTGCATTACCATTTCTGAAATTCCTAAAATAATTTTTAAAGTGATAAATGCATGTGAAGGGCAAAATGTAAGTTTTTTAAACCAAACCACAATTGGAATTGGAAGTTTGTCTTATGATTGGAATTTTGGGGATGGCACCACCAATTCAAAACTTACAAACCCCACTCACCTTTATAGCAAGGCGGGAGGATACTCCGTAAATCTTAAGGCAACATCCAATACTGGATGTGTAAGTTCATTAACAAAAAATGCGAACCAGTTTTTAAGACCCAAAGCTGATTTTAAATCAACAGGTATTTGCAGTAAAAATCCAACCGAGTTCATAAACCTTAGCACAATAGGGGCCGGGGATAGATTTGGCGATAACTGGCAGTTTGGCGATGGAACCTCCAATAATGAAAAAAATCCAAAACACATATATGTTACTCCGGGTGTAAAATTGGTTAAATATACCGCCATCAGCCAGTTTGGATGCAAAGATTCAATGATTAAAAACATCACCATTGAAGCGGCCCCCAATGCATCATTTAGTCATGGACAGGTTTGTAATATTGATCCGGTTATATTTAACAATACCACATCTGAGCCTTCAGGTATTTTGGTTAATTACATATGGGATTTTGGGGATGGCAAAACTTCCAACCTTAAAAATCCACAACACCCATATCCAGATCTTGGCCCAAGGGTTGTAAATCTTACAGCCAATGGAAGCAATGGATGCAGCACCATGTTTACCAAAAATATTAAAGTATTATTACAGCCAGTGGCAGGTTTTAATGCAGTAGACGCCTGTGCCGGATTCCCGGTAATTTTTTCGAATAAAACAAAGGGCGGAGGGCAAATTACATATAAATGGAAATTTGGCGATGGTGATAGTAGTTCCTTATTTTTACCTACAAAAATATATGCCACCAACACATCTGCCACCTTCAATGTTAGTTTAACAGCCTCCATTTTAGGAGGATGTAGAAATACGGCATCAATGGCTGTGAACATCGCTGAAAACCCAAAATGTGAATATACGATTAGTTCGGCGGGTACTGGCGGTTATGAGTATATTTTTAGACCTAAAGTAACAAGTTACCCTTTTTACCAATGGAGTTTTGAAGGGGAAGGCATAAGTAATGCTAGCACGGTAGTTCACAAGTTTCAAGGGGATGGAAAATACAGGGTGCGGGTTTTAATGAAAACTGTAGAAGGATGCAGCTGCCTTGATACAAGCCAATTTGTGACGATAAATCATTTAGGGGTTAAATCATTAGAAGCCAATACAGGAATTACTTTTTTTCCAAATCCTAACAACGGGTCGTTTAATCTTAGAGTAAATAGTATTTCTCCAACCGAACCATTTACCTTCAACATTTTTGATATAACAGGACGAATTGTTTACACATCGGTTTTGGTTGGAAATTCCAATCATTCTATAATAAATGAAAACCTTGCTAAAGGTTTTTATACCCTTGAAATAATTAAACAAACGGGACAACGAGTAGCAACAAAAATGAATGTTATAAAATAACTTTGGCATTTTAAAAACATTCCAAGAAAGGTCGGATTAAAACCACAGCCTTTGTTATTTTTGCACAAATCAATTTCATGCTTTCCATCAAAGATTTAAGAGAACATTATGGCAAAGGCCAATTACTTGAAAAAGACCTGATGCCAAACCCTGTTGATTTGTTCAATGCCTGGTTTCAATTAGCTCTGTCATCTGGAATTAAAGAACCAAACGCTATGATTTTGGCGACGGTTGATGCAGCCAGCAAACCAAAGTCGAGGGTAGTGCTGCTTAAAGATTTTTCAGACTCCGGATTTGTATTTTATACCAATTACAGCAGTAAAAAAGGGAA
>JBJXDS010000110.1:0-6017 GCA_046154525.1 Bacteroidia bacterium
ATTGTTGTAAAAAAAAATTTTCCATGTATTCGCATTTATCGCTTAAGGTTTTATAGTTTAAATGGGATCATTGTAAATTTTAATAATCTTTACCACGCTGTGTATTTAACCTTGCGGTAAATGCAAATAATACAAATACTAATGGCATTTTTTGATATTTTTTTTTGAAATTTTAAATTTCAAAAAAATGAAAAAGGACGTTTCACAACGCCCTTCTTCTAAATTCTAATGCTTATAAAAAAATCTTTATAATAATCTATTATTTGAAGTTTCGAACTACAAATTTATAAAAAAATATTAAAAATTTGCAATTTTAAGGTAAAACACTAATTGTGCCCTTAAGATAATAGCTTCGGTAATCAGCCCCTATAGCTTTAAGGTGATAAATATATACCCCGCTTTGAACCGGTTTGCCCTGATATTTTCCATCCCATTCTTCGTCTATATTATTGCTTTGGAAAATCTTTCCACCCCAACGGTCATAAATTTCAAGGTTAAAGTTTCGACCTGAATTTGGGGTATTGTTATATACAAACAGGGATTTGGCACTAATTTTTTCATTAAACCCATCGCCATTGGGCGAAAAAGCATTAGGAAAGAATAATGTAGATGGTGATACAATACACAAAACATTGGAAAAACTCGAATCCATACCATTGTTAGAAATGGCTATTACTCTGTAACAATAAGGTCCATGAATTATATCTAACTGCTGGCTGTGGCTATATAAGCTATCGGCATTTGTGGTAACGTATAAAGGGTTAAAATGCCCATCTTTTTCCAATTGCAGGGTATAACTTTTCACTCCCGATGTCCACGATTTATAAGTATTCCAGTTTAATAAAGATTTATAATTGGTTGTACTTCCGTTTAAAAGTATGGTTTTGCCTTCCAGCTTACTCTGGCTGCTGTTATGGCATAAATCTGTTTCGGCCACCCGGTAGATATAATTGTAAAAGCTTGAATTTACGTCCTTATCAACATAAGTATTGGTTTTTACTTTTATTAATTCCGTAATACCCAACTGAACATTGGTGCGATATAATGTGTAAAACCCAAAAATGCTATTTTTACTGGCTTCCCATTTTATTTCAACAGCATTGGTATTAATAACCGAAACATTTTTTATATCAGAATACAATACCGGATAAATAAACTGCGGGAAACTTTTAGCACTATTACTTTTTGAAATGGCATCGTTGTAGGTGGCCAATATATAATAGGAATATTCAGTATTACAAAGCCCTGAATCTAACCAGGAGTAAGTGTTATTGGGTAAAGTTTTAATTAATAAATAGTTGAGGTCGGTTTGTTTTTTGCGATAAATTGAATAGGTGGTAACCGTTGGCCAGCCAATATATGGGGTCCAGGTGAGTTGGTTGGTAAAAACTTTATTGCTATTTACCGTTAAAAACATTGTACAATGTTTTATGCTTTTGCCTGATTCGTAACCACAAACATCGGTGGTACTCATGTCCACGCAAATGGAATCCAGATTAGCGGGTAAATTCTGATTATAAATGGTTCCTGTTTGTGAATTACTTGAATGGATAACGGAATTATTAAAATAAAAATTATTGAAAAGGAAGCGATAATAACCCGATGGCCTTGATTCAATGTTCACTGAGTTATCAGGGTTAACGCTAATGGCTTTTAGTTCCCCGGTTGGAATGGAAACCGGGTCCACAACATTCAGATTTTTTAAAAAACTGCTTTGGCAATTGTTATTGTCAATTAATGTAAGTTTCACCGAGGCCAACCCTATCACCCCAAATGTGTATTTACTATGAAGTGTAGTGTAAATAACGGGATTCGAAGGGTTTTTAATTTCCCAATTATAGGTTACTAAAGGATATTCGGAGGTTGAAATATTTTTAAAATTAACGGGTTTTGATAAGCAAAGTGTATCAGTCATTACAAAATTAGCCACAGGATTTGGGAGTATGTTTACTGTTTTCTTTACACTATCCATGCAATTGTTTGCATTTGTTACAACTTGTATAAATTCATAAACCCCTTTTTGGGTAGGAACGAAATTATTGGTAGTTAATAATATTCTGTTATTTTCATTTAAAACAAAATTTTCGGAAAGGGTAAATTTTGTTGTTGTATTTGTAATGGTAATGGATTTATTGGCACAGGCCAAGGAATCACTAAGCATAAAATTGGATTCAGGATTGGTGTTAACGGTAATTGTATCCTTACTTTCAAAAACTGCCACACATCCCAAAATGTCGGTAGCATACATTTTTGGCAGGTAGCTTTCAAATATATTATCACTATTTTTTGTAGTGTAGGTGTGTTTTCCCGACACTGTATCATTGGCAGTGCCATCACCATAATTAATTGAAAATTTAAATACCTCTTTGCTTTTATCAATAAGTTCTACCTCTATTGGGCTGCAGCCAACAAAGTTTTTTAATGAAAACATGGGTACAGGGCCAATTATTTTCATATAATTTGATTTAACCATGGTGTCCTGGCATCCTTCTTTGCTTTTAGCTATAAGAGTTAGGGTGAAGCCTTTATCCGATTCGGTATTTTTATTATAAATATTGGCTACAAACGAATCGCTTGTCGTTATTTTATTTCCATCACCAAAATTCCAAATCAACGAATCGGCATTTTTTGAATGAGAAATAAACTTGGCGTACACCGGGGCACATTTCATCACCGTTTGCACGGCCTCCAAATCTGCTTTTACTACGATGGATTTTACCGTTTTATAAATGGTATCAAAGCAGGTATTAAATTTATTCGCTATTAATCCTATTCTTTGGGTACCTGCACTTATAAATCTGGCATTAATTTCCTTTTGGGTTAAGGGGTTGGATGAAAATGTATTGGCATTCAAAATCCATTTAATACCAGATGGATTTAAGGAAGAATTATCATTAAGCGTAACCGTTTGGTTAAAGCAAACTGTCGTATCTGTTATTGAAAAATCAGCTTTTACACCTGCACTTATCGTTTGTGAAACAAGCGTTTGGGAGCAGTTCACACTATTTTTAATTTCCAAAATTATTTGATAAGCACCACTCTTTGTAAATGTAAACTGAGGGGCAGATGAAGTATCGTTAAGTATGATAACTCCAGTTCCCGGCGACGCCGTCCATTTATACTTTACCCAATTACTGGCATTTCCAAAATGAATATTTTCACTAATAGTTAGAGTTGGTTTTACTTTAAACGGAAGGCATTTGTTATCTGCATCCAGCTTTATCTGACCATTAATACCATTTGAGTTCACCAATTTGTTATTCACTATGCTATCTCGGCATCCATCGTTTATTTGGTGTGCAAATTTAAAATCGTATTGACCGGCCTTGCTTAGCGCCTCATCAAAATTAGGTGACTCTTTGTAAATTAAAGAGCCATCCGCTTTATTTGTTAAATACCAAAAATATTTAAAATTAACATGAGCAGGAGTAGAATTGCCCACAGCATGAAGTATATCATTTTTGCAAACCACGTTGTCGGTTAATTTAAAATTAATGATAGGTTTCACTATTTCAATAAATTTTCGTTTTTTTATTGAATCCTTGCAGCCTACACCATTATCGGCTACTAGTTTTATAGTGTAAAATCCTGTATCGGGGAACGTAAATTTGGCATCATCCAAGTTTGAAAATCCTAGTATTTTAGAACTGTCTTTGCCATAATAGTACCATTTATATTTATTGGTAGCTTGGTAAGAGCTTACAGGGGTTTTTTGAATAAATTGAATAGATTGATTCATGCATCCCAACGTATAAAGGGCATCAAACTCTGGATCTATTTTTTTGTTGCTAATAAATTTTTGGATAGTATAGGTGTTTTGGCATCCGTTGGAATGAAAGGCGGTAAGACTTACATCATATTGGCCGGCTTTGCTTATGGCAATGGAATCATTTATTTTATTAGAGGCCTTTATTAAGGTGGCCCCATCAAAAATCTTCCACTGATAATTCATAGTCCCCGATTCATTCGATTTTGATTGGTTGGTAAAATGTATGGTGTGGGGCAATTTACAATGGTAATTATCGCCCGAGGTAAATAAGGCGCTTATATCTTTAACCCGTATTATTTTTTGTAGTACTTGTGAAATAATACATCCATTATGATTATAGGTAACCTCCACATCATATTTTCCAGTGGCACTATAGCTCACAGTATTTGTATATTTATCGGGCTGATAGATGGAGGATGTTCCGTTTAGTGTCCAACTAAAATTTCCTGGCAAAGTTTTATCAAAATTTTCTATAGTTACTGTTTTTCCAGTACACACCGAGGTGTCTGATAGTTTTAAACTTAAGCTTGCCGCAGTGCCATACGCCTGATAATTTTGTTTCGTAACCGTGTAAGTGCAACCTCCCGTAGTTTTTATTTCAAGACTTGGAGAGTAAACTCCGGCTACAGTATAGTTTACCATATCTGGTATGGCTTTTAACTGTTTAAAAGGTTGTCCTCCCGGTAATGTCCAGGTGTATGAACTAATACCTGCGCCATATGTATTTATGGCAGGTGTAAATTTTACCAACTTATCAGTGCATCCTGTCAATATATCGGCTTTAAAATCTATGGCAGGCAGGCTATAAATAACAGTGGCCGAGTCAAATTCTTTTATACCTATGCATCCGTTATTATCTTCAGCCACAAGGGTTATTTTTTTAATACCTGCCGTTTTGTAAGTATAGTTTAATTTAGCCTGGGTGTTGTAGTAGTAATTTCCATCCACATACCACGACCGTTTTGCCACATTAGGGGTTACATCAAAATAGGTAACCGAATCGGCCCCAGTGCAAAGTGTTTTTCTCGAAACAAACATTACAGGAATAGGGGTGGAGTTCACCTCCACAAAATCAGGTCTTTTAATAATACAAACACTGCCATTCGCCAGAGTAATTTTTACATTTACTGCCACCTTTCCGGCCTTATCTATAAATGCATAAAATGTATCACTCCCGTTTTGTTGCCCACTTCCAAAATCCCACAAAACCGAACTGCCCAGCGGCACATTTTTAAGCACCCATTTAAACTGAGCTGGCTGGCATAAGGTATATTGGTCACTCACCAAATCCATACCTCCACATTGGCCCTTGCTGGTGTTAGCAAAAAATCCAAGTATTAAAAATAGAAATAGTGGTTTTATAAAATTAGTGACCGGCATTATAGGTTGGATAGATTTTTAGCAAAAAACGTTACGTAAGCAACATTTATAAGTGTCTTTTTATCGTCTTTGTTTTTAATAGAACCCCGCAGTATAGCTTTTCTCAAAATATTAGTATACAAAAATGAATACAAAGTTCATGGTGCTTTTCTTTTTCATTGTTACATTCAATCCAAAAGAATTTGTAAAATTAATTGGCTGCTGTACACCAAATTTAAACCAGCCTTTCAATAAAGGCCCAATAAGCAGATAAAGGTGGTTTAGGATTGAATAATTTAAAAGATTTGTTTCGGCCCTAATGCCCTGTTTACAGGTATACAGGCTCATAGCGCCGCACGTTTCTAACATTGGTGCAAAAGTAGGCTTTTTGCCACTCAAAACCTAAGGTGGCTCCAAAGATTTATTTGGGAGCTTTCGGTTTCCAAAAACGTCCGAGGTTTTAAAAACCTCCGACGTTTGATTAATTCAATCAAAATCAAAATCCATTTTTGGATCAATAGGTTGTTGATGATATTTAATAAAATCTTCTTTTCCGTAAAACCAATCCAAAACATCTTCTCGCTTCAATAATGTTTTCTTATCCGATAAAAAGGAATTATATGAACTATAAGGCCAATCTTCAATACTGCTTACAAATCCATGATCCACAGGATTGGCATGAATGTAGTGAACCAACTTAGTAAAATAGGCATCATTATCCACCTTCTTATGCTTAAAATTAGGATTATACAAACTTCCCTCCCTATTAAAAACCTTATTATAAGATTGAGTATAACTACTAAAAAGGTTGGCGAATTGCTTGCTAATTCTGGATTCTAACTTTTGGAAAGTTTGAGACTTTCCAAAAGTTTCTTCAATCAAAACTTCC
>JBJXDS010000111.1:0-14217 GCA_046154525.1 Bacteroidia bacterium
TAGCCTTCTTCCAGCCTAAGCGCAAAATAGCCATTATCATCTGTAGCTGTTCCCAAATTGTCGTTCCTAAGTCGGATAGTAGCTCCTGGTATGGCCTGGCCCATCGAATCATTTACATACCCACTCAATTTAAAAAAGTGCTGGGCTGAGGCCAGGGGAATTAAATTTATTAAAAAAAATAGGAGAGAAAATAAACGTCGGTTTACTAACACCATAAGGAATAAATATATATAAAGTGTATAAACCGTTTCATTAAAAACTAAAAACGCAAAATAAATGTAAATGTTACATACAATACCAAGTGGTATGTATAAGATGACAAAAAAAAATACCTTAGAAAAAATTAGAACTTAACAAAGCATATTCAACGAATACTTTTAATGACTTGAATTTATGAATACAAGTGAGCATTTTAAAAATTAATAATGAATTAATAAATAATTGGCCTACCTTTACACTTTTAAAACATAACCAATAAATATTTAAAACAATGTCACAACAAGGAACAGTAAAATTTTTTAACGAAACAAAAGGTTTCGGATTTATTTCACCAAGCAATGGTGGAGCAGACATCTTCGTTCATTCTTCAGGATTGATCGATAGAATTCGTGAAAATGACAGCGTAACTTTTGAAACCGAGCAAGGTCAAAAAGGTGTAAACGCCGTTAATGTAAAAGTAGGATAAAAATAATTTTAATCTTATAATCTTAAAAACACCCGTATCGAACGGGTGTTTTTTTTTGATTAAATTTTCATCCTGTCTATTTGTCATTATTTTTAACTAAAATCTCTTTGGCATTTTTATTGTTTAAATTCTGTTAAATAAAATAATAATGAGTAAAGTAATAGGAATAGATTTAGGTACCACCAATTCGTGTGTATCGGTTTTAGAAGGAAATGAACCAGTTGTAATTCCAAACAGTGAAGGGCATAGAACTACACCATCCATTGTAGCATTTTTAGATAATGGAAATGGAGAAAGAAAGGTAGGTGACCCAGCCAAACGTCAGGCAATTACAAATCCTGGTAATACCATAAGTTCAATTAAACGATTTATGGGCCGCAAATATTCTGAAGTTTCTAGCGAGCTAAAAACCATAACCTATAAATTGGTAAAAGGTGATAACGACACCCCTCGGGTTCAGATAGGCGACCGGAAATATACCCCTCAGGAAATATCAGCCATCGTATTGCAAAAAATGAAAAAAACGGCTGAAGATTATTTGGGACAGGAAGTAACCCGCGCGGTTATTACCGTTCCGGCTTATTTTAATGACGCTCAACGTCAAGCCACCAAGGAAGCCGGCGAAATAGCCGGACTAAAAGTGGAACGAATAGTAAACGAACCAACAGCGGCAGCTTTGGCTTATGGTATGGACAAACGCACCAAAGACATGAAAATAGCAGTGTATGATTTGGGGGGTGGAACGTTTGATATTTCTATACTTGAATTGGGTGATGGAGTTTTTGAAGTAAAATCAACCAATGGCGATACCCATTTAGGAGGTGATGATTTTGACCATGTAATTATTGATTGGTTAGCCGATGAGTTTAAAAAAGATGAAGGCTTAGATTTACGTCAGGACCCAATGGCCTTACAACGCTTAAAGGAAGCTGCTGAAAAAGCCAAAATTGAATTATCAAGTGCACAGCAAACTGAAATAAATCTTCCTTATATAATGCCGGTAAACGGAATGCCAAAACATTTGGTTCGCAGTTTGTCGAGAGCAAAATTTGAGCAATTGGCTGATAAATTAATTCAAAGAAGTTTGGAACCATGTAAAAAAGCATTGAAGGATTCTGGATATTCTACCTCAGAAATAGATGAAGTGATTTTAGTTGGAGGAAGCACTCGTATACCAGCCATTCAAAAATTAGTAAAAGACTTTTTTGGAAAAGAGCCATCTAAAGGTGTGAACCCTGATGAGGTTGTAGCTATTGGTGCTGCCATCCAAGGGGCTGTATTAACTGGTGAAGTAAAAGATGTTTTATTGTTAGATGTTACTCCACTCTCATTAGGTATTGAAACCATGGGTGGTGTAATGACAAGATTAATTGATTCAAACACAACCATCCCTACTAAAAAGAGTGAGGTTTTCAGCACTGCAAGTGATAGCCAACCGTCGGTAGAAATACATGTATTGCAAGGCGAACGCCCAATGGCCAACCAAAATAAAACCATTGGAAAATTCCATTTAGACGGAATACCGCCTGCACCCCGTGGAATGCCAAAAATTGAAGTAACTTTTGATATAGATGCCAACGGTATTTTAAATGTAAGTGCCAAGGATCAGGGGACCGGTAAAGAACAGAAAATCAGAATTGAGGCTTCATCAGGCTTAAGCAAAGATGAAATAGAACGTATGAAACGCGAAGCCGAAATGAATGCAGATTCTGATAAAGCCGCAAAAGAAGAAGTTGAAAAATTAAATGCAGCCGATTCTTTGGTTTTTCAAACCGAAAAGCAACTGACAGAATTTGGTGATAAAATACCTGATGATAAAAAAGAAGCCATTGTTGCCGCTAAAGATGAGTTAAAAAAAGTTCATGCTAGCCGTGATATAGCAAATATAGATTCGGCCACCGAAGCTTTGAATAAGGCATGGGAAGCAGCTTCTCAAGATTTATATAATGCACAGCAACAGCAAGGCCAACCTAACCAAACAGAAGGTGAGCCTGAAACAGCAAATGCTAATACAGGAAACGATACCGCTCAGGATGTGGATTTTGAAGAAGTTAAATAATTTACTATTGCAGATTTGACAACTTTTTTAAAGGTTGTCAAATCTTTTTTAAAATATTAAAAAGCGGCTTTCAGGCCGCTTTTTATTTTGAAATTTGCCCAACCAACCTTTTTAAGATAGAAATAAATAAAAATTGTACTTTTGAAAACGATTTGAAAATCCTTATTACCCTATTATGTTTTTATTTTGCAGGCATTGTTTCAATGCCATGTCAGGATAATGTGGGTATTGAAAACCATTGTCAATCGGAAGATAATTGCGGTGATGAATCAGACGATCACAACGAATGCCAGCCATTTTGCAATTGTGCATGTTGTAGTACTGTAATTATTGATCAATTAGTTTCTATAGAAATGAGCGCACCTATCGTGGGTGAAAATAGTCATTTCTTATATGTAATAGAATCATCTTCTAAATTTTTGCCTTCTATTTGGCAGCCACCCCAACTTTCTTAAATTTTTTATTTAGCGGCTCGAAAGAGTAATTTTATTTAATCCGATGCTACAATTTTGCAAGCATCAAATTCAATTATTAATACCAATTAAAAAATTTAAAAAATGAAAAAATTAATAGTATCCATAGTGCTTGTTAGCACACTTATAATTTCCTCTTGTGGCCAAAAAGCAAAAGAAATAGACATGACTAACTGTAAAGGTCATGAACGTAATTGCCCATTATCGGAAGATTGCCCTGAGCATCCTGAATGTGAGGCTCATGAAAAATGTGTAAAAGGGGAAGATTGTAAAAAACACCCTTCATGTGTAGCTTACGATAAGGAAACTTCTAACTAATTTTAAAATTGCCCCTGTCCTGAATGGTTTGGGGCTTAAACTTTTATTATTATGATAGATAGAATCATTCGATTCTCCATCCATCACAAAATTGTGGTAGGCTTATTTGTAGCTGCCCTTTTGGGCTGGGGAACCTATTCATTAACACAATTACCTATTGATGCCCTACCGGATATAACGAACAATCAGGTTCAGATTATAACCGTGGCACCAACGCTGGCTTCGCAAGAAGTGGAGCAGTATGTAACTGCCCCCATTGAATCGGCCTGTGCCAATTTGCCCGATATGGTGGAGCTTCGATCCATTTCAAAACTTGGGCTTTCTGTTATCACCGTTGTTTTTAAAGACGAGGTGGAAATATACAAAGCCCGGCAAATGGTGAATGAACGGATAGTTCAAGCCAGGGAAAATATTCCTAAAGGAGTTGGAAATTCGGAACTGGCTCCTGTGGCAACCGGACTTGGGGAAATTTACCAATACGTTTTGCATACCAAAAAAGGTTACGAAAATTCATATACCTCTATGGATTTGCGAACTATTCAGGATTGGAATGTACGAAGACAATTACTGGGAGTGCCGGGTGTAGCTGATATTAATACCCTTGGGGGTTATCTTAAACAATATGAGATAGCCATTAATCCTGATAAATTGAGGTCAATGAATATTGCCATCAGCGAACTATTTGAAGCCCTTGAAAGCAACAATGAAAATACAGGTGGCAGTTATATTGAGAAAGGAACCAATTCCTATTTTATAAGAGGTTTGGGTATGGTAAGCAGTATCAAGGATATTGAAAGTATCGTAGTAAAAACTATTGATGGCTTACCTATTTTAGTAAGGGATATATCAACGGTTCAATTTGGCAGTGCCACCCGATATGGGGCTGCTACCCGCGATGGCAAAGGAGAAGTAGTGGTGGGGGTAGTGATGATGCTTAAAGGACAAAACGCTGCCGATGTTACTGAAAGGGTAAAAGAAAAAATTACGACAATTCAAAAATCTCTCCCGGCCGGTGTGGTTATAGAGCCTTTTCTTGACCGAAGCAGTCTGGTGGAAAGGGCAATAAAAACTGTAAAAACCAATCTTATAGAAGGAGGATTGATTGTTATTTTTATTCTGGTCTTGTTACTTGGAAACTGGCGGGCTGGATTGGTGGTGGCTTCTGTTATTCCTTTATCCATGCTGTTTGCCCTGGGTATGATGCGGGTATTTGGTGTTTCAGGAAACCTGATGAGCCTTGGGGCTATTGATTTTGGAATTATTGTAGATGGGGCTGTAATTATTGTAGAGGCTATTGTCCATCGGATACGAACCAGTAAAATATCATCAAATGGAGTGTTGACCCAAGCCCAAATGAATGAGGAAGTTTACCAGGCTTCATCCAAAATTAGGACATCGGCTGCATTTGGTGAGATAATTATATTAATAGTTTACTTACCAATTCTTACACTTACGGGTATCGAAGGCAAAATGTTTGTGCCCATGGCACAGGTTGTTTCCTTTGCTATTCTTGGTGCTTTTTTATTATCTCTTACTTATGTGCCAATGATGTCGGCTTTATGTTTGAGTAAAAAAACAGAGAATAAACGCAATGTTTCGGATAATATTATTGACTTTTTTCAAAGGTTGTATAATCCATTAATTCATTTCTCAATAAAAAGAAAAGGATTAGTAATAATTACTGCTTTTGTACTTTTTATAGGAAGCCTGTTTGTATTTATCAATATGGGTTCTGAATTTATTCCCACCCTTGAAGAAGGAGATTTAGCTATAAATACAAGAGTAATGCCCGGCAGTTCCCTTACCCAAAATATTGAAATGGTAACACGGGTGGAGCAATTATTAAAAAAAGAATTTCCTGAAATAAAACAAATTGTTTCACGGATAGGTTCTTCCGAAATCCCTACCGACCCCATGTCGGTAGAAGTGGCAGACATAATTGTAGTATTGAAAGATAAAAGTGAATGGACAACGGCTAAATCAAGAGAAGAGCTTGCCGAGGAAATTACAGTTATCCTGAAAGGATTGCCGGGTATAAGCCTCGAAATTTCACAACCCATCCAATTGCGGTTTAATGAGTTGATGACAGGAGTTAGGTCGGACATAGCTATAAAAATATATGGGGATGATTTGGACTTACTGGCCCTAAAAGCAAATGAAGCAGTTAGAATTATTGAAAACACGAGCGGTGTTGCTGATCTTAGAGCCGAGCAAACCACCGGGCTTCCACAAATAACCGTTCAATATAACCGCGAAAAAATGGCTCAGTACGGGCTTCATATTTCGGATATTAATACGGTATTGCGAACAGCCTTTGCAGGGGAAGTGGCAGGAGTGGTATTTGAAGGAGAAAAACGGTTTGATATGGTAGTTAGGTTTCAAAAAGATTTCAGGACTGACATTTCTAATATCCGTAGCTTATTTATTCCGCTTCCCGGTGGTGGCCAAATTCCAATAAGCCAATTGGCCGATATAAATTTTAAAGAAGGCCCTATGCAAATATCAAGGGATGATGCCCGGCGAAGAGTTACCCTGGGTTTAAATGTAAGGAATCGTGACGTAAAATCTGTGGTGGATGAGATAAGTGCGAAACTGGATAAGGAACTGAATCTGCCAGCAGGTTATTATATAACGTATGGAGGACAGTTTCAAAACCTGGTGGAAGCCAACAAACGTCTGGCTATAGCTGTGCCGGTGGCTCTTTTGCTTATTTTGGTGCTTCTGTTTTTTACGTTTAACTCCCTAAGGCAAACCCTTCTTATTTTTACTGCTATCCCCTTATCAGCTATTGGCGGGGTTTTAGCTTTATGGGTTCGCGGAATGCCTTTTAGTATTTCGGCAGGGGTTGGATTTATCGCCTTGTTTGGGGTGGCGGTTTTAAATGGAATTGTTTTGATAGCATATTTTAATCAATTAAAAAAAGAAGGTATGACAGATATTAATCAACGGGTTTTGGAAGGAACAAAGCTTAGGTTGCGTCCGGTTATTATGACCGCTGCGGTAGCATCTCTTGGGTTTCTCCCCATGGCTCTATCTAATTCGGCAGGAGCCGAAGTTCAGCGCCCATTGGCTACAGTGGTAATCGGCGGACTTATTACAGCCACTTTATTAACCTTAGTGGTGCTTCCTGCATTGTATATTTTCTTTTCAGGAGAAAATAAAAAGGGTTTGAAAAAAACCGGAACTATTATAGCCACACTTATTCTTGGTTTTATGATGTTACCTCAAAAGGCTAATTCTCAAACTTCAAAACAAAAGCTAACACTTGATGCAGCTATTAATGAATCCTTAAAAAACAATGGTGGAATTAAATCCAATGCCTACGTAATTGAATTGCAAAAGCAATTGAAAAGTTCGGCAGTAAACATTGATAAAACCCGATTTTTGTTAACCCAGGACCCAACAAGCGGCGGAAATATTGATAACAGCTTAAGCGTTACACAGGATATTTCATTTCCTACGGTTTATCGTAACCAGCAAAAATTGGCTACAGCAACTATTAAAAACAGTGAAGAAGAATACAATATTGCTAAAAATGAATTGATAGCCGAGGTGAAATCTGCATTTTACCAACTGTATTTCGCCCAGGAAAAAGTAAGGTTATTGAAAATTCAGGATAGTTTATACACCAACTTTTTAACCTCTGCCGAACTTAGATACAAAACAGGAGAAACCAATTTGCTTGAAAAAGTAACCGCGGAAACAGAGCTTATGCAATTAAAAAATCTGTTAAGCCAAGCCCAAACTGACATGCTCATTCAGCAAAAAAAACTTCAAACTTTGCTGAATACCGATTCGGAGTTAGTAATTGATGGAAATGAAAAATTGAAACGCAACCTCATTCTGCCAAAAGACAGTTCTGATATTTCTCAAAATCCCTATCTTGGTTTTTTAAAACAACAAATAGAAATAAGTAATTACTCCACAGAGGTTGAAAAATCGAAACTGATGCCAGATTTTACTTTGGGTTATTTCCATCAAACGGTTATTGGCGGCTATAATCCCAATGATATTAGCCGTAATTATTATGGAAAAAGCAACCAGGCGGGATTTCAGTTTGGAGTAGCTGTTCCGCTATGGTTTGGGGCACAGCAGGGAAAAATAAAAGCTTCTAAAATCAGTACCCAAATAGCTGAGAATAATTATCAATATTACCAATCCGCTATTCAATCTGATTTATATATTTTGGTACAGGAACTGGATAAATATAGCAAAAGTGTGACGTATTATGAAACCACAGCAAATTCTCAGGCCGAACTTATTCTTAAACACACCGAAATTGGATTTAAGGCTGGGGAAATTGGCTATATGGAATATATTCAAAGTTTAAATCGAATAAGCACCATCAAAAACGGGTATTTGGAAGCACTGAACCAATATAACCAGGTTGTTATTTCCATCGAAAAACTTATAGGTACAAAATAATTTTTAATTAAAAAATCATGAAAAATAAAATAATAATGACCCTTTTATCTGCCGTCCTATTATGGGCTTGTGGCGCAAAAGAGGACAAAACAATAGAAACAGAAAAGCATACAGACGATACGGCAATAACTGTAACCTATCTGGAGCTAACCCAATTTCAGTTTAAATCGGCTGGTATGGAGCTGGGCTCCATCGAACAAAAAAATATGGCTGAGGTAATTAAAGCTTCCGGTAAACTGGATGTTCCGCCTCAAAATTTTGCCGAAGTGTCAACCTATATTGGGGGAATAGTAAAATCAATAAATGTACTGGAAGGGGATTTTGTAAAACAAGGTCAAACGATTATGATACTTGAGCACCCAGATTATATAAAGTTACAAGAGGAATACCTCTCAATTAAAAACGATATATATTTTCTTGAAAAAGAATATCTGCGCCAAAAGGAACTTTATGAGCAAAAAGTAAGTTCAGGAAAAGTGTTCCAGCAAGCCCAGTCTAAGTACAATGTAGAAAAAGGAAGATTGGCTTCCATCGAAAGCCAGTTATCCTTATTGTCCATATCTACCGCAGCACTTGATAAAGGGATTATCACTAAATCCATTCCTTTAAAAGCCCCTATTTCAGGGTATATTGGTCATTTAAAGGCGAGCCTGGGCGGCTATGCCGAACCAAATAAAACCTTGTTTGATGTTATAAACAATAGTGATATTCACGTTCATTTGGATGTTTTTGAAAAGGATCTTTCAAAACTAAAAATTGGTCAAAAAGTATTTGTTAACTTGCCTAATCAAGATGGAAGTAGGATAGAAGCAGTTATTTTCAGTATCGGCAAAATGCTTAATGAACAAACCAAAACGGTTGAAATTCATGCTGATGTAAAGAACAATTCACGGAAAGACCTTATTCCAGGCACCTATGTAAATGCAGAAATAAATGTAGAAGAAAGAATGGTTTCGGCTGTTCCTGAGGCTGCATTGGTAAGGGTTGGAGAAAGACAATATGTGTTTTTAGCTACCCAAAGCCTTGTTGCAAAAGAGAATAAAAACAACCATTATAAAAAGGGAGATTTTTTGCCGGGCTATTCATTAATAGAAGTTAAAACAGGTTCGTCAGCCGATGGCTATGTTGAAATTATTCCATTGGAAAAAATGGAAGACGATGCCCAAATTGTGGTGAAAGGCTCTTATTTTTTAATATCCCAGTTAAAAAGTGGTGAAACTGTAGGATGCTGCGGCGAAGAAGAAGAAAAAGAATAAATAGTCAGGGTATGAAAATATACACAACCATGCCCCGTGCATTGAAACCATTTTACAAAAAAGAACTATCCAACGCTGCAAATGCTTTTTCACAGGGGCATTTGCAGCAAAGTTGGTACTATTTGGAAAGGGCTCATATACTTGGGCAACCCTATCCATTTGCACATTCTTATGTTCATTGGGAAATGTTAAAATTTGGAATTAAAACCAAAAATACCAAAGAAGTAATTGGCCAAATTCCACGTTTGATTTTTGGCGGTGTTAAATCGTTTGTAGGAAAAATTCCGGTTGGAAACACAGGCGGAGCAAATGTTCCACCCTTGCAGCCAATGGAAATACCGGAGGAATTATTAACCATTATTAAAAAAAAATCAAACCATGAAACTACCAATCAACGATAAAAAATTTCTTTTTCTTCTTGCTGCTATTACCATAGTGATTGCCCTGGAAGTATTATCTCTCATCGGCATTCACATACCTATGCCTTATGAACCCTTTGTTTTCACAATATTTATATTTGGCATAGGGTATTCGGTTTTGTGGAACGGGGTAAAAGCGATTTTCAAACTTAAATTAAGTAGCATCAATTTACTAATGACCATTGCTGTTATTGGTGCATTTTACCTTGGTGAATATCCTGAAGCTGCTGTAGTAATTGTGTTGTATGTATTAGGTGAACGGCTGGAAGATATAGGAATTGAAAATTCAAAGGCAGCACTGGATGAATTAGTAAGTAAAGCTCCCAAAACTGCTTTCGTAAAATCAAAAAATGAGGATGTCCCCATTGATAGAATAGAAGTTGGAACAATTATCCAGATAAAACCAGGTGAAATGATTCCGCTTGATGGAAAAATAATATTGGGCGAAACAAGTGTGGACGAAGCCACCATTACAGGTGAACCCATACCCAAAGACAAGTATGTTGGCGACACCCTTTTTGCAGGAACACTTAATAGAAATGGGTTTATTGAAATGGAAACCAGCAAACTTTCTGCCGATACCACGTTTTCAAAAATTGTAAGGCTTACGTTTGAAGCATCTGCCAATAAAGGTGAAACTCAAAAATTCATTCAAAAGTTTTCGAGTTATTACACCCCATCAATTATTGTGGCGGCAATTTTAATTTTTATAATTCCGGTTTTCTTTTTGAATTTGGATTTAAACCATTGGTTGCAACAGGCCATTACACTTTTAGTAATAGCCTGCCCCTGTGCATTGGTCATTTCTACACCCGTTGCCATTTATGCAGCCATTGGCAATGCATCGGCCAAAGGAGCTTTGGTAAAAGGAGGAAAATACATCGAAGCCTTAGCCAAAATAAAAGCCATTGCCTTGGATAAAACCCGTACCATCACTTTTGGAAATCCGATTGTATCAGATGTATTTCCACTCAACGGAACAAGCCGTGAAGAATTGTTGGCTTGCACCGCAGGAGCAGAAATTTTCAGCGAACACCCTCTGGCACAAGCCATAGTTGATAAAAGCAAGCACGAAGGATTTGAACCTCATAAAACCGAAAAGTTTAACAGTATAATGGGCAAAGGAGCCACCGCAAAATGTTTGGTGTGTGAAGATGAAACCATTTATTTGGGAAAACTTTCATTCATCAAAGAACATCAGCATGTAAGCCCCGAAGCCGAGAAAATTGTGGAACAACTTTCGGAGGAAGGAAAAACAAGTGTGGTAGTAAGTTTTGGCGAAGGTGTGGCAGGGGTTATTGGCTTAATGGATGAAATAAAACCCGACAGTGCAGCAGCATTAAAAGAAATAGAAGCCATGGGTATAGAACCTGTAATGCTTACCGGCGATAGCGAAAAAGCAGCCAATTATGTAGCAAAGCAAGTGGGCATAAAAAAAATATTTGGTAGCTTGCTACCCGAAAATAAATCCGAAAAAATAAAAGAGCTTTTGTACCAATACAAATTTGTAGCCATGGTTGGCGATGGAATAAATGACGCACCTGCCTTAGCACAAAGTACTGTTGGCATAGCCATGGGAGCTGCCGGAAGTGATACGGCTATTGAAACCGCCAACATAGCTTTGATGAACGACAAACTTTCACTCATCCCATTTCTTATTCTCCTAAGCAAAAAAACGTTAAACAGAATTAAATTCAATACCATTGGGGCCATTGCAGTTAAAGTTATTTTCATAACACTGGCCTTTATTGGTTATGGAAATTTAGTATTTGCAATAGCTGCTGATGTTGGAGTTACTTTGATAGTGATATTGACAAGTTTAAGGTTAATGAATTTTAAAAACTCATAAAATTATAAGATTTCAAAATAAATAATTAGTATTAAAAAAGTTAATATATTCGAACTTTAAAAATAGAAAAAAAATGAAGACTTATTGTACACTTTTGCTTGGATGTGTTATTTTACTTTTTGTATCATCGTGTAAAAAAAAGGATGATGTAGATCCACCTACTCCTCTAAAAGATGAACTCCCTGAATTTTTTAAAGCATCACGTGCAGTAGATTGGGGAATTTTATTGCCTGATTTTAATTTAATTGCTAATAACATTGATAAAATTTCGATACCACAAGATCTTGATTTTAATCCTACCAAAACCAATGAACTTTGGATTGTAAATAAAGGGACTGAAAGTACAGGCAGTAATACTGTAACTTTAACTAATGCCGGAGAAGTAAATCAGGAAGCAATTTATAAAAAGGATGGGAATGCCTATCATTTTATGTCTCTCACCTCCGGTTTGGCATTTAGTGAAAATGGGAATTGGGGTTCAAGTCCTAATGTATTAGATGCTAACCATCAAGGTGGCAGATATACAGGCCCTACATTATGGTCAAGTGATTTTTCTATCTACGGAGTAATTGGAAACCCACCGACTCAAAAGGTTAACGGCAGCCATTTGGATATGGTTCATCAAAGCCCCTATTGTATGGGTATAGCTGCCGAAAGGGAAAATGTTTTTTGGGTTTTTGATGGCTATTACAATAATATTATTCGGTATGATTTTGCTGCAGACCATGGTCCTGGGCAAGATTATCATGCTGATGCAAAACTTAAAAGGTATAATGAAGTAACTGTGAAGCGTGATGCTACCTTGCCAAGCCATCTTATTCTGGATAAAGATAAAAAATGGCTGTACATAGTAGATGGAGGCAATAAACGAATATTACGAATGGATATAACAACCGGAATTGTAGCCGCAAAACTGCCACCCGTTAGCGAAGTATTGGCTGAATATTCGCGAATGGAGGGTGCGACCTGGGAGGTTTTTTATGACCAAAATCTGCAAAAACCATGCGGTATTGAAATAAAAGATAACCGCCTATTTGTCTCGGACTACGCCACCGGTGAAATAATATGTTTTGACGTGAACACAAAAAAAGAAATGGCTCGAATTAATACAGGTTCGCCCGGAATAATGGGAATAAAAATTCATAACGGAAAACTTTGGTATGTAAATGCAACCAATAATGCGGTGATGATTGTTGAGCCTAAATAAGAAGTATGCGAAAATATTTTTTAATATTTTTTGCCTTACTTGATTTTACCTATGGAATGGCACAAAATGTTACTTGGTCGGAGGATATTGCCTGTATAATATATAGTCATTGTTCTCCTTGTCATAATAACGAAGCAAATTCTGCTTTTCCATTAATGAGTTATAGCCAAGTTTTTAATCAGCGATTGGCCGTAGAGTTATATGTAAATACTGGAAAAATGCCACCTGCCATTCATAATGGTAATTATAGTCAGTTTACCAATGAAAGACATCTGACACAAAAACAAATTGATTTAATTAAAGTGTGGGCAAGAGATTTGGCATTAGAAGGTAACCCGGCAGATGCCCCGGCACCGCCGGTATATGGTAAAAGGGTGGCAGGTATTTCTAACCCTGACATTTCATTTATTACAGATTATCAATTACCGGATACAATTAATGACCATTTAAGACGCTGTTTTATAATAAAACCTTCTTTAAGTTCAGTTAAAAAAATTAAATCAATAGAAGTGATACCAAATAATACATCCTTGGTTCACGCTGTATTTGTTTATGTTGATTCATCACGGCTTCCAGTAAAATTAGACAATCAAGATATTGGTAAAGGGTATTCAAAATTTTATGGAATCGGAAGCAACACGTTTCAACCTGTTTATAGCTGGACTCTGGATTCGGACCCATTTAGGTTGGCAAAAGAGTTTAATTTTGAAATAGATTCCGGTTATTATTTTGTAGTTCAGGTGCAATATAGTCAGGATGCTGCGGGATGGCATGATTCAACACTTGTAAATATAAAATTTGATACCAGTTTACTTGCAGCTCGACAGATAACTACATCCCGAATATTGGCTCAAGATAAAAATATAGTTAATTGGCCTTTTTTGGTATCAGTTGATTCCACCAAGCAGTTTCATGAACGATTTTTGGTAGAAAACGATATGACTATTTTAAGTATTTCGCCTCATGCGCATGGGTATTGCGACAATATGAAAGTGTATGCCATATTGCCAAATAAAGATACCAGTAAATTATTGAAAATAGATGATTGGGATGCTTCATGGTCAGAGTTAATCTATAACTTTAAAAAACCTGTTTATCTGCCAGCCGGTTCAATGATTCATGCCTTTTCTACTTATAGCAATACTGTTTTAAACCAGCATGACCCTAAGGATGAATTAGAGTTATTGCATGCAGGAATAGATGACCACGATGAAGAAATGGTTTTTTATTTTTCACATTTACCTTACCAAACTGGTGACGAGAGTATAATTTTTGATTCAACAACTCATTACGCCCATCATTTAAAATGTGAACCAGTTAATAATGTTTCGGCTATTTCGCTTTTACCGCCAAATAGTTTTAAAGTTTACCCTAATCCGGCTAAGGATTGGATTACCTTTAAAAGCAATGGCTTTAATTTGCCAATCCGTGTTGAATTATTTAACAACATAGGTCATCTACGTTTTTCACAAAAAACAAATACAACCAAGGAAACTGAAATGGATGTTTCACAAATTGATGAGGGG